>NZ_JAOPKZ010000009.1 GCF_025519785.1 Staphylococcus marylandisciuri | reverse complement strand
TCTCATTTCACTTTCCTATACACGGTTTCAAGAACCCAACATACTCCAATCGAATTTCAAAAGGCGAGAGTAAAGCTGATCGGTTTTGACTACGGATTTAAAATCCAAGAGACCGCACGATCTACTTTTCTCTTTAACTATAAAAAATAGCTATGAAAAAATCTATCGTCATAGATTTCTTCATAGCTAATCTTAGTATGTTTTCTCTCTAGTCAAAGACCATTATCTCCCAGCCTCATAAGGTCACTTTATGAAGAGGTCACTATCAACCAGTGCGATACAGATACAGGAGTTTGAAACTGCATAGATAAGCGTTTGGTAAAGGGCAGGAAAAGATGTGCGCGCCGTGGTTACTATTTGGTATATGAAGAAGTGTATGGTAAATTATCTATAAACTAAAAGTAACAAAGTTTGCTGAAGTGCGATGAGGAGGACGAGTCATGCACTCTCAATCACCAGTTCAAAAACGTACGGTTCAACATATCTTATGGGTGACGTTTGATCTTTTAAAGTCTAATTACTTCGATGTGCTTACAGTGCAACAAATTTGCGAAGAAGCGGAAATTAACCGCAGTACTTTTTACCGTTACTTTGAAGATAAGTATGATTTGCTTTATCACTTATCACAGCTTATAGGACAACAATTTGAAAAACGAAGTAAAAATACTGAGAACAATTTAGATAGTTTTGTTTCTTACTTTGATGAGAATAAAAAAGTATTTAAGCATTTGATCACTTCTGAGCGTTCCATCGATGTCTTAAATGAAATTAAGCGTATACACAGTAAGATGATGTTGGAGGCGTCTCGCTTTAATGATGACGAGGTGGCTAGAAAGGTGCGTGAAAGTAAGCATCCAGAAATGCTATGCGACTTTATGAGCAGTGGCGTGGTAGAAATATTACGAAATTGGGTTAATAATAAATATGAGCAAGGTACGGAAGCGCTCTTTGATTTCCTAAATGATAGAATGAATAGCGTTTAATTTGCCTTTTGGGAGCAGGACAGAAATCTTTTTATTCAAATTAGATTTCTGATCCGCTCCCCTTTCCTATGATTAGTCAAGTGCTTCAACAATAAACTAAGCATGCTTAACTAAACCATTTTTGCAGTAATTTAAGGAAATTATGTCTTAGACGTTACTCTAGATGATTTGTGCGTAATATTTAACTAAAAAAGAGAAGTGAGACCACAAACAACATTAGCGCTACCTCACAGATTGCTATATAATAATATATAAAGTATTGAGAAAATTCAGATATAAATCTAGCTTTTACTCAAAAAGAGAAAATTTGATTAACGCCACTTTAAGATAAGCTGCTTCAAATAATAGACAGAATGAAAAAGGGGTTGGAGAAGATTAACATACTTAGATTCATCACTATTACCCTGGCACTTGCACTTACTACTCAGCTTGTGAAGCTCCATTTGAGTGAGCAAGCACAAGAGAAAGAGTGGCTAGCGTTTGTAGAGGAACAAGAAGAGCGACTCGAGTTGTACACACGCTATAATTATGCTCACGTCAACGAGATAGATATTAAAGCGGGCGACATTAATTTCATTAAGAAACATGATAAGATGCCTATAAAGGTTATCATTAACAAAGATACGACTAAGACCATCGATGTTGAGTTAAATCAGGAAGCGGTATTTAATGGAGAGCATTGCCGTAGTAGTAAAGCTTTACAATCGCAGCAACGCTACCCGTCATTAATGACAGTATCTAAAATTTTAGACGCCGAGCATACTGATTCTGTCGAGGAAGCCCTACACCATGTAGAACAAGAAGGTGAGCAGCATGATTAAACTGAGAGACATTTGGATTCGTGGAGCGCGTATCGTAGGCGTGTTGTTTATTATATACACTATTGGCGTTTTACTATTATTAATTATTAATTTGTGCTCAATCTTTATCATGCCGCACTACGTCTTAACGCTTCATACTTGGTGTTTGAAAGCAGCAGTATTTGTCATTATAGGGGCGATGATTGCTGTTATAAACTCGTATTTTAGACCGACGCAACATCACTCACAGAGCATACTACTGTTATATATCTTAGTGATGTTCTGTTTAATCATGGCAATAGAAATGATTAAGCACATACATTAAAGTTTGGGAGGATCGACTTTAAAGGAGGTCATATGTTTGCGTTTATTTAAAGGTTTGCATCTGAAAATCATTTTCTACGCGCTGGTTCTGACATTAGTATTATATTTCAGTATGCTCCTCATAGATTTGATATTCCAAACACACTTGGGCGCGCTATTATTAAATTTAGATTTTTTACTTCCCCCACAAAAGACCCCTTTTATACTTGAATTAGGGTGTCATTTTTTGATAACGCTCATCATTACTTATGTGAGTATATGGGTAAACCATCGGCACATATGTAGTTTGAAGTTATGGATAAGCATGTTAGTGCTGTTTTTTGTTGGTCTCTATCCTATTATGACAACCCTGTCGGTACGCAGCATTTTTGATTATCAATGGAGCGCACATCTCTTATGGGTTGTGGCTCATAGTATCTTCCTAGGTGGGCTGTATTGGGTAGTTAAGTATCTTAGATAAAAGTACTTTAGTGTTAGAAATAAAATTATTTTCAAGGAAACGGTTCATTTAAGTCAATTTTGTGACAACCCGTTGAAATTTTTAGAATCTTTTCCTTTTCTGTGACATTAATTTAGCAAAAAGGGTATGGATTAGGTAAGTGTTAAGAGAACGACACTGATTTACTAATTCAATCGAGAAGGAAGACGAGGTCTCTGGTTATTTACTTATTAAATAGCCACTAACTCGTCTTTTTTTTATTAAAAGTTATTTTTAAGGTGGATGCGTTATCATTTTACAGTATTTAAAAGAGTAGAATTGTAGAGGGGTAATGGAGGATATAATCAGCTTATTGTCACATCAGTTTGCACTCAATTTACATATTGGTGGCGGGTGTTGAAGTTATGGGAGCGGGACAGAAATCTAATTTGAATAAAAAAGATTTCGTAGTCCCGCCCCGGCAAAGATGACTAGAATTGAAAAAAGCTTGATACAAGCGCATTTTCAAATCAGTCATCTACTGCCAAGATACTGAAAGAGGGAGCGGGACAGAAATCTAATTTGAACAAAAAAGATTTCGTAGTCCCGCCCCGGCAAGGATGACTAGAATTGAAAAAAGCTTGATACAAGCGCATTTTCAAATCAGTCATCTACTGCCAAGATGCTAAAAGAGGTTGAGGACATTACATTTTCTCCCAGCCTCTTTTTCTCTAGTCAAAGACCTTTATGTCCCAGCCTCTGTAATAAGCTCAATAGCTTCTTGCAACGCGTTCTAGAAACCGACCATTAAATAGATCAACTTCAGGCGTTTATTAAAAGTGTAATTGAGGAAATTCACAAAATGGCCAGGAACACTTAGCACTTAAGAAGTAATAAACTTTCTATTTGATTTTAATTTAATTGTTAAGACGATATTATTAACTATAGCAATTAAGTTGTATAATAATTATTTTGCAAGCGTTTACATTAATATTTATATTGAGAGGTAATGAGATGGCTCAAACTAATACACAGCAACTCATTCGTGAAGGTAAAGTTTCAGTTGGTATTGAGTTGGGTTCTACGCGTATTAAGACCGTTGCAATTGATCCTAATTGTCAAACTATAGCTACAGGGTCATATGAGTGGGAGAACCAATATCGGGATGGTTACTGGACGTACTCGATCAATGAGGTATGGATTGGGATTCAACAGAGTTACCATGAAATGACGAAGCAACTTAAAGTAGACTATGGCACGTCTCTTCAACGAGCGGCCTCCCTCGGCATAAGTGGAATGATGCATGGGTACCTCGTGTTTGATGACCAGGGTGACTTACTCGTGCCATTTCGAACGTGGCGCAATAATAATGCTAATCAAGCAGCTGAATTATTAAGAAATGATTTTCATGTTAATATACCTGAGCGCTGGAGTATTGCTCAACTCTATCAATCAGCTATCAACGAGGAAGCGCACGTTTCTCAAGTCAATTATATGACTACTCTGGCTGGTTACGTCCACTGGTACTTAAGTGATGAGAAGGTGTTAGGTATTGGCGATGCTTCAGGGATGTTTCCAATTGATCATGAAACGTTGACCTATCGTGAAGATCTGCTTAAACGTTTTGACGCGCTCTTCCAACATAACGGCTACAAGCAAAGTATTAAAGACTTATTGCCTAGAGTCGCTGTGACGGGTGAGTCTGCCGGCACTCTAACTGATATAGGGGCTAAGCTAGTAGATCCAAACGGCGAACTGCAGTCTGGTGTGCCTATGTGCGCTCCAGAAGGCGACGCTGCTACAGGGATGGTAGCGACAAACAGTGTGGCGCCTAGAACAGGAAACGTCTCTGCGGGAACAAGCATTTTCTCCATGATCGTCCTTGAAGCTCCGCTTAAACACCTTTATCCAGAAGTAGATGTTGTTGCTACGCCTGATGGACATGAAGTAGCGATGATTCATGCGAATAATTGTACCTCAGACATTAATGCTTGGGTTAATTTATTTGAAGAAGTCCTACAAATGATGGGCGTGGCTTACGATAAAGATGAGCTCTTTACACGTTTATTTGAGAGAGCTTTAGCAGGTGATGAAGACCTTGGGAAATTGCTCTCCATGGGTTACGTCTCCGGTGAGTTTATCACAGATGTTCATCAAGGCTACCCTCTTTTCATGCGCGCGATAGATAGTAACTTTACTTTAGCTAACTTTATGAAATCTCATATTTGTAGTGCCTTTGCTACGCTTAAAATAGGTATCGATTTATTGAAAGAAAACGAAGACATTAAGATTGATTCCATAGTAGGACACGGTGGAATCTTTAAGACAGAGCAAGTGGCGCAAACGCTGATGGCTGCAGCTTTGGAAAGTCCAGTCAGTGTGATGCAGACAGCTTCTGAAGGAGGCGCGTGGGGGATAGCCGTACTCGCACGCTACTTGATTGAAGAGGATGAGGAGGATTTAGCTCAATATTTATCTGACTTTGCTTTTAACTATACTGAAGCTATGACCATTGACACGAATCAAAGTGAGATCACACAGTTTCGTGATTACATGACTCGTTTTAAAGCGGGAGTTAAATTAGAGCAGAACGCTAATGCGCTATTTAACAACGCTAAACATACTGAAGGTTAGATTGGAGTAGTGAAAGATATGCAAACGTCAAATCAGAAACAATTTCTAGGTTTACCTCTTATTCTAATCTGGGGTTATATCGCAGTGGCGATCTTTATGACAGGAGATGGTATCGAACAAGCCTTTCTATCTAAATATATTAAGATACTTGGGTTCACTTCTAGTAACGCCACTAATGTGCTGACAGTTTATGGTTTCGTCGTCGCAATCGCTTCATGGTTGTCAGGTGTACTCGCTGAAGTATTTAGTCCGCGCAGGATAATGACTATCGCCTTTATCATGTGGATTGTCTTTCATGTCGGTTTCTTAACTCTCGGTCTAGCACAACATAGTTATCCTCTGATGTTAATCATGTATGGTATCCGTGGCCTAGCATACCCAATGTTTATCTATAGCTTTGTGGTTTGGATCACTATTTCAGCCCCGAGACATAAACTCGCTTCAGCCATGGGTTGGTTCTGGGCTATGTACTCTATAGGAATAGGGGTGATCGGCACGTATCTCCCTAGTTTCACGATTCCATTCATCGGTTATATGGGCACGTTGTGGTCTTCGATCCTCTTTATCTTCATCGGCGGTATGCTTGCGATGTTCTTAGTTAAAGATAAAAAAGGTGCTACGTCAGATTCGAAAAATATGTCTAAAACCGAGATATTACGTGAGTTTGTGAAAGGGGTAACGATACTTAAGAATCCCCAAATCGTAATTGCCTCTTTAATCAGAATCATCAACCAACTCGCACTCTTCGGTCTTGTTGCCTTTATGCCAGCAGTCTTTACTGATCAATTCGGTTATTCCATGTCAGAATGGTTGAGAATTTGGGGCTTGATGTACATCATTACTATTTTCACTAATCTGTTATGGGGGCTCGTAGGAGATAAGATTGGTTGGAAGCGACAAGTGCGTTGGTTTGGCTGTATGGGTATGGCAGTTTCAACGCTTGCATTCTATTACTTACCTTTATGGAGTGGCCCTCAATTTTGGAGTGCGCTCATAGCGGCGATCTTATTCGGTTTTGCGGTAGCCGCTTTCGTACCTATGACAGCTGTATTTCCTACACTTGAACCAGAACAGAAAGGTGCCGCTATTTCGATTCACAACCTATCAGCAGGGTTAAGTAACTTTATCGGACCATTGATTGCGACAGTCTCGTTACAAATCGGAGACGCCGAATTTGCGATTTGGGTTTATACAGCGATTTATATTATCGGGTTTATATTAACCTTCTTTATGAAAGTTAAGCAACCCAAGGAAATATATCAGAAAGGTGAATGACAATGACAAACGTTATGGAACAATTTAAATTAGATGGAAGGGTTGTGATTGTGACAGGTGGTGCTATGGGTTTAGGGAAAGCCATGGCACAAGCGCTTGCTCAAGCAGGAGCCAATATAGTCATAGCAGACATTAACCTACCTATCGCTCAGAAGACAGCTCATCATATTAGTGAGGCAGAACAAGTTACTGCGTATGCCATTGAAGTCGATGTGACGGAACCTCAAGCTGTTGAGAATATGGCGCATAGTGTAGTTAAAGAATTTGGTAAAATAGACATTTTAGTCAATAATGCAGGAATGACGATCAATGAAAAGGCTGAAGATATGTCTTATGAAAGTTGGAAAAAGGTCATGGATCTCAATTTAAATGGCATTTTCTTAGTAGCCCAAACGGTAGGACGAGTGATGATCAAGCAAGGGTTTGGTTCTATCATCAACACGTCATCCATGTCAGGTCTAATAGCTAATAAGCCTCAAGAGCAGTGTTCCTACAACGCGTCTAAAGCGGGGGTTATTATGCTGACGAAAAGTTTAGCTATGGAATGGTCTAAATATGGTTTGAAAGTAAATACTATAGCGCCTGGCTATATGAAGACAGAATTGACAAGACCTTTCTTTGATGAAGGGGGCGAGATGATAGACGATTGGATGGGCTTCACTCCAATGGGGCGACCAGGTGCTCCTCACGAACTAGGAGGTATTGTCGTCTACCTCGCTTCAGACGCTTCATCATATGCACAAGGTAGCGTGTTTACGATAGATGGCGGCTATACAGCTTTATAATGAGTTGCTTTCCTCTATAGGTTGCTCTGTTTAAGAGGCGACTTATAGAGGCTTTTTTCTAGAGTCATAGATTTTAAGGTTTGACTTTTGAAGATCACAATTTATGTGCATTTTGAAAATAAAAAACTTTTTCTTTATCTTTCTTATATTAGGAACTTTATTGTGCTACTATAGTTGTTGTATGACCTGCTATTAAACATTCGATTCTGTTGCACAGTTAGAAGATTCCTATCTAATGAGCGCCTGCATAAGTGGAATTATTCTTAACTCACTAACTTGTGCCGAATGTCGGAATACGGCGAAATCTATCGCTGGGAAGAGACCTACGATTCCTTTTATTTGAGTCTGGGGCATAATGGTCTTTGACTAGAGAGAAAGAAGCTGGGACATAAATCCCAGCCTCTTCAACATCTCGGCAGTAGATGACTGATTTGAAAATGCGCTTGTATCAAGCTTTTTTCAATTCTAGTCATCCTTGCCGGGGCAGGACGACGAAATCTTTTTGTTCAAATTAGATTTCTGTCCCGCTCCCATTCAAGTCGTTTAAGTGTATGCTTAACGAATGGTGTAATAGAGTGTTTCATGAACATAGAAGCTGAGTGAGGATCACTTTTTTACGTAGCCATCTCTAAAGATAGACCAGCAGCGTTAATAGCGAGGTTTAAATCATATTAATTTTCTTTATTTAGTTACATATTTCATCTATTTATTATCTTTGTTTAATTACATAACGTATTAGTTTAGCTCATTAGATGGGGATGAATGTTTTAAATAATAAGAAAGAGAGGTAGTTTATGGACTATTTATTAGAAGTCAATCGGTTAGAGAAGTCGTATAAAAAGAACGATTTCAATATTAGAAATATCTCGTTGACAGTTCAACCTGGAGAAGTTGTAGCTTTAGTAGGGAAGAACGGGTGCGGGAAATCCACACTTATTAATACATTGGTCGGCAATCGCTTCAAAGATAACGGAGAGATTAAGTTCTTTGGTGAAGTGGTAGCTGATTCGGACAATAAGCATAAAGAGTATTTAGGCGTAGTATTTGATGACTTGCGCGTGCCACACAAGTTAACGATCTCAGAAATTGATAAAGCATTTGCTCAGATATATCAAACATGGGATAGTGATCAGTTTAATTCTCTCATAACTGAGTTTGATTTACCTTCAAATAAAAAAGTTAAAACTTTTTCACGTGGGATGAAGATGAAAGCGGCGATCGCAATTGCGCTTGCTCATGATAGTCGCTTGCTTATTCTAGACGAAGCGACTGCTGGTATGGACGCTTCGGGTAGAGAAGAAGTGCTAGAAATCTTAGAGGACTATGTGAAAGAAGATAATGGAATCATGCTATCGTCTCACATCTCAAGTGATATTGCTTCTCTAGCCACTAAGATTATTTTTATGAAAGATGGCAGAATAGTACTCACAGAGGAGAAAGATAATCTCTTTGATCATTATGGCATCGTTGAACAATCAGAGGAGGAATTCAACGTCCCTGAAGAGTTGATAGTTGCTAGTCGTCTGTATCAAGGTAAACGCCGCACTTTAGTTAACGATTGTGCTCAAGTTGAGGGAGCGGAACCGCTGCGCCAGATTGACGATGCGACTAAATTATTAATGCGAGGTGAACTTAAATGAAGGGTCAATTTATAGCTCATTTGTATGCATCGAAAAAGGTATTTATTACATATTTCATTATTTCAATACTAATGTGTGTTGGTTTTAACTTTCTTAACCCGATAATGACGTGCTTTTTACCAATGATGTTTCTGTTATCACCTATCAGTGACAATATGAAACAAGAGAAAGAATCACATTGGATGTATTATGTAGCTACTTTACCAGGTGGCAGAAAAGGTTATATCAATAGTTATTTTACCTTTGTTGTTATAGCCTTTGTGATTGGCTCAATATTAGGGGTTGGAACATTGTTAATCTTTCAACAGTCATGGAGCATTATTGTATTGTCATTCTGTTTGGGAGTAGGAGCTATGGGGATCTATTCATTTATCTTCCCTTTTACTTTTAAGTTTGGTACTGAGAATTCGAATGTGATCATGATTACTGTCACAATCGTCTTAATGCTATCGTTCTTCGGACTTTTTTACGGTATGATAATGCCTAATATAACTGAGTCAGGATCATTTGAAAGAATTATTTATCAACCCATCGCAGCGACGAGTATTATAAGTTACGGCGTATTAGGAGTGATACTACTCATCGTTTCTTATCTCTGCTCGATCGCAATATTTAGTAAACAAGAACTATAGTGATAAGCAGACAACCAGCCATTAGAGTGAGAGGCAATATAATTGTTCTAGTCGCTCATAAGGCTGGTTTTTTATAATAATAATACTTTGGATTAAGGTGATTGATCATCAGAATGTGCCTTTTAGTAAGCGTATATAATAGGAGACTTGAAATTAGTGTGAAGTCAAAGGAGTCAGATGTTCACTCTACATAATTCCGGTGTAACTATAAGTTTTTTGCCCCATTTTTAGCGGGTATAAACACATTAGGATCATACTAATGAGGAGGATACCATTGAAAAGTGCTAAAGATCTCAATCAATTATTACATTCAATCGATGGTGGTAAATACGGCGCTTATAAACGTTTAAATGGCAACCACTATCAGTTTAGTGA
This sequence comes from Staphylococcus marylandisciuri, assembly GCF_025519785.1. Lineage (GTDB taxonomy): Bacteria > Bacillota > Bacilli > Staphylococcales > Staphylococcaceae > Staphylococcus > Staphylococcus marylandisciuri. The sequence continues at coordinate 101,665 of NZ_JAOPKZ010000009.1, read as the reverse complement.
CTTTCAATTTATAGTTGAACATGTACAAGCAGATCCCTTTGCGCCACCTTCTAAAGTGCGCGTGTTAGTAGACCGGCAGACTGCTGGCATACCTAGTGAGTTGCTCGATACTAAAGATAAGGTCATTGCAGTGACTGATTTTTTAACTCGTGCGGTAGGAAGAGAAATTCAACTCGCTCAAAAGCATGCTAAAGGATCCAAAGGGAAGATGACTATCGATCGCTGTGGCCAAGAAATACTCGAGCGCTCAGCAGTTCAAATAGATGACGACTCCATCGAGGTAAGATTTGAAATAGGCCTCCCAGCTGCTGGGCGAAAGATATTAGGAAAAGCAGCGGCAAACATTATGATGAGTCAAATGCCACGAGTTATAGATCGAGCTTTGAAATACCATCATCTCAATCAAGAAGCGCTTCATGAGCAAGTGCGCTTGTATGTAGATCAACAACACATTCGAGCAGTACTAGATGACAAACAACTCGTTGCGTTTGTAGGTAATGGTGCTATTCTACCGCGAAAAAACGGTGTTTCTGATTTACCATTAAATGACGCTATCCCCTTTAATAGCCCGAGCAATTATGAAATCGCTATAGACTTACCGAGTGGTACAACTGTAAAAGGAATGGGTATACCTGATGGCATTACACTGATTGTAGGCGGAGGCTTCCACGGTAAATCGACACTTTTAGAAGCTTTAGAAATCGGTGTGTATAATCATATCGCGAAAGATGGCAGAGAAATGGTCATCACGCGTGCAGACGGTATGAAGATTCGAGCTGAAGATGGTCGCAGCGTTGAGAAAGTCAACATTACACCCTTTATAGATAATCTGCCTGGTAAGAAAGATACTGCGCGCTTCTCAACTACGAATGCGAGCGGTAGTACCTCTCAAGCTGCCAATACGATGGAGGCACTTGAAGCTAAGTCCTCTCTCTTACTTATCGATGAGGATACGACAGCTACGAACTTTATGATTCGTGATGATCGCATGCAAAAACTTATCGCGCCTGAAAAAGAACCGATCACACCTTTTGCTAGCAAAGTAAAACCACTGTACGATGATTACAATGTTTCTACTATTCTCATCGTCGGAGGCTCAGGTGATTACTTTGATGTAGCAGATCAAGTCTTTATGATGGATGAGTATCGCTTGAAAGACGTGACGAGTGAGGCGAAGAAGATAGCGGATTCACCGGAATATCATCGCGACGATATTTCTGATCGCGAATTTGGTAATATACCGGCACGTGTGCTCGCGCGCTCAAGCTTTAATCACAAAGGAAAAGCAAGCCGTTTGAAAGCGAAAGGTAAGCATTCAATTATGTATGGCAAGGAACCGATTGATATTTCAGGTTTAGAACAGCTAACCGATCCTAGTCAGACCAATTGTATCGCATTAATGCTAGATTATTATCAACGGAAGTTAGCGGATGGTCAGTCAACTTTATATGAAATTGCTGATGCGATTTATAATAAGATTGAAGAACAAGGGTTTGATGCGATAGCTCCGAATAATCGTTACCCTGGTAACTTAGCCTTGCCTCGTAAACAAGAATTTATCGCAGCAGTTAATCGCTATCGTGGGTTAGATATTAAATAAGAGAGAAAAAGCGATAGTAAAGTGATCTAAAAAGGTAAAGTCACAGATTCGATATCTCATTTTCAATTCACATAATTACAACTATGAATTCATAAAATTTGAGCCAGCACTTCTTAGTCATGATTTTCTTTAGCAATCAGGCTAAGTGCTGGCTGTTTATCTGTGTATTGAATTAAGAGCTTTAAGTCGTGGCTAACTCATCATCAAGTAAGTTAACGGTCAGAAAGGTCATGCATAGCGTGTTAGTTACCTTATCTTGAGAAGGGTATTTTTACTAGTCACACTTTTAAATAAAGACCGCTACTTAAGTGTAACTTCACTATGAGCTTGCTTGATGGCATTATAGCTTACGACTTGAAGGAATAGAACAGTCGAATTTAACCCTTAATTATTCCATTTATTTCCCGGGAAAACAGGACTGAACTGAAGTCGAGACAAAAGCGCTTAGGATTTGAGCAGGGGCCCCAACACAAAGAAACTGGTAAACCAGTTTCAACAAGCAATGCGAGTTGGGGTGGGGCCCCAACACAGAGAAACTGATAAACCAGTTTCAACAGGCACAGCGAGTTGGGGTGGGCCCCAACACAGAGAAACTGGGACATAAAGGTCTTTGACCAAAGAGAAAAAGAGGCTGGGACATAAATCCCAGCCACTTCAACATCTTGGCAGTAGATGACTGAAATGAAAATGCGCTTGTATCAAGCTTTTTCATTTCTAGTCATCCTTGCCGGGGCGGGACTACGAAATCTCTTTATTCCAATTAGATTTCTGCCCCGCTCCCCTTACTTGAGCTCTAGTCGTTTCGTTTCTAATGATTGTTATGAACGCTAGCGTAGGTAATATAACCTTGGTTTTCAAAGAATTGTACATGTTTATTACCGAGTGTATAAGAATACACTTTACCTTTAGGTGTCTTTGTCACCTTAGATTCTGACTTTCCGTAAGCTTTGATAATTTGTTTTTCTGACACTTTGCCGTACTGAAGATCAAACCATACGCCATTAGCTGTGTGAGTACTAGCTTGGTAAAATTTCTGGTCGTATTGCTTTACGTTCGTACGTGTATTGTGTTTGTTTTTAGTAATTTTATAACCATTGATAGTAAAGTTGTCGTGCTTTAAAGCATTAATAAAGTTTTTATCTAAGATGAATTTGCTTTGTGCAGTAGTATAACCTTTGTAAGAATAATAAGGTTTTGTAGCTGCTTGTGCTTGATGGTGAGATGAACTAATATCAGTTATCCCTGTGTATCCTACGCTAAGTCCTAAAGCGAGGGTGCTAGCTAATAGACCTTTAGTTAAGATTTTCATAGTTATCTCTCCTTTAAGTTCTTACTGTAAGCATACATTCATTACAATGTTATTACAACTATTTATCATTTTGTAATAATTTACAGAGGTCTCTTTTTGCTTGTTTAATAAGTCAGGGATAGCGACGTTTGATTAGAGTGAATAATAGTCAACTCAGTATGAACATAATAAAGCCAGAGGTTAATGAGGAGATTAATTGAAACGATATAAAATAGTTTAGGGTCTTCATCCTCTTGTTAAAGGGTAAGTGTTCGGTTTGTCTGATGTCAGTGTGAGGGAAGTCTAAAGATATGAGGGGTAGTGAGTTGAGCGCTTCTTTCTCATACCTTTATACCGCGAAACATCCTCAGTTCAAAAGTACAGATGTATATAGAGGTTAAGGAACTTGTATAATAAAGTTAAAAGTTTGTAATTAAAGAAGGTGAGACGCTGAGCAAGACGAACGGGGTAGGTGAGTGGATAGAACGCACTGAGTATTATCAGCATATAGAAAGTATGGTTGTGTACGCTCTTATATAAGTGATCATTCATTAACGACGTAAGAGTAGGGGGCAGTTTACCACGAGTCAACTTAAATAATGAGGGGGCGGGACAGAAATCTAATTTGAACAAAAAGATTTCGTAGTCCCGCCCCGGCAAGGATGACTAGAATTGAAAAAAGCTTGGTACAAGCGTATTTTCAAATCAGTCATCTACTGCCAAGACGCTGAAAGAGACTGAGACATTACATTATGTCCCAGCCTCTTTCTCTCTAGTTAAAGACCATTATGTCCCAGCCTCTTCCAATACCTTAATTATCATAATTTAATACATAGATTAAAGCCAGCGCTCAGTCTGAGGCCTAGAGGTAGAGTAATAATAGATGACTTTAGAGCACTCCTAGGCAAGCAAACACGGAGGCTGGCTAAATTTTTACACAATAGTTTCCATAAATATTTCAAATGACATCGCATTATAACTTCCCACTCTATATTACTCGCTGCACTTATCTAAATGAAAGTGAACATGGTCAGCTATAACTTGAGTAATCTTGGGATGAGAAAACTGTTTAAAGTAATCTTGGAAACGTGGATCCTCATCGTAAGTATCAGCAATACAACAGAGTAAGTCATCTGAGAAATCTGCATACTGGTTGAGCATACGCTTCCAACGTTCAACAATGTGTTTAGAATCTTCGTAAGGTGCATTGCGTTCAGCAAGTTGATTAAACGCTTCGAAGATAGAATCCATTTGTGCTACCTCCTCCTCTGAATAAGATGCCTCGTTCCCTCTTCTCTTGTCCGCTAAGCTTTGATATACAGCCGTATGCCCATAGCGGTAAGATGCTTCTGTTGCATATTGCTGTTGTAACGGTAGCTCATAAATATCTAATTTCAGTAACGGTGTGCCGTCTAAAAATGATAGAAGGTTGTCGTTAAGTCGTTGTAGATTGTTAATTTTTTCTTTCATCTGCGTTTGATAGGTTTGCAGTGACCGGCGTAGCGTCTCCTCGTCTAAGTCGATCATTTTATTAACTTCATTTAATGATATGCCTAAACCTTTGAGAAAGATGATCTTTTGTAAGCGTATAAGATTGTCCTGGCTATACTGACGGTAGCCATTATCTTGACGCTGACTAGGAGTTAATAAACCTATTTCGTCGTAATGGTGTAAAGTTCGCTTCGTCACACCGGTGATTTCTGTTATTTGTTTCATAGAATAATAATGAGTCATTTCGTTCCCTCCAATATTCAGATTAAAGGTAATTGAGCATACTAGTTCAGAGGCCTCTCAATTTTCACATCATCCTAATTATAATCTCTAAGATGAGTGAAAGAAGAAATACACAATTCCTTTCTGATATAAACTTTAGAGGGTAACGTTACGTGAAGGTCAAGCTATGATGAACAATTTTTTTCGTATTATGGTAATGCTGTGAACAATCGGGCTTTACACCGAAAGATAGCTCATTTGTGAGAGATTTTAGCTACGTATATTAAATCACCTTTGAGGTAAAAATTGACTACAAACTTTTATAATCGCTTGTTCGTATGATTTAATTCTGCATTGCTGCACTTTCTGCATAATATGATCGGGCGACTTAGTGAGAGCGACAGCTTTATTGTTAAATTAAACCACGTGCTTAATCCACTAGTGAGTCGAACGAGCGCTAGAGTGATAGCACCATTGAGGAGCTGCTACACTATGTGCTTGACTTACCAGGCAGCTTGAGGCCTCTCTTCATTTTTAAATTCTACTGTTAATAGGACTGTACTTTAGATGTTTCAGGGTTGAAATAATGGATAAATTCTTTTCGCAATTGCTCTTTTTGACCATTACTTAAAGCGTGTTGGTTATGATAAACGGTTGATTCTCAATTGCCATACATAGGGTTAGGGAAGATGATATCCTTTTTACCAAATTTTTTACTATGCTGGCCTAAAAATTCATTTCTTGAGTGGGAAGTCGGTTGTTCAGGGTTATCAAAGTCTAATAAATTATCTCCAAACAACATCACTAATTTATGGTTGCGTCGAACTGTTTCACGACGACTTGATTTATCTTTATCAATTTTAGCTTTTAATTTAATATGTGAGGCGCTCGTTTGAGGTAAGCCGATATTTCTTAACTTGCGTTGGGTGGCTTTGAAATCTTTCGCAGCATCTCTATCTGATATGTAATAAATGGCGACTCCTTTTTTATCCGCATATTTTAAGAAATCTTTCGCACCATAAACGGGTTTAGCTTGAGCGGATTGAACCCATTCGTGCCACCCTGTAGGAAGAGAGACATTATTTAATGATGCGTATCCTTGATATGGAGAGTTATCTAGAACTGTTTCATCTAAATCTAATGCTATAGCAAGCTTTTTCTTACCTTTATTTAAATCTAATGCTATAGCAAGCTTTTTCTTACCTTTATTCTTTTTAAGTTCCTGCTGTAAATGTGTCTTGGCAGTATTATAGCCTTGAGCATATAAAGCTTTAGCTTCAGTAGAGTTTTAGTACCAGGAGACGGCCATGATGTTTTCTGAGCCTATGTCTGCTTGCTCCACAGAAGCACCATTTTGCGCTTGTTATTGAGAAGTCATATTCACGGTAGGACTACCTGATGCGTTCGCACTCATGGGAGCTAAGAGTGTTACAGAACTTGCAATCGTTAAAGCTGAAATGTATTTAGATAATCTTTTCATCTTAACACCTCTATTAATGAGGCTGGGACATAATGGTCTTTAACTAGAGAGAAAGAGGCTGGGACATAAATCCCAGCCTCTTCAACATCTCGGCAGTAGATGACTGATTTGAAAACGCGCTTGTATCAAGCTTTTTTCAATTCTAGTCATCTTTGCCGGGGCGGGACAACGAAATCTTGTTATTCAAATTAGATTTCTGTCCCGCTCCCTCTTTCAGCATCTTTGCCGGGGCGGGACAACGAAATCTTTTTATTCAGATTAGATTTCTGTCCCGTTCCCACTATAGCTAAGCTACTCTGAATAGAGATTGAAGTAAAGAGACACTGTTAGGGGAGAGTGAACGAGCTGCAAGTGTGAGCGCTAACGGTCGAGAACTTTCTTTAAAGATTTTGTAAAAATTGTAAACCACTGCACCCAAAGGACACTATCTAAATATTTTCCACAATTAAATATAATTGATTTAAAGTAAAAAGCCAGATAATATTGTCTTATCAATTGCAATCTCAAATAAAAAGAGTATATTAATACTATACAACTAAGAGTGGCTAGTAGTTATTGTGAAAATAAAGGAGGAAAATATGGAAAAGTTATTATCCATTATTGTTCCTGTCTATAATAAAGAGAAATATTTAAGGGAATGTTTAAATTCGCTCACTCATATACGTTTTAAAGAAGAGGAGCTGGAAGTCATTCTTGTTGACGATTGTTCAACAGATAGCTCAGTAAGTGTTATTCAGGAATATGTCGATTGCTATCCATATATACGTTTGATTCAACTGGAAGAGAATACAGGAAGCCCATCTGAGCCACGCAATATCGGTATGAGAGAGGCTAAAGGCAAATATTTGACCTTGTTAGACGCCGATGATTGGTTAGACCAAGAGGGGTTCGTGCCATTTGTCTATCAGGTAAATGAAAATGATGCTGATATTGGTTTTGGGAGATATTATCGTCACGTAGATAATAAGATATCTTATGTCGCTCGTTTCTCTTCCTACCAAGATAAATCAAATTTAGTGCCGTATGAGATTCCAAGTATCTTTAGAGGCGTAGGTCCACCAGGTAAAATTTTTAAAAAAGAACTTGTCATAGATAACGATATCAAATTCGAACATCTGCAGTATGGGGAAGATAAGTTATTCTTTAGCGAGCTATTTAGTAAAGCGCGTTCTGCCACGATGTCAACGTATGATACGTATCATATCAATCGGTTCGGAGACAATGCTTCACTCGTTAAATCGACTTCCATACTAGAGAAAACTCAAATTAATTTACGAGTATTACGTAAAATTTGCGATTTAGACATCCCGCAGACTGCTCTTAAAGAAATCATGTCTCGATATATGGAAGTAGACTTCATGAGCCGACTCTTCTATACTAAAGCTTTTACGAATGCAGTTGATAAATCACCGTATTATGACGCGTTTGTGCAATTTATCGAGTTGGTGCAGTCACAAGGGTTTAAACCTGAAGACTTACTTCAGAAACCTAAATTTCGATACACGTATGAGATGTATAAGCGTGTAGAACAAGAAACCTTTGAGAAATATGTGGCAGCACTTTACAAGGATGAGGGTGCTCAACGTTATGAGGAAGATGGTTTAATATATATCACTCCGTCCGCTGACTTTGCTGAAATTGAACCACTAGCGGTTGAAATTTACCCGGTATATGAGGGAACCGTTAAAAGCAAAGATGCCTTCTACGATGTGGTTCGCTTGCACAAAGATGAGACTGTAGAGGTTGAAAAAATATTAGCGGTACAAATCAATAATGCGCAAAAAGCATGTGAACTTGACTGTCATATCGAAAGAGACTTAGTTTATATACCGATTGCCCAATATGCTCAAACAGGGATGGAAGGTTTTAACATCACAGTTCGATATAATCGTTTTGAAGAAGCTAAAGTATTTGCATCTCATCCAAGCACGCAGCTTAATCAAGCGAAAATGAAGCGGAAGCGTTTTAAGGTGGAAATGGTAACAGCTAAACCTTCAAAAAAGAAACCTGAGTATTTGACTGAGGCGCCGCCTAAAGTAATAACGCTGAAGAAATGTAAATTCTATGAGGATGCCAATTTCAAATCACCTATATATGAAATAGAGCCAGGTTCTGTGATAGATATCAAACAAATTTCGCAGTCGGGAAATGGGACGCCTAGATTGGTAACGACTGACGGATATTATTTAACAGCGAACTTGAAGTTTGTCAAAAGCTTTGAAATTCCTCAAACGACGAAATACATTACAGAACCGCCTCGTGCAGTTGAAGTGCTTAAAGGATGTAAGCTATATTCAACTCGGGATTTCAATGACGATTTCTTACGGCTCATACAGGTTGGGGAGAAATTTGAAATTGAAACGATAATTTATACTGAAAAGTTAACCCCACGTTTAAAAACGACGAACGGTTTCTATTTAACCGCAAACGCATCTTATGTGAAGCCAATTTAATAATTAAGAAGCGCAGGCTTAATGTTAATAGGAATAGAAGAAAGGTATATGGTGTTCATTCCTGTAACTTGAGAAGGGCGGGTCTCCGAAATCTTTTTATTCAAATTAAATTTCTGTCCCGCTCCCGAATCGTGAGTGTTTCTGGACACTCCTACCTTTGGGACGCCGTTAATCGGTTTTCCAGAGCACAAAAGCTTTATGTCTCAAACTCTGCTATTTAGGTTCTGTTTCAATACTGGATCTTCCTATAATTTCAACAAAATTTTGAGATTTTATATATTTACCCTTTCCAATTCAGGGACTTGAATAATTAAATGATTGATGTAATAGTCCCTTTGTAAATTTCTAAAAAATTTTAAATATGAGTTATAGGGACTAATAAATTTATGAATAAGGGAGCTTACTATGGAAACTGTTGCGACAATATTAGGCATACTTCTTGTACTACTTGCTATAATAACAATTGCTCTGTTAATTATAGAAGTTATTACCAAAGGGCCTGAGACGAGAAATTTTAAATCAACTTATATTTTTGCTGGCTTAACGATACTTTGTTTAGTGGTATTTTTAGTACTAATTAATATTTTAATATAGCTATATATTCTTCCGGAGCCTGAGTCATAAAGCCCAAAAAAAGAGAGGTCAGGACAAAAGTGTTTAGGATGTGAGCAGGGGGCCCCCAACAAAGAGAAACTGGTAAAACAGTTTCTACAAGCATAGCGAGTTGGGGCGGCCCTATAAAAGCGAAGTCGGAGGCTGAGACATAAAGGTCTTTGACTAGAGAGAAAGAGGTTGGGACATAAATCCCAGCCTCTTTAACATCTCGGCAGTAGATGACTGATTTGAAAACGCGCTTGTATCAAGCTTTTTTCAATTCTAGTCATCTTTGCCGGGGCGGGACTACGAAATCTTTTTATTCAAATTAGATTTCTGTCCCGCTCCCTCTTTCAGCATCTTGGCAGTAGATGACTGATTTGAAAATGCGCTTGTATCAAGCTTTTTTCAATTCTAGCCATCCTTGCCGGGGCGGGACTACGAAATCATTTTATTCAAATTAGATTTCTGTCCCGCTCCCTCTTTCAGCATCTTGGCAGTAGATGACTGATTTGAAAATGCGCTTGTATCAAGCTTTTTTCAATTCTAGTCATCCTTGCCGGGGCGGGACTACGAAATCATTTTATTTAAATTAGACTTCTGTCCCGCTCCCTAATCGTGAGCGTTTCTGTCGACAATCCTACCTTTTGGATGCTGTTAAGCTGTTTTCCAGAGTACAGAAACTTGCTCTCTTAATCTCATAGTTCAAATCTTTAGGTCATACAACATCTCCTAACTGTTTAAAGTATTATATCTTTATAACTATCAATCACTTTCATTTGCAAATTATATCATCATGTCAAAAGGGGAAATATCATCAATGTAGTGTAGATGTTTTAAAATAATACATAAACGCTAGTTTGTCGCATGTTTTTTATAGGTCAATACAGCGAATGTTTAAGGTTTATTTTATAACTACAACACACTGTTTAAGATAGAAAATAATACACCATTATTTATATATCGTGGTATGATCCAACATAATAAGAATGCTGCTTAGCGGCAATGTTTAATCGCAAAGAACGACAAATGAATGGTGCACGTATGAAAGGTATAAATTACACTCCTTGGAGATAGGTTCATATCATCATATAATACCTGGTGAAACATTTAATACGATTGATGTATATACGCATGTCACTTTACATCAAATCGTACACTTCGCTTGTTATAAGGTATAGAGGGGAGAATAATATATGAAAAAAACTACATATTTATTGCTACTTGGTGGGGTTTCATTATTGCTCGTTATAGAACTTGTTATGATGCTATTAAATAAGAGGATTAACTTGCACACACCCTTTAATCCACTGCATATTATCATTACAGTTGCTGTTTGGGTAGTGTTGCTAATTGTTATTCTAGCTATGCGTGCTATAAGTTTACGAAAAGACCAACAAGGTGCCAGTGAGCCAGAAGAAATGAGGCGAAAATTGATCTCAGAAAAACTAAATCTTCAATCTAATGAATACTTTTTTCAAACACCCTTTTACTATATTGGTGAACGTTATGTCACTATTTATAATAGTGATAATATAAATATGTACTTTAGAACTACTTTCAATACTCAAATAGAAAAGTGGTTATCGCTAATAGGTGCAGCTATGTTCATAGGCATTGAAGTGATTTCTGAGAATCATAGTGTGAAAGTGAAAAGGATTAAGTACTTCTCTTATCCAGCCTCCTATAGAGTTATATTAGACGACCATCCTATTGGTGAATTTAGAAGGCAAAAGTTTGTTAGTGAGAAAGGCTATAAAAAGCGATTCGGTTATAAGTTGTTTACCGACAAGTCAGAATACACATTGAATAGTCCATATTTAACTAAAGAAACAACTATTGAGAAAGACGGTAAACCTTTCTATTACGCTAAACGTAATTTTTTAGATGTTTCGAAAAATAAAGCTACAAAGAAACGTGGAGAACAACAGCGCATTAAATTTGATGACAGTCTACAAGACTACCCGGTTGAAGTCTGGTTAGCCATTTATACTCAAGCTATAGTGATGTTGCACGTAGAAGAGAAAGCGAGCGTATCGACAGTCGCTACGTAATATGATGTAGTGAAGGGGGGATTTAAAGGTGATACTCATAAGTGCTTGCTTGACAGGTGCACAGGTGCGTTATGATGGGAGTCATAAACTTGATCGTCGGCTACGTCAATTAGTAGAAGAGGGCAAAGCGATTAGCGCCTGTCCTGAAGTCCTCGGTGGATTAAGTACTCCTCGTGATCCAGCAGAAATTGTGGGTGGCGATGGGAATGATGTGTGGACAGGTCAAGCACAAGTTCGAACGATACGAGGTGAAGACGTTACGGCACAGTATAAAGCTGGTGCGTTGCAAACCTTGAGGATGGTGCAAGAACTCAATTGTGATACAGTGATATTGAAATCTAAGAGCCCCTCATGTGGTTCTATAGAGATCTATGATGGCACGTTTACTGGTAGCAAGAAAGTAGGTAACGGTGTGGTTACTGCACTTCTTAAACAGTACGATATTAAAGTTTACGATGAGATTAGCTTTTTTAAAAGGTAATACGAGGAGCAGGGAGTAAGGGGATCAGTAAATCATTTTATAAATATATACGATGGTCATAATCATAGCAATGAATGAATTCAGTGAACGAACATCGCAAACGGGTGTACGATAAAGGCACGATGTCGCCATCATCTCATCTTAAATGTATAGGTTACCACTTAAAATTGGAGTAGTAAGATTTTATTAGAAATATCAGAAAAATATTTACTAATCTATAGCTATAGTATAAACTAAAAGTGGTTATAACCAGTTAGGAGATAAAATGAGTCATTTGCAAAAACCTTTGTATCTTCAGGTGTTTGAAGATATAAAAGAAAAAATCAAAAATCGAATTTATAACGAAGGGGATAAACTACCTTCTGAAAGGCAGTTAGCTGAAGAGTACGAAGTCAGTCGTATCACGATTCGTGAGGCGTTAAAGCACCTTGAAGAACATCGATTTCTACGCACCGAACATGGGCGCGGGTCGTATGTATTAGGCAATCAATACAATCAAATGTTGGATAAACTCTATAGTTTTAAAGATGAAATAGAGAAAAACGGCGATACTCCGAGTACAATGATGTTGAGTATTGAGCCAATTGATCCACCTACTTATGTGCAGCAACACATGGGTTTAACTCGTTTCCAAAAGGTGTACAAATTGCGGCGCTTGAGACTTTCGAATGACACACCGCTTATTTATGAAACGACGTACTTACCTTTACATGTTTGTGAAGGGTTAGATCAATTTGATTTCAACCAGCATTCGCTTTATGAAACTTTGCATGATTACTACAATATTGCAATCGATTACGCTTATGAGACTTTAACTTCGCGTAAGATGTCAGAACAAGAAGCGAGTTACTTAGAAACAGATAAGGAATCGGTATGTATGTTTATCGAACGTCATAGTTATGTAGAGGATAAAATTGTAGAATTTACAGAATCTGTAGCGAAAGCTCAGGATTACAAATATACAGTTAAATTGATTCAACAGTAAGCGTTTGAAAGTAATAGTGACATCGACGTTGGTACTGAAGTCATAACACGGTTCATAGTTACTGCTGTTAGGCAATCTTTCAACTCATTAGTACATTAAATAAGCTATGAAGCACCGCTTTAATTTAAAAGTGTAGGGCCTTTAACTCCGAGTCACTATACTTAATATTACAACTGGTTATGACAACATGACCAATATGGAGGTGGCAGCTGTCCTCCATGACCCCCATACTTATCAAAATAAATAGCAAGAACTAGAAATATGACGCCAACTCCAAGCAATAGTTGCTGATCGCCAGCTAGCGTTGGAAGACTTCAATCGACACGCGAATTGATAATGAAACTTAGCGATTGTTCAGGAAAGCGTGTTGAGATTTCACGTGAAACAACGTTAGTGTTTCATCATATACCTAGAGTTGGATTCTATGAGAATACGCTATAGGTAATGTTAAGACATAGTGAGCCATATCGACGTTGATATGAGAACGACTTTAATCTTGAAGATGAAAGTGGACAAACAGAATACAAATTTTGAACCTGGGTAGCGACGGAGCTGATTCTGACTATGCTACAGCACTAGATTTCGCAACTGAGTTTAATGATTTGGTACGGGCTATAACTTATTTAATGTTCAGCCGGTTTGTTATGGAAACGACTGTGAGTTATGGCTTCATTCCTGATAATCCTAGTCTAGAGGGTTACAACAATCGCGTGGTTAGAAATGTGAAGTTACATAATTACGAAGGGTAAGGAGACTATGACATGATATTGACACATACATTCAATCCTTCGATAGACATCACCTATACTGTTCCCGAGCTGAACGTAGGTGATGTGCATCGAGTTAGAGAAATGATTAAGAACCCAGGTGGTAAAGGTATTAATGTTTCTAAGGTGTTAAAGCAACTTGGTGCGCCACTGCATGCCTTGTTGTATAGTGGTGGTGCAAACGGGAGATGGTTAACATCGAAATTAGCCGACCTTGATCTTTCTTATACCGCACTTCAAATTGAAGGGGAGACGAGACAATGCATTGCGATCAATGACGGTAGAGCACAAACAGAGATATTGGAGGCAGGACCCGTAGTCTCACAAGAGGCACAACAATCCTATTTAGATGAGATGGCAGCGCAATTAGTTCAAAGTTCAGTCGAGGTCATGACTATTAGTGGAAGTTCGCCCCAATTAGCTCATATAGACGCAGAGACGCATTTAAAGCGAGTGCTTGCATTGTCTCCTCACAGCTATAATATTCTAGATACTAAGCCTGAAGATTTAGTTTCAGCATTAAAAGCAGGCTTAGCTGTAGATTGTATTAAACCTAATAGAGACGAGTTTAGGCAATTGCTCCGCCTTGAGCAGGATAAAGGGTCTGTTGATGAAGCTGATTTCGAAGAGAATAATATGTGCCACATTATGACAATGCACCCATTATTTAAAGATATCGACGTATTTCTGACATTAGGTGCACAAGGAGCCATCGTCAAATACCAAGGACAAGTTTACCGCGCTACTGTACCGATTATTCAAGCTGTAAATCCTGTAGGATCAGGAGATTCGACAGTAGCAGGTATTGCCTACGGTATTCAGCATTTTTCTCGCCAACCGGAACGTCTGATTCAACACGCGTTAGCTTGCGGTATGTCTAACGCGATGCAGCAAGAAACAGGTTATATCAATATTAAGCAAGTACAAGAGTTAACGACAGAAATTAATGTGGAGATGATATAAATGACGATCAAAGATTTAACACCATTATTAGATGATAACGGTATTTTTAGTGCCATAGCGATAGACCAACGTGGTGCTTTAAAGAGATTGTTGAAAGACCAAGTGACTGATGAGAACATCTCAGAGTTTAAAGGCTTTGTTTCTGAAATTCTGACACCTCATGGGTCTAGTATCTTACTCGATCCAGAATACGGTTTGCCGGCTGCTAAGAAACGAGATAAGCATGCAGGTCTTATCCTTTCATATGAACAGACAGGATACGATAAATCAGACTCTAGACGATTGCCACGACTAGTGCTTAATCAATCTGTGAAACGTTTAAAGGAAGTAGATGCTGACGCAGTTAAGATCTTAATCTATTATGACGTAGATGATGAAGTAGAGACTAACGAGATTAAACATGCGTTTGTAGAGCGAGTAGGAAGTGAATGTGAGGCTGAGAACGTCCCATTTCTACTAGAAATCTTAACCTATAATAATCAGATAGGTGATGAAAAAGGTGAAGCATTTGCGAAAGTGAGACCAGATAAAGTAAATCGTGCCATGAAAGTATTTAGTGATGCGCGCTATAAAGTGGATGTATTGAAAGTAGAGACGCCAGTGAATATGAACTATGTAGAAGGTTTGGGAACAGACAATCCAGTTTATACTCAGGAAGAGGCCGCGGCATACTTTAAAGCACAAGACGACAGCACACACCTTCCTTATATTTACTTAAGTGGTGGAATGAGTGCTGATTTATTCCAACAGACATTGAAATTTGCCAAGCAAGCCGGTTCAAAATTTAATGGCGTACTTTGTGGACGTGCTACGTGGAAAGGGGCTACTGAAGCATTTGTTAATGACGGAAGTCTGAGCGCGAGAGAATGGATTGAACAACAAGGGTTAAGTAATTTGAAAGCTTTAAATGAAGTTAATGAGCGCTATGCCACGCCGATTAAGTAACCTTGAAACTCTTGAGTCAGCGTTGCTGAGTGGTTTGTCTATGGGGCTATTAAAGGGGAGCGGGACAGAAATCTAATTTGAATAAAAAGATTTCGTCGTCCCGCCCCGGCAAGGATGACTAGAATTGAAAAAAGCTTGATGCAAGCGCATTTTCAAATCAGTCATCTACTGCCGAGATGTTTAAGAGGCTGGGATTTATGTCCCAGCCTCTTTCTCTCTAGTCAAAGACCTTTATGTCCCAGCCTCTGGCTTCGCTTTTATAGGACCGCCCCAACTCGCTGAGCTTGAGGAAACTGGATTACCAGTTTCTTTTTGTTGGGGCCCACCCCAACTCGCAGTGCTTGAGGAAACTGGATTACCAGTTTCTTTTTGTTGGGGCCCACCCCAACTCGCAGTGTTTGTTGAAACTGGATAACCAGTTTCTCTTTGTTGGGGCCCCACCCCAACTCGCAGTGCTTGTTGAAACTGGATTACCAGTTTCTCCGTGTTGGGGCCCCCTGCTCAAATCCTAAACGCTTTTGTCCTGACCTCGTACGTGGATAGCTAACTATTTCCTATTTTCACTCACACTCTTGTCTGCCTATTTTAATAAATGAAATGATTAACACAATCTCTACAGCCCTTTTACCATAATTAAAACTCTAATCTTTGTAGTGATGTTTAAAGAAATCGCTACTCAACGCTTTTACTTTAGGCGATAAGAGGAGAACCGCAATAATGTTAGGTATCAGTACAAATGCTAAGGCTAAATCGAGAAGACCCCACAGTTGTTTACCCACACCGATAGCACCTAAGATAATAGAAATGGTGTAAATGACTTTAAGAACCCAGCCTCCAGTTAGGCCGAAGAGATATTCAGCCATGCGAGATCCGTAGAATATAATGACGATGACCGTAGAGAACACGAAGAAGATCATCGAAATAGCTATCAACACGCTGCCCCATGAACCAAAGACCTCTTGATAAGCGCGGGCAGTTAGAGCGGAGGAATTTACCTGAGCATCACTCGCTTTCCACACGCCTGAAAGTAATACGACCATTGCTGTAGTTAGGCAGATGAGTACGGTATCAACGATGATTTCGGCTACACCCCAGAAAGCTTGGCGTGCAGGGTGATCAGTCTTGGCAGCCGCATGAGCGATAGGAGATGTACCGAGTCCAGCTTCATTCGAGTAAATACCACGCGCAAAGCCCCAGCGAATCGTATTAGAAAGTACTGCACCAAAGCCTCCGCCAGTCGCTGCATGAGGATTGAAGGCTTCTTTAACGATGAGCGCGACGATATGAGGGATAGCTTGGACGTTAATGAGTATAATGATGAAACCAAGTAAGAGGTAGATTCCAACCATGATAGGCACAATTTTTTCAGTGAAAGCCGCGATACGACTTACGCCTCCAAAGACGACGAGAGCAGCTAATGCAGCGATCACAATCCCTGTGATAAGTGGATTAATATGGAAGGTATCTTCTACATTCGCAGTGACAGAATGGCCTTGCACCATGATACTAGGTATGATTTCAATCATTAATGCAAAGGCGAAGATTAAAGCGAATACCTTTCCGAGTTGCTTGTTGTTAAACCCTTTACTCATATAGTGGGTTGGACCGCCAATAAATTCTCCTTTTTTATTCTTCTCTCTATACGCCACACCGAGTATATTTTCACTATATTTCAACGCCATGCCAAAGAACGCGATGACTAACATCCAGAAGACTGCACCTGGACCACCCATCATTATGGCGGTAGGTACGCCTACAATATTAGCAGCGCCTACTGTAGAGGAGAGCGCTGAGGTAAGTGCTTGTCTCGGGGTAATCGTCCCTTCCCCTTTAGGGCGCTTATTAATACTGCCGAAAGTTTGCTTTAAAATGTAGATAAAATGGCGAAATTGGACAAAATTCAGATAAATTGTTAGAAAGATACTGGCAATTAATAATAAAGTAATGATCGGATAACCCCATAACCAATCAGTAAATGCTAAGATATGCTTCACTTGGATGTCCCCCTTGTTTAAGCATATTGATTTAAATAAAGAATTAATTTATAATACAACCTAATTAATGAAAGCGCTTACTTATAAATAGTGTAAACTTTTAATTATTTAATTGCAATTTTTAATAAAAAAGGGGCTGTAACATGGAACACTTATATTGGCAAACACCAGAGCAAAGGGAAGACTTGCTTAAGGCACTGGTGAACTTTAACACTGTTACTCATTCTGAAGGGGAGAAGGCCTTCCCTGAATTTCTAATCAATCAACTGACACAATTAACGTATTTTAAAACCAATAGCAATCACATCCACTTGGTAGATACTGAAGATAATAAACAAGCCGTCGTAGCGTATTATCAAGCACCAAACACGAAGCGAACGGTCACGCTCATTAGTCACTTCGATACTGTTGATACTGACGATTATAGTGATTATGAACCTTATGCGACTCAAATGGATCTTCTCACTCGCAAGTTCAATGAGGATTCATCCTTTTTAGATGAGAATGCTATTGCCGATTTGAAATCTGGTGATTACCTCTTTGGACGTGGGTCTATGGATATGAAGCCAGGGCTGATGTTACACATGTCACTGTTGGAGAAAGCGATAAGCGAACTGTGGAATGTTAATCTAGTGCTTATTGCAGTCCCAGATGAAGAGGTGAACTCTTCCGGAATGCGCGCCGCTATGAGTTTTCTTAAGAAGTTGAAAGATCGAGAAGACCTCGATATTCGTCTACATCTAAACAGCGAACCTACATTTCAACAAGAAACTGGCGATAATAGCCACTACACCTATACCGGTTCTATAGGTAAGATCATGCCATCGGTGCTTGTTTACGGTCGTGAAACACATGTCGGCACGCCTTTGAATGGCGTAAGCTCTAACTTCA
This sequence comes from Staphylococcus marylandisciuri, assembly GCF_025519785.1. Classification (GTDB taxonomy): domain Bacteria; phylum Bacillota; class Bacilli; order Staphylococcales; family Staphylococcaceae; genus Staphylococcus; species Staphylococcus marylandisciuri. The sequence continues at coordinate 83,457 of NZ_JAOPKZ010000009.1, read as the reverse complement.
TTCAAAGTTATATCAATCAGCAAGTTGAATATAGCACCGCATTTCAAGAGACATTTGAAAGTGAAGTCTCACCTCTTCCCGTGTCTCTCGTCATGCGAGATATTAAGCATCATTATGACGTGCAGACACCATTTAAGACACTTACTTTGTACAATGTATTTCTGTTCAAACATACTCCAGCTGAGGTGTTCGAGAAGTTTAATACGCTTGTTCGTAAAGGGGTCAATCAAGCAAAAGCCGCCTATGAAGAACGTTCTCAGACTGCCGGAAGTCATCGGCGTATAGACATTCCTGTCATTACTTATGACTCATTGTATTATAAAGCGATTGAATTATTAGGAAGTGCGCGTGTAGAAGAAGAGATCGATCAAATCTTAGAGAGGGAACAAGATATCTTACAGCAAAGTGTGAAAATCGTGGATCGATTATTGAGTTTATGTCGATCACTTACACCTACAGTCGTCACATTCTTCGCGCCGCCATATTACCCAGCGGTCAACAACTCTTATGAAGACTTTGTGGAAAGATTAGTTACAAAAGTTTCAACGACTGCTCAGTCTCAATTTGGACGTCCAAGTCGACGAATTCATTACTTTAATGGCATTTGTGATTTGAGTTATGTGCGATTGACTCATGCGTTAGGAGATATGGAAGTCTACCGTCACAATACACCTAATTTCGAACGCTCCTATACGATTCCGTTTCAAGACATCTATGAGATTAGTGCTCCCGCATTCAACTGTGGACCTATAGGTAAGGATGCGCATCGTGTGTCCGAGCGGATATATAAGAAGAGCGCATTTGAAGAACTGCCAGTATTAGTTGAAGCAGTGGTGAGAGAAGTGGAAGCGCAGTGACGTGAGTGTTAAATGTTAGAAATGATGAAGGGTAATTTAGTGTGAATAGTAAAACTGATCGAGTTAAAGTTGAGAATTTGGTTCTGTAAAGCGCATGCTTATGTAACCTGGAAGTACATTAAGCTCGGAAGCTATTACAGGGTTTCCCCGTTCACTTTGCACGTCTATGCTTTAGATAATATATAGTGTTGTTTGGATGAAAAGGGCTTCCTTACCATCGAAGAAATAAAAAATGCATTCATTAATATTTCCTATAAAATGTTATGCTATAAGTGAGCAACAAATAGAATTTTAGGGAGGATATCTATATGAAAAGAACAGCAGAAAAAGTACTCACATGGATCGGCTTCGGTTTTAATATTTTAGTGTTCTTTGGTTGTATCTTATTTACATTGCTATTGACTACGAGTAAAGAAGAATTTTCTAAAGCTTTAATGGAAGAAAATGCATTTTCTCTAAATGAGGCAGGAACGATCGCTGATATTTATACATTTATGAGTATGGTAGGGCTTGTCTTAACCGCTATCTATTTTATACTTTGTATTTTAGCGGCAGTTTGGATAGGTAAGAAAAATAAAGCAGCTGGAATTATTTTAATTGTTATCGGAGCTTTAAGTTTCATATCTCCAAACTGGATAGCGGGTGTATTATGGTTGATTGCTGGTATTATGCTACTAGTAAGAAAGCCTAAAGCGTATCATTCTAATTTAGCTAATGACTATAATTATAATAACGATTACACTCGTTCAGAAAATCGCGACCAGAATGATTCAGGCTATGAAAGAAATTTAGGAGAAAATACTTCTAAGAAGGTGGACGAAGATCCATATAAGTACTAATTGAAGTTTAGACGGGGTATATCGCTTTGGATGTGGGATTAAGTAACCGTTTGGTGCTTAGTCCCTCTTTTTATGTTTATAATTCGAAAGAGGGAGCGGGACAGAAATCTAATTTGAATAAAAAGATTTCGTAGTCCCGCCCCGGCAAGGATGGCTAGAATTGAAAAAAGCTTGATACAAGCGCGTTTTCAAATCAGCCATCTACTGCCGAGATGTTGAAGGGAGCGGGACAGAAATCTAATTTGAATAAAAAGATTTCGTAGTCCCGCCCCGGCAAGGATGACTAGAATTGAAAAAAGCTTGGTACAAGCGCATTTTCAAATCAGTCATCTACTGCCAAGATGCTGAAAGAGGGAGCGGGACAGAAATCTAATTTGAATAAAAAGATTTCGTAGTCTCGCCCCGGCAAGGATGGCTAGAATTGAAAAAAGCTTAATACAAGCGCGTTTTCAAATCAGCCATCTACTGCCGAGATGTTGAAAGAGGGAGCGGGACAGAAATCTAATTTGAATAAAAAAGATTTCGTAGTCCCGCCCCGGCAAGGATGACTAGAATTGAAAAAAGCTTGGTACAAGCGCATTTTCAAATCAGTCATCTACTGCCAAGACGCTGAAAGAGACTGAGACATTACATTATGTCCCAGCCTCTTTCTCTCTAGTCAAAGACCATTATGTCCCGCTCCCACCCTCTTCCTACGATTAGTCAAGCGCTTCTACAGTAAATAAGCATACTTAACTAAACTGTTTTAAATGATACACATACTGATTCTTTCAAATTATTTGATATAATTATTAGTAAATCTATTTTCCTAAAGGAGTCTTATTTTGGGTATTAAACATAAATTGAGTAATTTCAAAAGGAATCAAGGCCCTTATCATTATGCGAGTGCACGACGACACAAGCCTATTAAGAAGAATTGGTTTTTGCTTGAAGCGATGCATGGAAGCGGTGTTTCAGGTCAAATTTACTACCTATTGCCTGAAATTCAAAACGTTGCACCTGGGAGTAAAATATTTATAGTTTCTCAAAATCCTAAGCAGGATGAGGCGTTTTTGAAGAAGCGGGGGTATACTCATTTTTCCATAGTTGAACACCTCTCTGTTAAGTATTATGACTTATTGGCAACCTGCGAATTTCTAATCAATGATACGACTTTCTATCCATTTTTCAATAAAAGAAAGGAACAGAAATACTTTATCATTTGGCATGGCACCCCTCTCAAAAAGATGGGGAAGGACACCCAACCTATTGCTGATTTAGCGAATGTTCAACGGAATTTCTATATGGCGAACCAAGTTATCTTAAGCAACGAGTACTCGAAAGATGTGATGGCACATGCTTGTAATTTAAATGCTATTTATGCAGGCATGATGATTGTGGGACCGATGCCACGTAATAGCGTGTTCTATTCTCATAAGTTACGGGAGGAAGTACGAGATAAGTTAGATTTAGGAAATAAAAAAGTGCTATGTTACATGCCGACGTGGCGAGGACATATCGGTGGGGTGAGTGATGCTCAACACATTGAAACAATGCTGATGTACCTTAATCGACGTTTAGATGACGATACCATCCTGTTTGTGAAATTGCACTATCTCGTTAGACAACAGTTGAAAATGAATTTTGAGAAGATTAAATATGTGCCAGAGAACTATGAAATTTATGAGTTTTTAACAGCCACAGATGGATTGATTACGGATTACTCTTCAGTGATGTACGATTATTTAAATATGGATAAGCCAGTCTTTTTATATGCTTATGATTTAGAGCATTATACGAATGAGCGAGGGCTATACCATTCACCTGCTCAGTACCCATTCACTTTAGTTAAAAGCTTAGAAGCTCTCAATACAGCAATCCAACAGATGGATAACCAAGTGAGTTACCAAGAACTTAAAGCAGAAATGGTAGCTCATGATAATAGCAACGGAGCGCAAGAACTCGTTCAGTATATGATAAATGGTAAGACTTCAAAGAATATAAATGAATATAAAGTAGCTAATAATAAAGACAATATGGCTATCTATTCAGATGAGCAGGATAAGTATTCGTTACTTAAGCACTTAAATCGATTTAATGATGTAACCCAGAATGTAATTTACTTTTTTGATAAACGTGTCTATACAGACGCTGAGTACGAAGCATTATTACAATTGCCTAAAGGAATGATGATTTATTCAACACTAGGCGATATTAACGGAAACATAGTTGATCGTCTAGTGAAGAAAAAGTCGATTCTTAAAAGATTAGCGCAAAGAAGAATGACTCAACTCTATAATGAAGAATTTGACCGCTTGTTTGGAGATGTTCCACTAGATTGGTTAGTTTATTATATGAATGAGACAGATCAAGTTTCTGAGATGGTGAAATATTACAAAGGTCAGACTGCCGTGTGGCTCAGTGATGATATTGTTCAAAATAATAGATTGAAGTGGGAACAATTGTCTAAAGTGGATAGAATCGTCGTTAATCACTCCGATATAAGAGATCTGTTACCAACAAAATTACAAAAGAAAGTCGAACTAGTTGATGCTTTCTTTAGTTAGATAAACGCAGAATTTAACGAAATGAGCAGAAGATAAGAGAGAACCAATTTGAGTTCTCCGTCTCATCTTCTGCTCATATTTAGTAGTCCATCTCATTGATACTCCAACTAAATCGAAATCGATCAAACGAAAAAGTTCAACAGTAGGACGAGTAATAATATCAACGAACCTATAGCCTGAATATAGGAACCTTCTATCACCGCTATAATAACCAAGATCGTGGTTGCAATGCAAAAGAGGAGCTGAATTATAAAAGAGAGATACATGGGTATTTCCCAGCCCAGTAATTTTGCCGTCCATTCTATAAGAAGAGCAACACCCCCTATAATTGCTAGAGGGAACAATAACAAATACATTATTTCAAGGTGGTTGCTTAACGGTTTCTTCTCTCTACTCAAACTACATCCTCCTTCTAAAATGCCTTATTAAACAACTCGCAATAAACGAAAAGTAACGTACGACCTGCTACATAAATCACGACGTTGCATGGTCGAGACTACCAACTTGGCGAAATCTTCTAAACTTACACGCAAAGTCGGTGGCACCAATTTAATTCATCGTTAATCCTCCATCAACAGTAATATTTTGACCGGTAAGCCCTGTAGCGTGCTCTGATGCGAGATGAACCACCATATTCGCCACATCTTGAGGGGTTGTCACTTTCTTCAATGACGTAGTATTGGCGATTAAATCAAACACTTCAGGTGCCGTCGCAGAACTAGCATCCGTCGTCTTAAGCAATCCGCCTGAGACTACGTTTGCGGTAATTCCATATTGACCAAGTTCCGACGCTATATTGCGTGTGAAGCCGATCAAACCAGCTTTAGCAGTAGTGTATTCGTGATATGGGACTACTGGATTTTGGTAGAGGTTAGTACCGATACTAATGATGTTCCCCGCCTGACGCTCAATAAATTGTGGTATGATGCTTTGAGTAACGTTAAAGGCCGCTTTAAGCGTACCATCAATTTGCTGTTGGTAGTCTTCCCAAGTGAGGTTCTTGAATGACTGCTGATTGTTAGGGTCAAATTTAAAGTCTACTAACGCGTTATTGATAAGGACATCAATATGCCCAAAGTGATCAGTGGCGTGTTGAACCATTCGTTCTACTTGATCTCTTTGTGTGACATCTGCTTGCACGGCGATAGCACGTGACCTATCTACGTTAGCGATTAACCGCTCAGCAGCAGATCGACTCTTATTGTAATTGACTATGACGTTGAATTCTCTATCTAATAATGTTTGTACGATTGTCGAACCTAAACCTCTACTTCCTCCTGTAACTAGTACTGTTCTTGTCATTCGTAACCTCCTCTAGTACGGCTCTTTTATATATAAAACGAGGTCGAGACAAAAGCGATTAGGATTTGAGCCGGGGCCCCAACAGAGAGAAACTGGTAAACCAGTTTCAACAAGCACAGCGAGTTGGGGTGGGGCCCCAACACAAAGAAACTGGTTCATCAGTTTCCGCCAGCAATGCGAGTTGGGGTGGGCCCCAACAGAGAGAAACTGGTAAACCAGTTTCAACAAGCACAGCGAGTGGGGGCGGCCCTATAAAAGCGAAGTCGGAGGCTGAGACATAAAGGTCTTTGACTAGAGAGAAAGAGGCTGGGACATAATGTAATGTCTTAGCCTCTTTCAGCATCTTGGCAGTAGATGACTGATTTGAAAACGCGCTTGTATCAAGCTTTTTTCAATTCTAGTCATCCTTGCCGGGGCGGGACTACGAAATCTTTTTTATTCAAATTAGATTTCTGTCCCACTCCCTCTTTCAGCATATTGGCAGTAGATGACTGATTTGAAAATGCGCTTGCATCAAGCTTTTTTCAATTCTAGTCATCCTTGCCGGGGCGGGACTACGAAATCTTTTTTATTCAAATTAGATTTCTGTCCCGCTCCCTCTTTCAACATCTTGGCAGTAGATGACTGATTTGAAAATGCGCTTGTATCAAGCTTTTTTCAATTCTAGTCATCCTTGCCGGGGCGGGACTACGAAATCTTTTATTGAAATTAGATTTCTGTCCCGCTCCCATCTCAGTTCGTAAACACCCCTAGTGTCTGTATGTAGTTCTACTCTAAATGTAAAAGTTTTGAATGTGAGAGTCAAGAATGCTTCGTTTTGCCGAGGAAATAAGGTGAGACACTAAGTGGGAAGGGGGGCTTAAATGTTCTGAAATGACGCAATCTTAATAGCGTAAAGACGTAATAGAATATAACCTTTAAGGGTATAAGGTGATTAAAGCCACTCCTAAATTTATTTATAAGATGTATTAAAGACAAGAGAAATATTGTGTGAGCACTTAGAAGGAATTGTAACTCGAAGTGGTTCATGTGGTTATCATTATTTCTTCTCTATCTCATTTAGAAAGAGCTGAATTGAAACTTAAGTTTAAAGAACAACGCTGTGATTGAATGGCTCACCTCTTATTACGTACTCCTTATATTAAATATCAACCGGCTTATGTTGTAAAAGTGAAGAATATCTATTAAGATTGATAATTGCCTGTGACAATTATGATTTTAATAAAAGTATAAGAACTTTTTAAAATGATTAAAGAGTTCTTTTTGTTTTGAATAGTTTATAGATAAATTGTCATGTAAAAATTCTACTAAAGGAGCTTGGTTTTATAGCAGGAAGGGAGGACAATTCAATATGAGTAAAAAAGCGATTCAAATTCACTCAAAAAATATTATTTTCTGCCTATTAGGTACATTTCTCATTGCTATCGGGGTTAATACTTTTATTATCGCCTCTAATCTAGGTGAAGGTGGCACAGTGGGTATTTCCCTAAACTTGAAGTATACGCTCGGCTTGTCTCCAGCACTGACTTCATTCATCATCAATATCATTTTAATTATAGTAGGATGGAAATTCTTAAGTAAGACGACCGCCATTTATACGCTCGTTACCGTGATTGCGAGTTCTGTGTGGCTGGCTTTAACAGAGTCATTTAATTTACATCTACAATCTGATTTCATCAACACGATCTTCGGCGGTGTGTTTATTGGTATCGGTACAGGATTCGTAATTTCAGCGCGCAGTACCTTAGGTGGAACGTCAGTCATTGCGAAGATCATTGACAAATATACGGAAGTGAAGACGGCGCAAGCGTTGTTTGTGTTAGATACGCTGATTGTCCTCTCTTTCTTAATAACCATTAATATTCAAGATGTGCTCTTCACTATTGTGATGTTATTTATAGTGGAGAAATGTATGGCGTTTGTCATTGAAGGGTTCAATCCTAAAAAAGCAATCACTATTATTTCTGAACGAAATGAAGAAATTAGTGATCGTATTCATGACCAAACAGGTCGTGGGTCCACTCTATTAAATGGCGTGGGAGGTTATGAACGCCGACAAACGAATGTGCTTTATGTTGTAGTACCTCAAAATCAGCTTGCTCGTATTAAGAAGATTGTTAATGCACATGATGAGAAGGCATTTCTTGTCATCCACGATGTGCGAGATGTCTTAGGTAATGGCTTTATGAAATTATCATAAGCGTAGTAGCTTAGAAATAAAATACTATTAGCGTTGCACCTTAAAGGTCGGGACAAAAGCGTTTAGGATTTGAGCAGGGGGCCCCAACACAGAGAAACTGGGACATAATGTAATGTCTCAACCTCTTTTAGCATCTTGGCAGTAGATGACTGATTTGAAAATGCGCTTGTATCAAGCTTTTTTCAATTCTAGTCATCCTTGCCGGGGCGGGACTACGAAATCTTTTATTGAAATTAGATTTCTGTCCCGCTCCCGAGAAGAAACACTCAGATGAAATGACTTAAATCATCTGAGTGCTATTTTTTCTGGGATTTATGTCTCAACCTCTAGGGTGCATTTACTTTGTTAATAGGAAGCGCATTTTTTAAGAGATGTTTGTGATTTTTATAAGGAAGAAGTACAGATTGTAGCTAATGATTTTAAAGGTTTTCGTCAAAAGTATATCTCTTGTGCTAGAAGGTGGTATTACCATTGATGGGAGTAGGAAAGGGATGGTTAACTGTTTGTTTGAGAGAAGTTTATAAAGTGACGATAGAGAAATAAACAGAAGCGGTTAGCGCTGTATTTTTTTACTGTATATGTAAACTTAAATAATAAATAGGTTTACATTCAAACATTTATTATTTAAGCTATAAATATAGAATATAATTCGGAATGCAACGGGTGGATAGAATGAAAATTTTTATAACGAGTACAAATACGGATATTGGAAAGACGTACATTACTCAAAATTTATATCACTTTTTTAAAAATCACGGTTATTCAGTTACAATTTTTAAACCGTTACAAACTGAAGAAATGCCAGATGGAACGTATCCCGATTTAGAAACCTATAAAAGGGATTGTGGGCTCAGTTATGAGGAAACCGCTTTATATAAATTTAAAGATCCCGTGTCTCCGCATTTAGCTTTTAAAAGACAACCGGAGCAGATATTCAAAAGAGAATTAATCATAGAAAAATTGAATACGCTAACTAAAAAATATGAGATTGTGCTCATTGAGGGAGCTGGTGGTATAGCTGTTCCCATTTACGAGGGTAGTGATAACTTCTATATGACTACGGACTTAATAAGCGATCTCAATCCCGAACATATCATCAGTGTAGTGCCTTCGAAATTAGGAGCGATTGGAGACACCGTTGTGCATCAGCAATATTTGAACTTCAATGAGTTAACACACAATATCTTAATAATGAATGACTATACAGGTACGGATGTAGAAGAAGATAATAAACAGACTATTGAAAAGCTATTACATAAGCAGGTACTAACCTTTCCTCATAATGGACAATACACAGACTTTGACGTGCAGTTACTAAAGTTATTGGAGGAGGACGTCGTTGATGAAGTTGAATAAACACAATGAATTGGTAGATAAAAATTTAGAGTACGTGTGGCATCCCTTTACACAAATGGGTGTGTATGCGCAACATGACCCTATCATTATACAGAAGGGGAGTGGGAGTTACCTGTATGATACGAAAGGTAACAAATATCTAGATGGTTACGCTTCTTTATGGGTTAACGTTCACGGCCATAATAATAAGAAATTAAATAAAGCGATACATAAACAACTGAAAAATATTGCGCATTCCACTTTGCTCGGCTCTTCCAATATTCCGTCGATACAACTCGCTGAGCAGCTTGTGAAGCTCACACCGACTCGATTGCAGAAGGTCTTTTATTCAGATACTGGCAGTGCAGCGGTTGAAATTGCGATCAAAATGGCTTATCAATACTGGAAAAATTTAGATCCAGTGAAGTATAAGAATAAAAATAAATTTATTACCTTACATAATGGTTACCATGGCGATACGATAGGTTCAGTAAGTGTGGGAGGAATCGACGCATTTCATAAAATTTTCAATGACCTCATATTTGAGAATATTCAGGTGGACTGCCCTTCTTTCTATCATAGTGACTATGAAACGGAAGAAGAGATGGTCGAATCGATATTAACACATATTGATACCATTCTTAGGGAGCGCTCTGAAGAGATTGTCGGTGTTGTAATGGAGCCGCTAATCCAAGGGGCAACTGGTCTTTTCGTACATCCACAGGGATTCTTGAAAGGCGTAGAGCAGTTATGTCGAAAGCATAATATCTTACTAATTGTAGATGAAGTTGCAGTTGGATTCGGAAGAACGGGTCAGATGTTTGCTTGTTATCACGAAGATGTTGAGCCTGACATCATGTGTCTTGGAAAGGCTATAACGGGAGGTTACTTACCTTTAGCTGCCACGTTGACTTCTCAGAAGATATATGATGCTTTCTTAAGTGATTCACACGCGAAGAAGACGTTTTTCCATGGCCACACCTATACAGGAAATCAGCTCGTCTGTGCCGTAGCTTTAGAGAATTTGCATTTATTTAACAAACATAAGTTGTTAAAACATATCAACAAAACGTCCAAAACGTTAAAGCGAAGTTTAGAAAGCCTCAATAGCCACCCTAATGTAGGAAATGTTAGAGGCCGAGGTTTAATGTATGCAGTAGAACTCGTAGAAGATAAAGAAACGAAACAACCATTAGATATTCCGACTGTAGAACGACTGATTATGATGTGTAAAGAACGAGGTCTAATGATTAGAAATTTAGAGAATATAATTACTTTCGTTCCAGTGCTGAGTATGAGTAATAAAGAAGTGAAGAAGATGACTAACATATTTACTGAAGTCCTCTTTGAGGTGTTAGGTAAAGCTTAATTTGAGCGCGAAAAAAGGATAGTAATATTTCGTAAATTGGGTGTGACAACATGGACTTTAATAAAAAGCTGGAAAAAATTAGAGAAGCGGGGCACTTACGCACTTTAACTGATATTCATTCAATCGAAGGCAAATTCATTACGAGCACACGTGGCCGCTACATCAACTTCACATCAAATGATTATCTCGGCTTAGCACAAGAACAGGAATATCTACCTGTTCACCCTCAGAATCATATGGATTTAGCGAGTTCTCGTCTCGTTAGTGGAAATTCGATACTTTATACCACAATAGAAAGACGAATGAGTGAAATGTTTGGCTTTGAAGCGGCGCTCGTGACGAATAGTGGTTATGATGCGAATTTAGCGTTATTTAACATATTTAAAGGGGAAAGTGTAGTGGCGTTCTCTGATGAAGATAATCATGCGAGTATCATCGACGGATTACGGTTGAGTGATATTTCCAAGGAAATATATTCGCATTTGGATTACGACATGTTGGAGGCCAAACTACAGCAACACCCCAATTCTACAAAACTAATTTGTACGGATACGGTATTTTCAACTACTGGTGATATGGTGGATGTTGAGCGGTTACGAAAGTTAAAGCAGAAGTATCCTCAGACCCTCATTATGATAGATGACTCGCACGGGCTAGGCCTTGGCTTAATTGAGGATTACCGAGATATTGATATGCTAACTGCGAGTCTATCCAAAGGGATAGGTGCATACGGCGGGGTTATTCTCTGTAATAATACTGTTAAGCAGCTCATACTGAACTTAGGAAGACCAGTGATCTATTCAAGCAGTATGCCTAATAGTCAATTAACGCATATTTTGCTGAATCTTGATTTAGTCCAGAAAGCTGACGATAACCGAGCGCACGTGAAATATTTGAGTCAGTATTTTAATCATTTACTTGAAGCGCATACGGGTAGAAAGAATGACGCTCTTAGTCCTATTAAATTCATTGAATATGAAAGTCAAATTAAGGCCGAAAGTACTTATGAAAAGTTATTAGAAGCGGGTATTTGGGTGAGTTATTTCAGATACCCGACAGTGCAGAAACCAACTTTACGGCTGTCGCTCAATTATTATCATAGCGCTGAAGATTTAGAAGTAATTTTTAAATATTTAAATTTGATAAGTGAAGGTGGGACCGAGCGTGTATAGTGTGAAAATGAGATCGAGTCAACAAGGCGAACATCTGAGTGGCGCCGAAACGATTTGTGAAGCACATCAAATTGACCAGACAATAAGTAAGTTTTTTCATAAAGGGTTCACCCATCAAAATGGAGATAGTGATGCGCTTAATATAAAAGTACAAAAAATCACTCAACCTCTACGACACCTCAACGCACTCTCAATACTAGAGGAGGAGTCTGCTGATTTAAGCGCTCTCAGCCAGTCTCATGGGATTACAGATCAAGCGCTCCAACGTGGACTTGAATATATCCATGATAAGACGCGTTATACAGGCGCTTTGATTCTTTCTAAGGAGACAGGTGAACGCTTAGATCGAACAGGAGTGCGAGGTATTAGAGCTACTCATTTTTGCTTTAAATCTTTACAAGAACGTAGATTATTAAATGATCGTGTTCAAGATGCTTTAGCGATAGCGACGATAATAACGAGTTACCCTGGTGTTATAGGGGAGTTATGTGTTTCTGATGATCTTCATTATACGACGGGGTATTTTGCTTCTAAGGATACAGGTTATCATCGTCTCTATCATGTTAAAGAAGATCATTCTAGAGCGGGCGGCCGAATTATTTTCGTTAACGATGATATAGCTATCAATGACTTCATAGAATTCCTAGAAATTATACCGAAACAAGTGAATTACTAGTGAGGATTAAGATGTAAGTAATTGATTCATTTTTGAAAACGCTTGTTTGATGATAGCAGTACTTGTATGTGTAGGGAGGGGATTGAGAGTCATTTGGAGAACTCTATTCCCTATCGCAAGGCTAGCTGTAACGCCCCTTAGCGACTACGAGCATACCTATTTTTATAAAGGAGGCTGGGACATAATGTAATGCCTCAACCTTTTTCAGCATTTTGGCAGTAGATGACTGATTTGAAAATGCGCTTGTATCAAGCTTTTTTCAATTCTAGTCATCCTTGCCGGGGCGTGACTACGAAATCTTTTTGTTCAAATTAGATTTCTGTCCCGCTCCCATTTTTATAAACACTCACTTGTTGATGATATTCTCTCTTTGAACATGACGAGTTGGTTATTAATATACTTTAGACAAACTTCAGGCTTCCTTCTTAAGTGGGTAGTCATACATTAATGATATTTTCGAAAATGAGTAATTGGTATTGACGGCGTGCGCTATTTTGAATAGAATAAATATATTCTTATCGAATTACTAAGGATTTACATTTAAGGAGGACGCCGGTTTGATTGAGTTCAAAGAGGTAAATAAGGTTTTTCATAAGAAGAATGAGTCTACCCACGCTTTAAAGGATGTATCTTTCACTATTGAAGAGCGCGATATCTTTGGCGTAATAGGCTATAGTGGCGCAGGGAAAAGCACGCTGCTTCGACTAGTAAACCAATTAGAACGTGCCACCTCAGGACAAGTCATTGTTAATACGCATGATCTAGATACATATAATAAAAAAGAGTTACGTAAAGTTAAAAAAGATATCGGAATGATCTTTCAACATTTTAATTTACTGAATTCTGCTAATGTTTTTAAAAATGTGGCTATGCCTCTCATTTTAAGTAAGAAACCAAAAAAAGAAATAGAAGAAAAAGTAAGCGAAATGTTGAAATTCGTCGGGTTAGAGGATAAGAGAAACCAATATCCTGACGAGTTGTCAGGCGGCCAAAAGCAACGTGTGGCTATCGCACGAGCATTAGTTACGAATCCTAAGATTCTATTATGTGATGAGGCAACGAGCGCTTTAGACCCTGCTACGACTGATTCTATATTGAAATTATTGAAGAATGTAAATCAAACATTTGGGGTTACAATATTACTTATTACGCATGAAATGAGTGTGATTCAACAAATATGTAACCGCGTTGCTGTCATGGAAGATGGGGCAGTTGTAGAACTCGGTACAGTTAAAGACGTCTTTAGTCAACCTCAAACAGAGACGGCGAAAGACTTTGTTTCAACTGTGATTAATACAGAGCCTTCGAAAGCATTAAGAGAAGCTTTTAACTCGAGAGAAACGCAGAACTACACAGATTACAAGCTATTTCTTGAAGCGCATCAAATTACACAACCATTCATTACACAACTAGCTGAGGCGTACGACTTAGACGTTAATATTCTATTTTCTTCAATGTCGACCATACAAGAAGAGACAGTATGTTACCTCTGGTTAAGATTTGAGCACGATGCTAAGTTTCGTCCTTCAGATGTGGAAAGTTATTTTGCGGAAAAAGGTATTCAATATGAGGAGGTGCATGACTAATGTTCGGTTCAAGTATTGATGCCTCTCAACTGACGCAAGCACTTTACGAAACACTGTATATGGTGACGGTGTCGTTAATTATAGGTGCTATTATTGGTATACCCTTAGGCGTATTATTAGTAATTACTCGTAAAAATGGTATTTGGTCAAATCCTATCTTGCATCATCTACTTAATCCAATCATTAACATTCTAAGGTCGATACCGTTTATCATCTTACTTATTGCTATCGTACCGTTTACGAAGCTGTTAGTAGGGACTTCTATCGGAACGACAGCCGCGATAGTTCCGCTGACGGTCTACGTAGCGCCATACATTGCCCGCTTAATAGAGAATTCATTGCTCGAAGTGGATGATGGCATCATTGAAGCAGCTAAAGCGATGGGAGCGTCGCCGATACAAATCATTCGTTATTTCTTACTTCCTGAGGCTCTAGGATCGATAATTTTAGCGATTACTACAGCTATTGTAGGATTAATCGGCGGTACAGCAATGGCCGGAGCTGTAGGTGGTGGAGGTGTCGGTGATCTTGCGCTGGCTTATGGTTATCAGCGATTTGACACTGTAGTTATTATTATCACCGTAATTGTTCTCGTCATATTAGTACAAATCATTCAATCATTGGGTAACTTAATTTCTAAAAAGGTACGTCGCAATTAAGCGTACATTTCAAAAACGTATTGTAGTAAAAACTAAAAGGGGGATTACATATTATGAAAAGAATTATTACATTAGTTATTGCAGCGCTACTCATTCTAACTGCATGTGGAGGAAATGATAAGAAAGTGACTGTTGGAGTCGCTTCTAACGATACGAAAGCTTGGGAAAAGGTTAAAGAATTAGCAAAAAAAGATGGTATTGATGTAGAAATTAAACAATTTTCTGATTACAACGTTCCTAACAAAGCTTTGAGTGATGGCGATATTGACATGAACGCTTTTCAACATTTTGCATTTTTAAATGAATACAAAAAAGCCCACAAAGATGCCAAAATTTCAGCAGCAAGTACAACGGTTTTAGCTCCATTAGGCATTTATTCTAAGAAGGTAAAAGACGTTAAAGATATCAAGGAAGGAAGCAAGGTTGTTATACCTAATGATGTATCTAACCAAGCACGAGCGTTAAAGCTTCTTGATAAAGCGGGTTTAATTAAATTAAAAGATAATGCAGGTCTCAATGCCTCTACTAAAGACATAGCAGATAATACAAAAGATCTTAAAATTAAAGCAGTTGATGCCCAACAAACGGCGCGTTCATTAGATGACGTAGACTTCGCAGTAGTTAACAATGGCGTTGCATCAAAAGCAGGCTTGAATCCTAAAAAAGACCCTATTTTCCTAGAAAAAGTAAGTTCTGACGAAGTAAAACCTTATATTAATCTCATCGCAATTAATGACAAAGATAAAGATAATAAAACGTACAAGAAAATTATCAAACTTTATCATTCTAAAGAAGCTCAAGAAGCATTAAAAGAAGATACGAAAGATGGAGAAAAAGCAGTTAATCTTTCTCAAAAGGAAATTAAAGAAATTGAGAAAAGCTTAGAGAAATAATAGAAATTGGAAGAGGTAGGGAATGAACCGTAAAGCTCCTAATACGGTTCTCTCCTTACCTCTTCTTTATGTCATTGTTGAGCTAATAAGTGAACGATCTTAATTGTTTTTGTGTCTTTAACCATTGAATGGGAGCGGGGCAGAAATCTTTTTGTTCAAATTAGATTTCTGTCCCGCTCCCTTGAAGTATTAAAGCTTTAAGTAATATTAATTTCGCCAGAATCATTATTAATACTAATAATATTGTCTCCACTACCAATCTGATGATGTTTCAATTCAGATTTAGAAATGTTAATCTCTCCAGAATCATCAGTAGAGTTGTTTTTTATTTGAGTATTCCTTAGCTTCTCATCGTACGAGAGGTTAATTTCCCCAGAATCGTTATTTAAATTCATCGGAATATCTGTTGGCGTGTTAGAGACGTTGATTTCGCCAGAATCATTACTTAAGTTAGTACGTGTAAATTTAGAGTTTCGGAAGTTAATTTCGCCAGAATCGCATTTACCTGTAAGTTCACCTAAATCACTCCCATCTACGTCGAGATCTTCAGAATTGACGTTTAGGATAGACCGTTCAGCTTTCACACCACTAATATCTATTGAACCATTTTGAATTTCTAATTTTTTTAGTTTTTTAGGAAGTGTGATGATAATTTTATTTTTATCATTACTAAAAACATTGAATGAAATAATTTTCTTTTTTAGTTTGCTTGTGATATTTAACGTATCCCCTGTGGTCTCAGCTTTATTTGTAACTTTGTCTTTCGGACCACGCATCTTCACGTGAAGTTTATCGCCCCTTTTAACTTTAACCTCTGCTGAATGCGCATCAATTTTTAAGTTATGAATGTTGTCTTTGATGTCTTTATTGACCATTGTCGTGATGGTGTTCTTTTTAGCTTCTGTGCGCATTTCTTTAAAGGTTAAAAATCCGAATACGACTGCGAGGATAAATCCGATTATAAATATGATACTCAACGTTTTCTTCATGCTTTTACACTTCCTTTCACAATGTCTATATTCCATTTAAGATATTTAATGAATAGTATAGTTGACCACTTAATTAATATGATTGTGATGACTAGTAATACAAGTCCCACGCCGAATGAAGCAAGCGTCACATAGATATCTAGAGGGATGACTTCGCCTAAATCAGGTATGATCGCCTTGATTGCTAAGAAGACGGGTAAAGAAAGTAGTGAAATGTCTGTCATTATTAATGAAAATAAGATTCCTAATATGATGACGACAGGCACCATGACTACAAAGAAGTTCAATAATCCTAACCCCATAACTGCTACGATAGCTTTACCTATATTCGCAGTATCATGAGAGGCTTCAGCATGTCCGATGGCTAAGGTAGCATTAAGTTCACGAGCGACTTGTCTGGGGCTACCCAATTCTTTTGAAATATCTTCTTCAGTCTTACCGTCTTTTTGGCCGCTAATAAAATGTGTTTCGTACTCTGAAATAACATCTTCTTTATCTTCAGTAGACACGTGTTTTAAATATTTGCGGAGTTGAGCTAAATATTCATTTTTACTCACCTAAATCACTCTCCTCTAAGAATAAGTTGATAGCATCTGTAAAGTTCTGCCATTCTTCTAACAAGTGCTTTAATCTTTCGCGACCACTGTCAGTAATACTATAGTATTTACGTGCAGGACCTTCAGTAGAAGCCTGATAGTAAGTCGTGAGATATTCATCTTTAACGAGACGGCGCAATATAGGATAGACCGTGCCTTCTGAAATACTAATTCGCGGCGTGATTCTTTGAACCAGAGAATAACCGTATTGATCCTCAGCTTGAATGATGAGTAGCACAATAAACTCCAACGCGCCTTTTTTAAATTGTATATTCAATATTTCAACCTCCACATCGTTCAGTACTAAACAATGTATATTAGTTCTATAAGTAATATAGCACCGTCTATTATACATTGCAAGGTACTGGATATAATTTAATTATAAATATATATAATAGTGGGAGGACTGAGGTGATAGTGAAGAAATCGTTATTTAAGATTTAGTAAGAATAATAGCTCAATACTTAAGGAGATTTCTAATCATTATGAGTGAAGTAGAAGTGAAATCACTAAGTGATAAAGAGACAAAAATACAAACGACAACTTTAAATTCTCACTATTAAGTCAGTGATCATTGAAGGTTGTTGTAATCTTAAAATTTTCTCACATATAAAAGAGTGAATCAGAATATTAAATTTTACACATCTAAGAAAAATTTAATATTTTTCTAAAAAATTTATCCATATTTAAAACAAATTGATATATATCAACGTTCGGTAAATTATATGATTTTCTATAAAAAATTAGCTTAAAATTTATTGACTTTCACTAATTACCCGTTGTAAAAACCGCTTAAAAAAGTAACGGTAACTATTAGTAGTAAGTCGTTACTTAGACGAACCCTTATTTTATCTATATTAAATTAAAGTAAGTTAATAATTAGAAATGAGTTATATTTGAATAATAAATAGAATTTAAAGTTATGCGCAACAAAATTTAATATTCTAGTTATTTCTATTTAGATATAAAAAGCCATTAATAAGAAAAAGTTATAGAAGTGAGTAATTATATTTAAAAAAATATAGGTAGCGGGCTGTTTAGTGTTGTGGTACATTGTGGTAGATATAATAATAGTTAACTCTATTTTGGGAACTAACATTTTTATCAATCAATATTTTCGGAGGTAATATATTTGAAAAAGAGAAAACCACAAGGAAAGTTAGATTTCTTACCGAATAGAAATAATAAATATTCTATACGTAGATTTACAATCGGCACCGCTTCAATATTAATAGGGGTTACCTTAGTGTTTAGCACAGGTGGCGAAGCTAAAGCTGCCGAGAATTCTAATGTGCATAATAATACAAGTACCAATAATGATGGAGCGGCAAATGCTGAAGAGAACACTCAACAAGATCAAACTAACGAAACGAAATCTAAACACACAACTGATCAAGTAGATACTCATCATAATGACAACACGAGCCAAAATGAAGAACAAAATAATCAATCAAACCAGGAACCATCTGCCTCAGAAGATCAAAAGCAAACGTCTTCTGCTCAAAAACCTGATTCTCAAGACTCTGATCATACAGGTACTTCACCAAATTCTTCCTCTGACTCGGGTAATGAAGCCCCATCTCACAATAGTTCAGACCAAAGTAATGATCAATCACAAGAGGAAACACAGGATAATCAGTCTGCGGACAACCCAGCTAACGATAATACTAATACACAAGATAACCGTTCAAAAACTAACTCAACAGATCATGAAGCGCAAGACAAAGAACTACAGTCAGATGATACTTCTAAAGACGCTCACAGTGAAACACCTTCTAAAGATGGCAAGACAGACAATGTGAAGAATGACTCTAAGTTAGATAATGAGAATGATACTGAAAGAAAAGAACAATCAGATTCAGAAAAGTCAGATGTTGAAAAAGTGAAAAAGGGCGCTGAATCACGTACACATCACGACAAAAAATCTGATTCTAAGAATAAAGAGAACCAAACTTATTCAGTTTCAAAGCAAGAAGACAACAAAGCGTCCTCACAGGATACAAACCATAATCCGAAAGTAGACAAGCAAGCATCAAAAGAGAATGAGTCCGCGCAAGAAAAATCCACCGAACAGAGACGCTTCCCTACTAATAAAGCGCAAAAATTCTCATCTCAAAAAGACGAGTTATATTCAAAAATTTCAAAAGCCAAAGATAAAGAGAGCACCGTTAATACCTACTTAAAAGGTCAATTGGGCGATAAGCAAAGTAAAGAAATAGTAAAAGATGCAAATATTGATTATGAGAAAGACTCAGATCAAGAAATCTCAGATAAAATCTTAAAAACAGCGTTAATCAAATTCGCAAATGAACAAGATAAAAATTCACCTAAAGCTACACGTGAAAGTGCAACGTTCTTTAGAAAAGCATACTCTGTCGAAGCTGTTTCAAAAGCAGCCCAAGATTCAAAAGTTGAAAAATCACTCGGTTATGAGGACAACTATACATTTGCTTCATTGATGTTTGAACCGGGAGATTTAGAAAGTGATAGTGCGAAGAAATCGACATCCATACCATTTAAGATTCATAGTTATATGTCTGGTTCAAACTCTCTATCACGGTTTAAGATAGATCTTGGACTCGATCCGCGTTTAGCTAAACACGTAACTAAGATTAGTGTGAATCCGTCCGGAAGTAATCAGCCGGTAGAATTTCAACGTATGACGGATGAAAATGGTAATTTAACAGATAAATGGGAAATTAACTTTATCCGTGCTCAAGGCGGTTTATTCGGTGGGGCGGAAATATTATCTCAATACACTGCCGATAACGGTAAGATACAACTTGATGACACTATAGAGAACATCTTGAAAGATGAAGAATTAGACAACGACAAACTTAACTATAAGATGTATGTACGTAATGCAGATTCAAATAAGATCATCAGAACGAGTGAGTCTAATGGTTACTTCTTAACTACTGAAGATCAAGATTTAAATGATAAGAAAAAAGATCTATCATCAGCTAATAAAAATTCTTTCTTAAACAGTTCTGGTTCAGCCTCTTATCATTCTGATATCGGCAAACACGGCGGCGTTATATTAGATCAAACGATTATGAAAGACGGTATATTCTCATATACTTTTGCTCAAAAGAAACAGTGGAAATATAACTATCAAATTGATCCGGACCTACTACCTTACATTTCTGGTGCGGAATTACATCTTCTTGATTATGGCGGATTAAAAGGCTTCGATAAAGATTATCATGAAGGGAATAAAGTAGCAGATCTAACCTTAGATAAAGATGGTAAAGGGTCAATTACTGCAAAAGATTTAACAAAATTAATTGAGTTTAACAATTCTTTACCTGAGCCAATCGGCATTCGTATTGTATTGAAATTTAATCAAGATCCTAATAATATTTTAACGCGAGATGCAGAATATGATGATAAGGGTAATCTAATCAAATCTTCAGTTAAGCAAAAAGAGATATTCAACTTCTATGGTTACTTAAGCGATAGCGATAACAAAATGATTACGAATACCTTAAGCACTTCCGCCTTACAAATTCAAGACTACGATAAAGACGGTTTGCTTGATAGCTATGAGCGTCAAAACTCTTTAACTGATCCGTTCAATTCGGATACGGATGGTGATGGTAAGAATGATGGTGATGAAGTCGTTCGAGATAAGACTTCACCACTTGTAGGACAGCCTAATGCGAGCGATATCACAACAGAAGATAATATGGTCAGTGGATATGTCCCACTTAAAGAAGGTGCAGGTCAACAAACTGCAAAAATTATTAATAGCAACGGCGAAGTAATTGCTCAAGGGAATGTAGAGGACGACGGTGCTTTTAATATTAAAGTAGAGGGTCTATCTGAGGGCGACTATACTATAGCTATCGACTCCCCAGATTATGAGAACGATGAAACAAATACATTTAAAGTTATAGATGCGTCAAAAGTTCCTACGCCATCTATCAATCCAGTAGATGATAATGACAAGAATATTATCGTTAATGGTCAAGAAGGAAGTACAGTTACAGTACGAGACGATAAAGGTAACACAGTAGGAACAGTTCAAATACGTGAAGGAGAAAGCTCTGGCACTATTACACTTGATCAACCGCTCAAAGCAGGTACTCAATTGACTTCAACTGCTAGTAAAAATGGGAAAACAAGCGAAACATCAAGTGAGGTAACTGTAGAAGACAAAACGGCACCAGATGCTCCAACTATTGATGAGGTTAATCCAAAAAGCACTCAAATAACAGGACAAGCAGAAAAGGGTTCAACAGTACGTGTGACGCTTCCAGGAGGCACAACAGCGGTAGGTAAGGCTTCAGATGATGGTCATTACACGATCGATATACCTGATGGCGTGAAGCTCCACCCAGGTGATCGTATTGGTGTAACTGCAGAAGACGACGCGGGTAATACTTCTCAAGAAGAAACGATAGATGTTGTTAATCAGAAAGCACCCGAGACACCGACGATTAATCCAGTGACAAGCAAGGACCGTAATATTACAGGTGACGGAGAAGCAGGGTCTACTATCACTGTCACATACCCAGATGGTACGACAAGTACGGGTACTGTGGATCAGGATGGTCATTACAGCATCGATCTTCCTGACAACAAGACATTGGAAGGAAATGAAACGTTAAGAGTTTCAGCAAGTGACGATGATGGAAATAGTTCTCCTGAAACAACTACTATAGTTGAAGATAAGACGGCACCGGACAAACCAAGTATCGATGAAGTCCGTAGTGATTCTAGCGAAATAACAGGTAAAGCAGAAGCAAATTCAACAGTCATTGTTCAGTTCCCTAATGGTCAGTATCAAGAAACGACTGCTGGAGGAGATGGACGTTACTTAGTTGATATACCAGAAGGAATTAAATTAGCAGGTGGAGAAGAAATAACCGTTCAATCTAGAGATAGAGCAGGAAATAATTCAGAAGATGCAACGACTACAGTATCAGATCACACTCCGCCAAATGCACCAGATGTTAATGGTGTAAATAGTACAGATAACTCTGTTTCAGGTAAAGCTGAACCAGGCTCTACCGTTACAGTAAAATTCCCAGGGGATCATTCAGCGACTGCTACTACTGATTCTGAGGGTAACTATAAAGTGGATATCCCAGAGTCGGTTAAACTTAAAGGTGGCGAGACGTTAGAAGTTTCCGCAAGAGATAAAGCTGGCAATACGTCAGAAACAACGCTTGCTCCAGTAGCTGATAAATCTGCTCCAGAGGCACCAACAGCTAATCAAGTAAATAGTAACGATAGTCAGGTCCATGGTGAAGCAGAACCAGGTTCCACTGTAAAAGTAACGTTCCCGGGTGGTCAGGAAGGCTCTGCCACTGCAGATAATAATGGACATTACTCTGTCGATATTCCTAAAGACGTGAAGTTAAACGGCGGCGAACAATTAAATGTTACTGCTACAGATAAAGATAATAATACTTCCGCTCCAACAACTGTGACAGTAGAAGATAAGACAGCGCCAAACGCACCAACAGTTAATGGTGTGAATAGTGGAGATAAGACAATTACAGGTCAAACTGAACCAGGTGCAACAGTGACAGTCCGGTTCCCTTCAGGCGATAGTAGCGAAGCTAAAGCGGATAAGGATGGGAAGTTTAGCGTCGACGTTCCAGAGAATGTAACTTTAACTGGTGACGAAGAACTTGAAATCACAGCGACAGATAAAGATGACAACACGTCAGCAGCGACTCATCAAATAGTAGCGGATAAGACGGCGCCAGAACCTCCATCTGTTGACCAAGTTACTAGTAAAAGTGACAAGATTAGTGGACAAGCAGAAGCTCACTCGACAGTAACTATCCATTTCCCAGGCGGACAAGTCACTACTGCCACTGCAGATAAAGATGGTAACTTTGAAGCGGGAATACCAGCAGGTTTAACTCTTAAAGGTGGCGAAAAAATTACTGCTACGGCAACAGATAGAGCGGGTAACACATCAGATGAAACAACTACTAAAGTCTCAGATAAAACAGCACCTGATGTTCCACAAGTGAACAACGTAACGAGCGATAGTACACAAGTGACAGGCAATGCAGAACCAGGTTCAACGGTAAAAGTGCAATTCCCTGGTGGTAAAGTTCAAGAAACTACTGCAGATCAAAATGGAAACTATGTGGTTAACATACTAGAAGATGTGAAATTTAAAGGTGGCGAAAAAGTAAGCGTTACAGCAACTGACCAAGATGGAAATGAATCTGACGTGAAAGAAGTCACAGTTAAAGATACGACTGCACCGGATAAGCCAACTGTTGATCATATTACAAGTAATAGTACAGAAATTACTGGTCAAGCAGAGCCTAACTCAACAGTAACTATTCATTACCCTAATGGTGAAACAGCAGAAGGACAGGCTGATGAGGAAGGAAATTATTCTATTCAAATACCATCTAGAGTTAATCTCAAGGGCGGCGAAAATATAAGTGTGACAGCTACGGACAAAGATGGTAATACATCTAGCTCAGCAGAGACGACTGTAGAAGATAAAACAGCACCAGATACTCCACAAGTTGAAGGTATGACAAGTCAAGACCATAAAGTGACAGGAACAGCAGAGCCTGGTTCTCAAATTACAGTTACTTTCCCAGATGGCAAGAAAGTAACTGGACAGGCAGATCGAGATGGAAACTATAGTGTAGACGTGCCTTCTGACGTTAATCTTAAAGGTGGCGAAGAAATTTCAGTTACGTCTACTGACGATAATGGTAATGTGTCGACGCCATCTAAAGTGACGGTCGTTGATACTACAGCACCTAGCCGTCCTGAAATTAATGGCGTGAATAGCACAGATAAGCAAGTGAGTGGTCAAGCAGAACCAGGATCAACGGTAACAGTGACGTTCCCAGGCGGTGTAACAGCGACAGGAACAGCAGATGATGACGGCAACTTTACGGTGAAAATACCGGATAACGTGACGCTTAACGGTGGCGAAACAATCAGTGTAACGGCTACAGATCAAGCAGGTAATACGTCATCAGAAGGAAGCACAACAGTAGCGGATAAGACAGCACCGGAAGCGCCGACGGCGGATGACGTGACAAGTGAAACAGACAAGCTAACAGGAACAGCGGAACCCGGTTCAACGATCACGGTGAAGATAGATGGACATGAACCGATCACAACGACAGCGGACGATGATGGTCGTTATGCCGTAGATTTACCGACAGATTTAAATGGTGGGGAGCACATCACTATTACAGCGACAGATCAAGATGGAAACACGTCAGGAGAGACGACGAAGACGGTGGCGGATAAGACAGCGCCAACTCAACCGTCAGTGAATGGCGTGAATAGCACAGATAAGCAAGTGAGTGGTCAAGCAGAACCAGGATCAACGGTAACAGTGACGTTCCCAGGCGGTGTAACAGCGACAGGAACAGCAGATGATGACGGCAACTTTACGGTGAAAATACCGGATAACGTGACGCTTAACGGTGGCGAAACAATCAGTGTAACGGCCACAGATCAAGCAGGTAATACGTCATCAGAAGGAAGCACGACAGTAGCGGATAAGACAGCACCGGAAGCGCCGACGGCGGATGACGTGACAAGTGAAACGGACAAGCTAACAGGAACAGCGGAACCCGGTTCAACTATCACGGTGAAGATAGATGGACATGAACCGATCACAACGATAGCGGACGATGATGGACGTTATGCCGTAGATTTACCGACAGATTTAAATGGTGGAGAGCACATCACTATTACAGCGACAGATCACGATGGAAACACATCAGGAGAGACGACGAAGACGGTGGCGGACAAGACAGCGCCAACTCGACCATCAGTGAATGGCGTGAATAGCACAGATAAGCAAGTCAGTGGTCAAGCAGAACCTGGTTCAACGGTGACAGTGACGTTCCCAGGTGGCGTAACAGCGACAGGAAAAGCAGATGATGACGGCAACTTTACGGTGGAAATACCAGACAATGTGACGCTTAACGGTGGCGAAACAATTAGTGTAACGGCTACAGATCAAGCAGGTAATACGTCATCAGCAGGAAGCACAACAGTAGCGGATAAGACAGCACCGGAAGCGCCGACGGCGGATGACGTGACAAGTGAAACAGACAAGCTAACAGGAACAGCGGAACCCGGTTCAACTATCACGGTGAAGATAGATGGACATGAACCGATCACAACAACAGCGGACAATGATGGACGTTATGCCGTAGATTTACCGACAGATTTAAATGGTGGAGAGCACATCACTATTACAGCGACAGATCACGATGGAAACACGTCAGGAGAGACGACGAAGACGGTGGCGGATAAGACAGCGCCAACTCAACCGTCAGTAAATGGCGTGAATAGCACAGATAAGCAAGTGAGTGGTCAAGCAGAACCAGGATCAACGGTCACAGTGACGTTCCCAGGCGGTGTAACAGCGACAGGAAAAGCCGATGATGACGGCAACTACACGGTGAAAATACCGGATAATGTGACGCTTAACGGTGGCGAAACGATCAGTGTAACGGCCACGGATCGAGCAGGTAATACGTCATCAGGAGGAAGCACGACAGTAGCGGATAAGACAGCACCGGAAGCGCCGACGGCGGATGACGTGACAAGTGAATCAGACAAGCTAACAGGAAAAGCAGAACCCGGTTCAACGATCACGGTGAAGATAGATGGACATGAACCGATCACAACGACAGCGGACGATGATGGTCGTTATGCCGTAGATTTACCGACAGATTTAAATGGTGGAGAGCACATCACTATTACAGCGACAGATCACGATGGAAACACGTCAGGAGAGACGACGAAGACGGTGGCGGATAAGACAGCGCCATCCCAACCATCGGTAAATGGTGTGAATAGTACAGATAAGGAAGTGAGCGGTCAAGCAGAACCTAGGTCAACGGTAACAGTGACGTTCCCAGGCGGTGTAACAGCGACAGGAAAAGCAGATGATGACGGCAACTACACGGTGAAAATACCGGATAACGTGACGCTTAACGGTGGCGAAACAATCAGTGTAACGGCCACGGATCAAGCAGGTAATACGTCATCAGAAGGAAGCACGACAGTAGCGGACAAGACAGCGCCAACTCAACCGTCAGTAAATGGTGTGAATAGTACAGATAAGCAAGTGAGTGGTCAAGCAGAACCTGGATCAACGGTAACAGTGACGTTCCCAGGCGGTGTAACAGCGACAGGAAAAGCAGATGATGACGGCAACTTTACGGTGGAAATACCGGATAACGTGACGCTTAACGGTGGCGAAACGATCAGTGTAACGGCTACAGATCAAGCAGGTAATACGTCATCAGAAGCTGAAGTAAAAGTTGAAGACAGAACTTCACCACAAGAACCAAAAGTGAATAATATTCATAGTGGGGATTCTACAATTAGTGGAACGGCTGAGCCAGGTTCAACGATTACGATCACGTTCCCAAATGGGTCAACTGTTACAGGGAAAACTAATCAAGACGGCACGTTTATCATTGATGTTCCGAGCAATATCAATCTTAATCCAGGAGATTCTTTAACGGTAGTATCTACGGATCAAGCTGGTAATTCATCTCAACCATCTCATGTTGTTGTTCAGCAAGGTATGAATGATGGTGACACTCACAATAACCATAATAATGGCAATAGTACGAGTCCTAGTAATCAAGGTGGTAAAGAACCTAGCATAAATGGACATGATCAACCTGGGTCAAATCATTCAGGAGCTACTAAAAATAGTGAAAATCCTAACGGTACTGAAAAACAGCATTCAAATGATAGTACTGAATCAAATAAAAATCCTGGAGCTCATTCTGAAGGTATAATACCATCAGTCAATCCAATTCATACAGGTGATAATCAAATTACCGGACAACATGGAACACCTGGAAATATGATTCATATTACTTTGCCTGATGGTACTGAATTAACAGGTAAAGTCAATGACGATGGTACTTGGAAGATCGGAATTCCTAACCATATTAAATTGAAGAATGGCGAAAAGATTTATATTGAGGAAATAGATCAAGCAGGTAATGCGACAAGTTCAACAGTGGTTACAGTGGGTAATTCAAATATTGCTCAAGGAAGTCATCAATCTTCAGATGTGAAAAAACATAACTTACCTGATACTGGAGAACAAGCTACTAAAGGCACATTATTTGGTTCTATTTTCGCAGCATTAGGTGTTATATTCCTATTTGGTAGACGTCGTAAGAAGGAAGAAAACGAAGAATAAATAGAAAAAGTTAGATATTATTAATTTAATAATAATAGGGAGCGGGACAGAAATCTAATTTGAATAAAAAGATTTCGTAGTCCCGCTCCCTTTTTTGATAAGATGAAGATAAAGTAGATATTGATATTAGAAAAATGTCTTAACGATATATAGATTTAATTAGCTATTAAAGCGGTGAGAACGGAAATGCGATTGTATAAGCTTATCGTAGAAGGTGCATGCATAGTAATTGGTTAAAGATCGTGATACGGCTAACAAGCATCTCTCTTATCTCGTCTTTCTATGGTGTAAGACGAATTGAATATTATTAGTTAGATGAGCATTAACCGCGAATAATAATATTATCGATTAAACGTGCTTTTGAGAAATTAACTGCTAATGAGATAAAGATTTGACCTGTAATATTATTTTGTTTCACTAAATCTGGGTAACTATAGATAGCTACTTCTTGCACCTCTCCACTTATATACGAATTCAAATATTCTGTAACTCGGTTAATAATATTCTCACTATCACGTTCCCCTTGATCATAAAGTTGCTTAGCTAGCTGCAAACTCTTTGATA
Source organism: Staphylococcus marylandisciuri (assembly GCF_025519785.1). Classification (GTDB taxonomy): domain Bacteria; phylum Bacillota; class Bacilli; order Staphylococcales; family Staphylococcaceae; genus Staphylococcus; species Staphylococcus marylandisciuri. The sequence goes on along the minus strand of NZ_JAOPKZ010000009.1, from coordinate 55,685 downwards.
AATAGGTAGCTTCTTTACGTTCTTGTGCTGTTAAATAGACGTTGCGAGAACTCTTAGCAAGCCCATCTTCCTCACGGACAATGTCGACACCCTTTATTTTGATAGGATGGTTAAAATCTCGAGTCATTTTTTCTACTATAGCAAGTTGTTGTGCATCCTTTTTACCAAAATAGGCGTTATCAGGACGTATAATATTAAATAATTTATTAACAACAGTAACTACGCCTTCAAAATGCCCTGGTCTCTGAGCTCCTTCAAGAACTTTAGCCATACGACCTACTTCAAGTGTGACGCCTAGCTCATCTGGATACATCTCTTCTACACTTGGAGCAAAAATATAATCGACGTTAACTTTACTTGCAGCTTCAGCATCTTGTTCCAACTGACGTGGATACGTCTCAAAATCCTCATTTGGCCCAAATTGTAATGGGTTTACGAATATACTAATGATTGACACATCATTTTCCTCAGCAGATTGTTCCATCATACTTAAATGACCATCATGTAGTGCACCCATAGTTGGTACAAAGCCTATAGTGTTCCCCTGTAACTTTATTTTGCGGGATAAATTACTCATTTCATTAACGGTCGTAATGAGTTTCGTCATCTCTCATCGACCTCATTCATAATCTGCTTCTTATAGGTATATTCTTCAGAAGGGAACGCTTGTGCTTTAACTTCTTCGTGATACTGATTAAGAGCAGTCACCCCTATAGAGAAATCAGCGAATTGTTTTACAAATTTAGGTTTATGATCGGTGCCGTATTTCACTAAATCGTGGTAAACCAAGACCTGTCCATCTGTATCTTTGCCAGCACCTATACCGATAACAGGTATAGAAACGCTATTGCTGATTGTTTTGGCTAGATCACTAGGAATGGCTTCGACTACAATCATAACGGCGCCAGCCTTTTCAACTTCTTGAGCATCTTTAATGAGTTGTTTGGCAGTCTCTTTAGTACTAGCTTGTAATTTATAGCCTGTCACACCAACGCTTTGCGGGGTTAGACCAAGATGGGATACAACAGGAATTCCCATCCGTGTTACATTTTTAATAAAAGGGGCAAGGTGAGCTCCTTCAGCTTTAATAGCGTTAGCTTCAGTTTCGCGATATAGTTTAACTGCTTGCTGAATATCGTATGAATCACTGACACCTACAGAACCAAAAGGGACATCAACAATTACAAAAGTGTTAGGGGCTCCTCGACGGACAGCTTTAGCATGATGAATCATATCATCTAATGTTACTTGCACTGTACTTTCATAACCGAGGACAGTCATCCCTAGGGAATCCCCTACTAAAATGGTATCTAGACCTGCTTCTTCTGCTTGTTTTGCGCTAGGATAGTCATAAGCTGTCACCATGCTAATTTTTTCTTTTTCTTGTTTCATAGCTATTAAATCTTTTAGTTTTTTCAATATAATACCTCCCTTTGTTTGATATACTTATCTTTAGTATAGGTAATATCTATAGGAAAGGAAAGTTAAAATGATTCGTTACGGTATAGTGGGACCAGGTGCAGTGGGAACGACAATTGCTTATGAAATATTGAGAGCGCACAAAGATGTAACTTTGATGGGGAAAGTTGATAAAAGTGTTCACTATTTCCCGGGTAATGATCAGGATAAAAGTGAAATTCCGGTAAGTAGTCTTTCACATACGCACGAGAAGTTTGATGTGGTATTTATTGCTGTAAAAGCGCATCAGTTAAGCGGACTTATTCAAGATATACAACGTATTACTCATGAAAGTAGTATCGTTGTACTAGCCCAGAATGGTTATCGAGAACTTTCCTCACTACCGTTTCAACATATTTATCAAGCTGTGGTATATATTAGTGGCCAAAAAGAGGGGAATGAGGTTAAACATTTTAGAGATGAAATTTTGCACCTTCAAGACACCCCTCATACTCAATATTTAAAAGAAGATTTAAGTAACTCAGGACTTAAACTTAAACTAGAATCAGCTATTGAAAGTAAAATTTGGTACAAATTGCTAGTGAACTTAGGGATTAATTCTGTAACTGCTTTAGGTCGTCAACCGGCTCGTATTTTAAAAGTTAAAGGGATGACCACGTTAATTAGTCACTTAATTAATGATGGGATTAAAGTAGCGCAAGCCGAGGGACTTAACTTTACAGACAATATGATAGATGAAATTTTAGATATTTATAGTGGTTATCCAGAGGAAATGGGGACGAGTATGTACTATGATGTATTAAATGGTGATCAATTAGAAGTTGACTACATACAAGGTTATATTTATTCGTGTGCTCAAAAACATCACTTAGCTGTTCCGTATTTAGAAAGTATTTATACACTGCTATCTGCTTATAAAAGTAATTAGTATTTATGGTAAAGAACAATCGAATGATTTTGGTGTAAAATTAAACGATTAAGTTATGTGAGCGCCACAAAGGGAGCTATAAGCTTCCCTCAGAGTAGATTTTATAAATTTTCAGAAAAAGGGTTGACTTACGTACTAAAAATGGTTACCTTATTAACATATAAATCCGACAAAGTTGGTATGTGTTGGATGGATTGGTCTCGTAATGTAAGGGGGAACATATATGGCTGACGAAGTAATAACTTATGACAGTTTTACATCTGACCCATTTAGAAATTTCGAGCCAGATGACGAAACTAAAGGTGCTTACCACGTGTTGAAATGGGCATACGACACTTATGGTAACGATATTATTTACTCGTGCAGTTTCGGTGCTGAAAGTATGGTGCTAATTGATTTAATTTATCAAGTTAAACCAAATGCGCAAATTATATTCTTAGATACGGATCTTCATTTTCAAGAAACTTATGATTTAATAGATCGAGTACAAGAAAAATATCCAGAATTACGTATTAAATTAAAGAAACCGGACTTAACATTAGAGGAGCAGTCTCAAGAGTATGGTGCGGCATTGTGGAAGAAAGACCCCAATCAATGTTGCTATATTCGCAAGATTAAACCTTTAGAAGAGGAATTATCTGGAGCAGTAGCATGGATTTCCGGTTTGAGAAGAGCTCAATCACCTACGCGGGCAAACACTGATTTCGTTAATAAAGATGAACGTTTCAATTCAATTAAAATCTGTCCTTTAATTTTTTGGGAAGAAAAAGAAGTTTGGGATTATATTAAAGCACATAAATTACCTTATAATGAACTACACGATCATCACTATCCTAGTATTGGATGTATCCCGTGTACTTCTCAAGTATTTAACTCAGAGGATTCACGTGCTGGAAGATGGTCTAACTTTGGCAAGACTGAGTGTGGTTTGCATACGACTAAACCATAATTTTTTTAAACAAAAATCCTAGTAAAATGATTGGATATATAAACTTTTGGATGGTTGAACATGCGTCTTTGAATTATAAAAATCGCACAGAATAGATTCTAATGATTGAAGAACAGTATGATTATAAATTACGAACTTCATGACCTAACTAAATCAAGTTATAAGAGGTGGAACTTATTGAACTTAGATGTGACTAATAGTCCGTTAACTGAAGAACAGGCAGCTAAAGCGAATGACTTATTGTCTTCTTTAACGGCAGATCAAAAAGCATGGTTTAGTGGTTATCTAACTGCTATACAACATATTGGAGATAATAGTAAAAGTACACAAACAACTAGTACTGAAGCTAGTGAAACAGCAACACCACTTCAAACAGGATCTGCACAAAGTAATGTAGCTCAACCTAAAGCGCGCGACATTACAGTGTTATATGGTTCTGAAACTGGAAATGCTCAAGGTGTAGCTGAAATGTTTGGCGATAGACTTAAGGGCTTAGGGCATACAGTTGAAGTTAAAGGCATGGATGAAATTAAGCCTCGTAACATTAAAAAGGTTGAAGATTTATTTATTGTAACTGCAACACACGGTGAAGGGGACCCACCTGATAATGCTATAGAATTACATGAGTTTCTTCATGGGAGAAAGGCACCGAAGTTAGAAGGAGTACGTTTTTCAGTTCTAGCTCTAGGTGATCAATCTTATGAGCATTTTTGTCAGACGGGTAAGGATTTTGATTCGAAACTCGAGGAGCTCGGTGCAGAACGCCTATACGAAAGAATAGACTGTGACGTGGATTACGATGAAGATGCTGAAAAGTGGATTGCTAAAGTCATAGATGCTTTAAACGAAGAGACAGGTAGTACTGCTCAAGCTGAAGAAGTGGTTAGTGAAACTATTCAATCTGAACAACAACATAAGCATTCAAAGGCGAACCCGTTCTATGCAGAAGTACTAGAAAATATCAATTTAAACGGACGAGGATCGAATAAAGAAACACGTCACATCGAATTATTACTAGAAGATTTTAATGAAGAATATGAACCTGGTGACTGCTTAGTAGTGCTCCCAGAGAATGATCCAGCTTTAGTTAACCAACTTATAGCTGTTTTAGGATGGGATAGAGGACAAGAAATTAAAGTTAACGAAGATGGCGATAAGATGAATTTACAAGACGCCTTAACTCGTCACTTTGAAATAACTAAATTAACTAAGCCACTGATTCAAAAGGCAGCTACTCTGTTTAAGAATGACCAATTAACTGAGAAAGAACAAGATGAAGAATGGATCAAAGACTACATTTATGGACGGGACTTAATAGATCTACTAACAGATTTTAAGACCACAGATTTACAACCTGATGATTTGTATCAATTATTACGCAAACTCCCAGCTCGTGAATATTCAATTGCTAGTAGTTATCAAGCAGCTCCGGATGAAGTACATATTACAGTTGCAACTGTTAGATATGAAGCTCACGGAAGAGAACGTTCGGGTGTATGCTCTGTCCAATTTGCAGAACGTGTTGAGCCTGGGGATAAAGTACCAATCTATCTTAAACATAACCCTAATTTTAAATTTCCAAAAGATAACGAAACGCCAGTAATAATGATTGGACCTGGCACGGGGGTTGCTCCATTTAGATCTTATTTACAAGAACGTGAAGAATTAGATTTAGAAGGAAATACGTGGCTTTTCTTCGGTAACCAACATTTCACAACCGATTTCTTGTATCAAACGGAATGGCAAAAATGGATCAAAGATGGATACCTTGAAAAGTTAGATGTAGCTTTTTCTCGTGATACCGATGAAAAAGTTTACGTGCAACATAAAATACTTGAAAACAGCAAATTATTTAATGAATGGCTAGAGAACGGCGCAGCTATATACGTTTGTGGTGATGAAAAGCATATGGCTAAAGATGTTCATGAAGCGATTAAACAAGTTATTGCAAAAGAAAGAAGTATTTCTCAAGAAGATGCGGAAGAATACTTGAAACAATTGAAACGTGATAAGAAATATCAACGGGACATATATTAAAAGAAAGGATAGATTGCATGGTTAAGACGAAAGTGGATAATGGGGATAATCTAGTCGATGGCTTGCATGCGAACGAAAAAATAAAATATAACAGTAACTTTCTACGAGGAACCATTGAAGAAGGCTTAGCTGACCCACTTACTGGTTCAATATCTAGTGATGATACACAACTGACTAAATTTCACGGCACTTATCAACAAGATGATCGTGATTTACGTGAAGAACGACGTAAACAAAAGCTCGAGCCAGCATATATGTTCATGATACGCGTTCGTTTACCAGGAGGCACTTGTACACCGGATCAGTGGTTAGCGATGGATAAAATAGCTGATGATTACGCTAATGGAACATTGAAGCTAACAACGCGACAAACCTTCCAATTCCATGGAATTCTTAAACGTAATATGAAAAAGTCAATGCAAGGTATAAATAAAGCGTGCTTAGATTCGATTGCTGCATGTGGGGACGTTAATCGAAATGTCATGTGTAATTCAAATCCTAACCAATCAGATGTACATGAAGAAGTGAACCATTTTGCTAATGAAATTAGTAATCACCTTTGTCCACAAACTGGTGCATACCATGAAATTTGGTTGGATGGAGAAAAAGTAGCTGATTCTAAGGACGAAAGTGAAGAAGTAGAGCCTATATACGGTAAGACCTACTTACCGCGTAAATTCAAAATCGGTATTGCAGTTCCTCCTTCTAATGATATTGATGTCTACTCCCAAGATATTGGTTTAGTAGCTATAGTTGAGGGAGAACAGTTAGTCGGTTTTAACCTTCTCTTAGGTGGAGGTATGGGAATGACGCATGGTGAGGACAAAACGTATCCTCAAATTGGTAAATTAGCTGGCTATGTACCGAAAGAAAAGGTAGTAGATGCTTGTGAAAAGATAGTGACTGTACAACGTGATTACGGGGATCGCGAAGATCGTAAACAAGCGCGCTTTAAATACACCATTGACCGCTTAGGGTTGGATAGTATAGTTAGTAAAATCAACGAACGTCTTGGTTGGGAAATAGAAGAACCTAGAGAGTTTGAATTTGAAGACAATGGTGATCGTTTAGGCTGGGTGGAAGGAAAAGGTAAACTTCACTATACCTTGTTTATACAAAATGGTCGTGTTAAAGATACAGAAAATTATAAGTTGAAAACCGCGATCAGAGAAATTGCAGAAGTGCACAAAGGTTTATTTAGGTTGACACCTAATCAGAATTTAACGATATCCGAAGTTAACCCAGAAGATAAACAAACAATTCAATCATTAATTGATAAATATGATCTAACTGATGGTAAGAACTATTCCGGCTTAAGACGTAATTCAATGTCATGTGTTGCTTTTCCAACGTGTGGACTTGCTATGGCTGAAGCAGAGCGTTACCTTCCGTCATTGCTCTCTAAGATTGAAGATCTTCTCGATGAAGCAAATGTAGATGAAGAAGAGATTACTATTCGTATGACAGGTTGTCCTAATGGGTGTGCGAGACCAGCTTTAGCTGAAATAGGCTTTATTGGTAAAGGGCCTGGTAAATACAATATGTATCTAGGTGGCGGTTTCAAAGGTGATCGTTTAAGCAAGTTATATAAAGAAAACATAGGGGAAGACGAAATTTTGCAAAGTCTACGACCTATCTTGATTGATTATGGTAAGGACAAACAAGAAGGAGAACACTTCGGTGATTACGTCATTAGAGCAGGAATTGTAGAGAAAACGACCGATGGACGTGATTTTCATCAAAATATTAAATGATAAAGTGGTGAGATGATGAGCAAAGTATTTATAGTTGGAGCTGGTCCTGGAGATCCGGAGTTAATTACGATTAAAGGTTTGAGGGCTATAGAACAAGCAGATGTTATTCTATATGATCGGTTAGTTAATAAAGAAATTTTAAATTACGCTAAACCTTCTACTAAACTTTTATACTGTGGTAAGAATCCTAATCGACATTCACTTCCTCAATCGGAAACTAATAAAACTATGATTGCTTTAGCTAAGAGAGGTTATACTGTGACTCGACTGAAGGGGGGCGACCCTTTTGTATTTGGTCGCGGCGGTGAGGAAGCTGAAATTTTAAGCCGAAATCATATTAATTATGAAATAGTGCCTGGTATAACTTCGGGGATTGCTGCTCCTGCTTATGCCGGAATCCCTGTGACTCATCGAGGACTAAGTTCATCAGTAGCTTTCGTAACTGCTGTAACTAAAGAAGGAGTGAATGAGGACGTTCATTGGGAACATTTGGCTCAAGGTCCAGAAACGTTATGCATATACATGGGTGTGCGTAAATTGCCTTATATCACTCAAATGCTAATTGACAATGGACGCCCTCTCAATACTCCCGTTGCACTCGTACACTACGGGACTACTGAAGAACAACAGACAGTAACAGGTACGCTAGAAGATATTGTAATAAAAGCCAAGGAGATTTCAAATCCCGCGATGATTATCGTTGGTGAAGTAGTAAATTTAAGAGAACGCCTCAGTTGGTTTAAAGAAATAGTAAGTGACGAACTAACAAGCGGTACACTAAGTTAATATGTGACTAGTGTAGAAAGAGGGTTTATAATGACGAGTCATATGCCGCTCATGGTTGATATACGTGATAAACAAGTAATTGTAATCGGTGGAGGAAAAGTTGCTGCTCGGCGAATCTTGGTATTAGCGCGATATACTGACAACATCCTTGTCATTAGTCCTACTTTACATCGAGATTTAACAGAATTTGTTACGAATAAAAAAGTGACTTGGTGTAAACGTAAATATCAAAAGTCAGATGTTACTCAAGCTGATTTTGTGGTCATTGCTACAGATAATTCCGAGTTAAATGATGAGATTAGTCGTGAAGCTTCTTCTTCTGCGTTAATTAATGTAGCAAGTGATGCTGAAGCGGGCAATGTGACTTTTCCTAGTATTCTACAGCGACATAAATTAACGATAAGCGTTTCTACTAACGGTGCAAGTCCACTTTTAACGAAAGAGATTAAAAAAGAGCTTGAAGAAAAATATAACGAAGATTATGAAAGTTATATTGATTTCTTAGATCAATCTCGTTCAATTATAAAAAAATTAAATATAGAAGGGACAGAAAAGCAAAATTTATTAAAATCACTCCTTTCTAAAGAGTATTTAAGTATTACTAAGCAACAAGCTATGCTGAATGAATTAAAACGGATGATGTAGAGATAAAGCGGAGGTGTATAAGGGTATGCGGAAATTATTAATATTTGCTTTAGCTGGTTTCGTAGCACAGTTAATTGATGGCTCACTTGGAATGGGGTTTGGTGCCTCATCGTCTTCAATTCTACTTACCTTTGGCATAACTCCAGCGGTTGTTTCAGCAACGGTACATTTTTCAGAAATTGCTACTACAGCGGCATCAGGAACGTCTCATTTGAAGTTTAAGAATGTTCATAAGCCTACTATGTTCAAATTAGCCATACCAGGCGCTGTAACTGCGTTTGTAGGCGCAGCTCTATTAACGCATATTAAAGGCGATAATATTAAGCCGTTTATTGCATTGTTCTTATTATCAATGGGTCTTTATATTTTATATCAATTTTTATTTAAGAGAAACCACCCAACTGAACAGCGTAAAACTGGAAATATAAAGAGTTATGTAGCAGTATCCCAAGGTGCAATCGCAGGTTTTCTAGATTCTATTGGCGGTGGGGGTTGGGGTCCCGTTAATACACCTTTATTGCTCTCTAGTAAAAAGCTGGAACCTCGCTTTGCAATTGGCACAGTATCTGCAAGTGAATTCTTCGTAACTTTATCCGCCTCTGTTAGTTTTGTGATTTTTCTAGGGGTGAGCCAAATTAATTGGGGGCTAGTCATTGCATTAAGTATTGGCGGAATGATAGCAGCCCCTATTTCAGCATTATTAGTACGAATTCTTCCAGTAAATATCTTAGCTATTTGTGTGAGTGGTTTAATCATTTTTACCAATAGCAATGCATTGCTTCAATATCTAGTACCAAGTGCCTCTATAGCTAACATTATTAAAATAGGCATTGTGCTAGCGTTTATAATTCTTATGCTGTTCGTTATAAATCGCAATCGCAGTTTTAAGCAAGCAAAAAATAAAAAGAAAGTAGAGGTATAAATTCGATGACGTTATCTGCAGAAGTACTGAATCATACTATTGAACCTCATGGAGGAAAGTTAATCAATCGTTCCGTTGAAGGTACCGAACGTAATGAATTGATTGAAGCATCAAAGGATTTTCCTAAAGTAACTCTAAACGCTTGGAGCTTATCCGATTTAGAATTAATAGGTATAGGAGGGTTTAGTCCTCTTATCGGTTTTATGGGAGAAAATGATTATAAAAACGTAGTTGAGCATACTCACCTTGCTAATGGGCTAGTATGGAGTATTCCTATAACTTTGCCGGTCAGTGAAGATAAAGCAACAGAATTAAATATAGGTGATAAGGTAGCATTATACGGTGAAGACGACCATCTATACGGTGTATTAGAACTTGAAGAAAAATACACCTACGATAAAGACCACGAAGCTCAGAAGGTTTATGGCACTACAGACGAGAAGCATCCAGGTGTTAAAAAAGTTTATGAAAAAGGTTCGGTATATTTAGGAGGTCCTATCCGTCTTCTAGATCGACCTAAACACGATGAATTTTCAAATTATCATCTTGATCCTTCCGAAACACGTAAGTTGTTTTATGATTTGGGTTGGAAAACGGTAGTAGGATTCCAGACACGTAACCCAGTTCATCGAGCGCATGAGTATATACAAAAATGCGCACTAGAAATAGTGGATGGTTTACTACTTAATCCACTAGTAGGGGAAACTAAAGCGGATGATATCCCAGCAGATGTGAGAATGGAAAGCTATCAAGCCATATTAAATCATTATTTCCCAGAAAATAGAACGCGCTTAGTTATTTACCCTGCGGCAATGCGGTATGCGGGACCTAAAGAAGCTATCCTTCACGCTACGGTACGTAAAAATTACGGTTGTACGCACTTTATTGTAGGTCGAGATCATGCAGGTGTTGGAGATTATTACGGCACATATGAAGCTCAGGATTTGATTTCTCAATTTGAAGAAGAATTAGGTATTCACATATTGAAATTTGAACATGCTTTTTATTGTGAAGTTTGCGGAAACATGGCGACGGCTAAAACGTGCCCACATGACAGTTCTAAACATCTTCATTTAAGTGGAACTAAAGTCAGAGAGAAATTACGTAATGGTGAGGCATTGCCGAAAGAATTCTCTAGACCGGAAGTAGCTGAAGTGCTAATCAAAGGGTTACAACAAACTTAAGCTAAATGGGGGACAAGTATGAGCAAATCAACCAATATTACATGGCATGAATCTGAAGTCACTAAAACTGAAAGACAACATTTAAATAAGCAGAAGAGCGTTACAATTTGGTTTACTGGTTTATCAGGTTCCGGTAAATCTACTATATCAGTAGCACTCGAAAAAGCTTTATTTAATAGAGGAACACACACTTATCGTTTAGATGGCGATAACGTGCGACATGGTCTAAATAAAAACCTCGGATTTAGTCCTGAGGATCGACAAGAAAACATCCGCCGTATCGGTGAAGTAAGTAAATTAATGGTCGATGCTGGCTTGATAACGATAACAGCATTTATATCACCTTATCGTGCTGACAGAGATAAAGTCCGTGAGATTCTAGATTCTGGGGAATTTATTGAAGTTTACACGCAGTGCAGTGTAGAAACATGCGAGAAACGCGATCCTAAAGGGTTGTATAAGAAAGCGAGAACTGGTGAAATATCTGAATTCACTGGTATAAGTGCGCCTTATGAGGAGCCTCGCAATCCAGAGATTACTATAGATACTGAGCAAACAGATGTGAAAGCAGCAGTAAATCAAATCGTTAACTATTTAGAAGAAAATGATTATATATAAATATTTGGGAGGATATCACATGGGCTTAATCAGTAGCGCTGTTATTATCTTATTTATTATATTTCTAGTTAGTACAGTCACTGGTATATTTCTATTAGAAAATGGAAACAAACGTAAAAAGTTTGTTTTTGAAGTGAATATATTGTCTAAGTTCATGTGTGTTTCTTTCATTATTCTCAGTTTAATCTTAGTAATTATAGGACATTTTTCCACGAGTTAAGAAGAGAGCAGGACCAAAACGCTGAGGATTTGGGCCGGGGCCCCAACAAAGAGAAACTGGTTCATCAGTTTCCACCAGCAATGCGAGTTGGGGTGGGCCCCAACAAAGAGGAACTGGTAAACCAGTTTCAACAAGCACAGCGAGTTGCCGGGGCCCCAACAAAGAGAAACTGGGACTACAGTTTCCACAAGCTATGCAAGTTGGGGCGGCCCTATAAAAGCGAAGCCGGAGGCTGGGACATAATGGTCTTTGATTAGAGAGAAAGGGAGCGGGACAGAAATCTTTTCATTCAAATTAGATTTCTGTCCCGCTCCCAATATTTATTTTAGGGAGTAATTGCTTCAAAGTGAAATATTATACTATTTATAATTTCAGAATTATGATAATATTTAATGAAAAATCATCTTGTTGTAGAGGGGAGAATAAAAGATGGAATGGCTGAAACTTATCGGGATACTCATTATTATAATTGGCTTTTTAGTTAAGATGGATACTATAGCTATCATATTAATAGCAGCAATCGTTACAGGTCTAGTTTCTGATATGGACTTTTCAACTATATTAGCTACCCTGGGCAAAGCTTTTGTAGATCAAAGGCTAGTCACACTATTTATCCTTACCTTACCAGTTGTTGGACTCATTGAGAGATTTGGTTTGAAGAAACAAGCTTCTAACCTTATCGGTAAAATAGATAAAATAACCAGTGGCAGATTACTTACCTTATACTTATTACTCAGAGAAGTAGCAGGTGTAGCGTCGATTAGAATTAATGGCCACCCTCAATTCGTTCGACCACTTATTAATCCTATGACGCAAAGTGCATTACGAACGAAATATGGGCTGACAAATCAACAGGTCGACGAGAAAGATATTGATAAGATAAAAGCTAAAACGTCAGCTGTAGAAAATTATGGCAATTTCTTTGGACAGAATCTATTTATCGGTTCAGCTGGTGTTCTCTTAATGGTTGGAACATTTAAATCGTTACATATTAAAGTAAATGCAGTTGATCTCGTATTAGCCTCTTTACCAGTGGCAATTATAACGTTAGTTATTGTTTGGATTAGTAATATTAGTTTTGATCGATATTTAGAAAGAAAATATGGTCGTAGTAAAAGGGGTGACGAGGAATGAGTGAAGTAGTAATTAATCGTATACTTGAAGTTTTCTACATTATAGTCGGGCTGCAATTTATATATACAGCATACAGAGCTGTTACATCACCTGCTAAAGGCAAGCGTATAGGAACGGCGTTGTTTTGGTTGATACTCGCCATTCTCTTTATGTTTGGGCCCTATATACCGAATGTTATGAATGGGGTATTAATTGTGCTGTTGGGACTGTTAACGTTGTTTAAGCAAGTGAAAATTAAAAATATTGTTGACGTTAATGATCAAGAAGTTGAACGGGGAGCAGAGCGCTTTGGTAACAAATTATTTATACCAGCTCTTGTATTAGCTGTGGTTGCAGTTATTGTCTCAAATTGGACGCCACTAGGAGGTGCTATAGGGTTAGGTATCTCGTCAATTGTAGGTTTGATATCAGCTTTATTAGTTATTAAACCTAAAGCTAAATATATACTGTTAGACAGCGACCGATTAACTCAACAAGTTGGTGCTGTAGGTATATTACCACAATTTTTAGCTGCCTTAGGTGTTCTCTTTACAGTGAGTGGAGTGGGGGAAGTAATCTCCCAAGGTATTTCTTCTTTCTTACCAGAAGGAAATCATCTTCTCGGATCGATTGCATACATTTTAGGTATGGTAATTTTTACTATGTTAATGGGGAACGCTTTTGCTGCATTTACCGTTATAACTGCAAGTATCGGTATACCATTTGTTATTTCACAAGGAGGGGATCCAGTTATAGCTGGAGCATTAGCGATGACAGGAGGATTCTGCGGAACGTTAATGACACCTATGGCTGCAAACTTTAATACGTTACCTGTAGCACTATTAGAAATGAAAGATGAGTTTGGTGTGATTAAGACTCAATTGCCAGTAGCTTTAATATTAATTATTGTACATATTACATTAATGTATTTTTGGGCTTTTTAGAGCGGAGTTGAAGATTGCAGAAAATATTTAAACTCAGGCTAACGTGAAATCAGTTTAATCAATAGTTGATAAGGAGCGATAATAAAATGAGAATACTCGTAGCAGCTTTTGATCCATTTGGAAACGAGAGAATTAATCCTGCATTAGAAGCGGTGAAGAAACTAGATAATAAAATTGGTGAACACGAATTATATAAATTAGAAATTCCTACTGTGTTTTATAAATCAAAAGAAGTACTAGAAAAAGAATTGTTGAAGGGTCAATATGATGGTGTGCTAGTTATTGGACAAGCCGGTGGTAGATTTGAAATAACTCCAGAGAGGATAGGCATCAATATTGATGATGCGCGTATCGCTGACAATGACAACAACCAACCTATAGATACAGTTATTCAAAAAAAGGGAGCTGCTGCTTATTTTTCAAATATGCCTGTTAAAAGGATGACTAAAGCTATCATTGAAGCAGGCGTACCAGCGCGACTTTCAAACACTGCCGGAACTTTCGTTTGCAACCATATCCTTTACCAAATGGGTTACTTACACGAGACAAAGTATCCTGAAATATTATTTGGTTTCATTCACGTGCCCTACATACCGAGCCAAGTAACATCAAAGCCTAATCAGCCTTCTATGTCTCTAGAGACGATCGTTAAAGGTTTAACGTCAGCGATTAAAGCAATTTCTTTAGATGAAGATTCTAAAGTCACTCTAGGAGAAACGCATTAGAAATCTCTATGAGGGTTTTATGAAAATGAGATAGTAATTTGTATAGTTAAGAGTGAAAGATAATACTTTAACTTCGACCTCTTTAGATTGATGTTATAGAGATTGTATCCTAAAGAGTGTTAAAGGCGCAACTTACATTAAATTAGAAAGTAGCTAAAAAATGCCTAGGGAGCGGGCCAGAAATCTTTTTATTCAGATTAGATTTCTGGCCCGCTCCCTACTGCTGTTTTTAAGGTTTTATGTCCCTTATTCTTAGATTATTGTTTAGCGAATGATTTAAAGTTTTTTAAACGCTCTTGTTTTTCTTCTTCGCTAATATCATGACGTTTAACGTAGCGATTGCGCTCATCTGCAGCACATTCATAACTGCAAGCACCAAGATAACGTTTTTCATTTTCTTCTGATACTAGAATCTGTTTGTTACATTCAGGATTACTGCAATTAATGTAGCGTTCACATGGTGTGCCGTCAAACCATTCTTTACCTACGATAGTTTTATCAACTTGGTTTACGTCAACGCTAATACGTTCATCGAAGACGTACATCTTGCCATCCCAATATTCGCCTTGTGTTTCGGGATCTTTACCATAAGTTGCTATTCCGCCCTCAAGTTGACCTACATCTTCAAAGCCTTCACGTTTTAGCCAACCAGAGAATTTTTCACAACGAATGCCACCCGTACAATACGTAACAATTTTTTTACCGGATAATTCATCTTTGTGATCTCTAATCCAATCAGGGAGATCGCGGAAACGTGTAATATCTGGACGTACCGCCCCTCTAAAGTGGCCTAGGTCATACTCATAATCATTACGTGCATCTAAGATGATAGTGTCATCTGAGAGAAGCGCTTCCTTAAATTCACTTGGTGAATAGTATTTACCTGTGAGCTCTTTAGGATTGACATCTTCATCTAAATCGAAAGCTACGATTTCTTTTCTAGGGCGCACATGCATCTTTTTAAATGCGTGCTCTTCTGCTTTATCTTCTTTAAAGACGATATCTTCAAAACGTTCATCGGAGCGTAGATGTGCTTTATACTTTTCTGTCGCTTCTTTGGGGCCAGAAAGCGTACCATTTAATCCTTCTGTAGAAACGAGAATACGTCCCTTCAAGCCTAATGATTTACAGAAATCTAAGTGCTCTGCTGCAAATGTTTCAGGATCGTCAATAGTGACGTATTTATAGTAGAGTAATACTCTATAATCCATACTCATAATTACCTTCTCCTTTTATTTTTTAATTTATAAAAATGTCTCATGAAATGAGGTCCGTTAATTTAGAATATAAGTCTTACAATAATTCTCATATAGGGGAAATAAACCGTATAACAGTAATATTTTAACATGCTTGTCAATTTCACATAATATTCCCGCCTCATTTTAATAATAATTAAATTGCTACAAACTTTCTTTGAGTGAACAAAAGGGAGCGGGACAGAAATCTAATTGGAATAAAAAGATTTCGTAGTCCCGCCCCTAATCAAAACTGAATATTTAGAGGTCCGGCAGACTAACCGCATCTACAAATATTAGAGAATGACTCGCTCATACACTGAAAGTTGTATTTTCATAACGGATGTGATAAACCATAAAATTAAATAGAGACTATTAAAAAATCATGAAAAAAGGAAGATCTACGTTGGAAAATGTTGTAGTAGGTATTGATATCGGTACAAGTTCAGTTAAAGCAATTGCGGTCAATCGACAAGGAGAGGTAGTAAAGGTTGGCAAAAAAGAATTGAAAATATTTCATGATCAACCAGGCTATAGTGAACAAGATCCGAATGACTGGGTAGCAGCGGCTAAGTCATGTTTGAAACAAATTAATGATTATTGTCAGCGCGAGAAATATGTTATTAAAGGAATATCTTTCACTGGACAAATGCATAGTTTAGTATTGCTTGGTAAGAATTTCGAACCGTTGCGTAAAGCTATTCTATGGAATGACACACGGTCATCTAAACAGTGTGAACAAATTAGAGAAGAATTAGGTAAATATGTCTTAAGTAATCCAGTATTAGAAGGATTTACGTTAACTAAGTTGCTATGGGTGAAAGAGAACGAACCGGCTATTTGGGATAAAGCTCATGTGTTTATGTTACCGAAAGATTTCGTGCGTTATAGATTAACTGGAAAGGTTCACATGGAATATTCAGATGCCTCAAGTACGCTTTTGCTGAATCCTAAAACGAATGATTGGTCGAGGAAAACTGGTGACATCTTTGGTATGAAAGATTTATATCCTGCTCTTGTAGCTTCAACTGACCGAGTGGGGACGCTGTCAGATTCCATAGCTGAGGAACTAGGTTTAAGTAATAAGATTGAAGTGTTTGCTGGCGGTGGTGATAATGCTTGCGGCGCAGTAGGTGCGGGAGTAATGAATGAGGATGCAACGTTATGTAGTATCGGCACTTCAGGCGTCGTCTTATCTTGTGAAGCGCAAGAGGATAAAACGATGTATCATAATATCCATATGTTTAAGCACGCCAAAAAGCAGATGTCCTATGCAATGGGGGTAACGTTAGCGGCTGGAGATAGCTTAAGTTGGTTACAGAGAACAATTTTTCCCGATTTGAGTTTTCCTGAAATTGTAGATTTAGCTAGTCGATCTGAACCGGGGAGTAACGGTTTATTGTTTGCACCATATTTGTCAGGAGAACGTACGCCACACGGTGATGCGAGTATACGGGGCAGCTTTATTGGTTTGAGCGGTATGCATACTCAAGCTGATATTGCTCGAGCTGTATTAGAAGGTATTACCTACTCGTTGTATGATTCTATTTCATATTTACGTCAAACTGGTAAGTCGATAACAGAGATAATATCTATAGGTGGAGGCGCACAAAGTCAATTTTGGTTGCAACTTCAAGCCGATATCTTTAACTCTACTATCAAAAGTCTGCGTAATGCTGAAGGCCCAAGCATGGGCGCTGCGATGATAGCTGCTTATGGACTCGGATGGTTTAATAGTTTGGATGAATGTGTTCAACAATTTATCGAATATGGAGAAACCTACAGACCAGATGAAGAAAGGCATGAACGCTATCAACAGTTCTATGATGTTTACAGAGATATTTATCAGCGAACGAAAGGAATGACCACGAGACTATTAGAATTGGCACGTCATTCTAAAATTCAATCTTAAACGAAGGCGCTTGCAAGAATAGATCGCTTGCGTTAATATTGAGATGTATTGAGTAAAAATAATAAATGAACCACTGGAAGTGCTTTTGTTAAGGGCTGAGACTAAAGTATTGACTTTAGAATTCCTGGAACCTGATCCAGTTCATACTGGCGTAGGAAAGTGGCGTTAAAAAGAGTGGAAGTTACTAATCGTGACGTTATTTTTCTAGCCGGAAAATAACGTCTTTTTTTAATGGAGTGACAAACTTGTTTATTGCAATAACGCCTTATAGAGAATTGTTAGATCAAGATGCAACTCACTATAGTGCATTAGCACCGTGGTTAGATGGGTTAATATTGCGAACTCCTATGAAACGAGAAGCTTTAAAGCAATGGGTAGAGAAGCTCGTAGCGCTGGGTTACCCCCGGCAGAAGCTGATCGCTCATAGTGATGTGTCACTATTAGAAGTGTGCAATTTACAAGCTATACATTTTACAGAAAGTGAAGAGAACATTGCACAATTTAAACGAGCTCATCCGACTATTCAAATGAGTCAATCAACCCATTCCAGCGATGCCATTCAACGCTCGGAGGCTTGTAACTTAGACTTTGTATTATACGGTCACATATTTCCTACCGCGTCTAAGCCTAATTTGCCACCGCGTTCTGAAGAGGAAATTGTACGAGCGACAAAGCATCAAATTCCTGTGTTAGCACTAGGAGGTATCTCACTTAACAACATCAAGCATTTACCTAAAGGATTTTCGGGAGTAGCAGCTATATCATTATTTGAAAAAGCTACCATCACGGACATGAAAAGTTTGAGAAAGGAATGGTCCGAGTATGTATGATGTGATTATTGTCGGTTCTGGTGTAATGGGCATGTCTATAGCTCGAGAACTAAGTCAAAATAATCTGAATGTAGCAGTTATTGATAGAGATGTAGCTGGAAAACATGCTTCGTATAAAGCAGGAGGGATGCTTGGAGCTCAGAATGAATTCACATCGTATAGTCCGCTCTACCGACTAGCTCGTGAAGCGCAAACGAGGTTTGAAGGTTTAAGTGAGTCACTTAAGCAAGAAGTGGGAGTTGATATTGAGTACAAGCAGACGGGTTTGATTAAACTTGCTGCTCAAGATTCAGATAATGATTTTGTCGAAAAACAGTATCACTTTTTACACCAGTATAATCCTAGTGTAGAGTTATTATCTTCCCAAAACTTGTCGCTAGCTACACACGGCGAGGTTGACACACGTGGATTATCAGCAGCACTGATACCAGATGATCATCAGATTAATGCTAATAAGTATACTAAGGCCTTGCTTAAATCGTTAAACAAACGTGATATTCATCGCTGGTATCAAACAGAGGCGCTCAACATTGAAAGCATTTCTAATGGGTACCAAGTAGTGACGAATCGTGGATGTTTAACAACAGAGAAAGTGATTGTTGCAGGCGGGGCATGGAGTGCAGACTTAATTGAAGAACCGTCACTAAAGAGACAAGTAACCGGCGTTAAAGGCGAAGTATTATTGGTTGAAAATAAATCTCTCAAGCTCGATACGACTATATTTATGACGAATGGTTGTTATATCGTCCCTAAAAGTAAACACCGTTATTTAATTGGAGCAACGAGCTTAAACAATGATTATTCGGTAGGTGTGAGTGAAGCTGGCAAACAGTGGCTCTTTCATCAAGCTTGTGCTAAGGTGCCTGGCCTTCAAGATAGCAAGATGATCAAGCACTGGTCTGGTATTCGACCGTACACCCTTAATGAACAACCCATCATGGACGAAATTCAATCGGGTTTATTTATTATTACAGGGCATTATCGCAATGGTATCTTACTTTCTCCGCTCATTGGCGAACTCATGTCTGAATGGTTAGTCAATGATAGTCGGCCAGAAGTGTTAGAAAACTTTATCTATAAACGAGGTGAGCTCAATGAAGTGTGTGATTAATGGCGATACTTTTACTTTTGATTCCGAGTTATCTGTTCAGTCTGTAATTCAACAATTAGAACTAGATGAAAAAAGAGTGATAGTTGAGCATAATGAAAATTTACTCAAGCGAGAACAATATGAATCAGAAATTGTTAAAGACTCAGACAAACTTGAGCTATTAGAAGTCGTAGGAGGCGGTTGATATGTTTAAAATTGGAAATTTAGAGTTTAATTCAAGGTTATTTTTAGGAACGGGTAAATTTGAAGACGAAGAAACGCAGAGTAAAGCAATTGAAGCTTCTGGAACAGAAGTGCTTACATTTGCGGTGCGTCGGATGAATTTATATGACAAATCCTTACCTAATCCTCTGGCGAATGTGGATTTAAGTAAGTTCACTACTTTTCCTAATACAGCTGGAGCGAAGACAGCTCAAGAAGCTATTCGCATTGCAGAAATAGCTAACCACGCTGGCTTATGTGACATGATAAAAGTTGAAGTGATTGGCGATGATGAAACGTTATTACCAGATCCGTTCGAAACTTATGAGGCATGCAAAGTATTGCTGGATAAAGGTTATATAGTCTGTCCGTATATATCAAACGACCTGGTGTTAGCTAAACGTTTAGAAGAGCTAGGCGTACATGCAGTGATGCCACTTGCTTCCCCTATTGGTACAGGAAGAGGTATCAATAATCCGTTGAATTTACGCTACATCGTAGAACATACTTCAGTGCCAGTGATCGTAGACGCAGGCATCGGTTCGCCTAAAGATGTAGCTCAAGCTATGGAATTAGGTGCAGATGGCATTCTCTTAAATACTGCAGTTTCTAGTGCGAAAGACCCAGTTAAAATGGCAGAAGCTATGAAATTAGGTATTCATGCAGGTCGTCTAGGTTATGAAGCTGGTCGAATTCCAGTAAAATACACAGCTCAAGCCTCTAGCCCAACTGAGGGCCTCGGATATCTATGATGACTAGATACGCGCGTCAAGCACGCTTTAATGAGTTCGGCGAAGTAGGACAAGAACATCTTTCTGCAATGCATGTCTTGATTATAGGTGCTGGCGCATTAGGTAGTCATACTGCTGAGATGTTAGTAAGAATGGGGGTTAACCATCTCACAGTGATAGATATGGATATCGTAGAGTTATCTAATCTTCATCGCCAGGCGGTTTATGATGAAGAGGATGTTTCCGCGTTGCTACCTAAAGTTGAAGCGCTCAAAGAAAAGTTGCGTCGCGTTAACTCCAGCGTTCAGGTCGACGCACTTTATGAAGAAGTAACGAATACTAATATGCTGGAGTTATTAGAGCGAGTTCAACCAGATATAATCATGGATGGCATGGACAACTTTAAGATGCGTTATTTAATAAATGAAGCGGCTATCCAAACTGGCATTCCATGGATATATGGGGCAGTCGTTGGTAGTAAAGGAAGTGTCTACGCTTTCGATCATACAGGGCCGTGTCTAAAATGTTTATTTGGTAGTATGCCAGAAACAGCAGAAAGTTGCGCTATTAATGGTATCTTGCCGCCTGTAGTGCAACAGGTGGCAAGTATTCAAGTTTCAGAGTTATTGCGGTATGCAAGTACGAAAGGTTTTTCTAAACTGCTCATTACGGTAGATAGTTTTGATATGCAGTTTAAAACTTTAAATGTTGACGCTTTAAAAAATGCAGATTGTGAAATTTGTACCCATTACAACTATCAATTACTTAATCAGAATGAGCATTCTCCAATAGAAGATTTGTGTGGCGACGCGACTAGATTTCGCTTTAATCCTCAAGCGTTTGACTATGCAAATCTTATTCCAGGAACTTTGTATAAAAGTAATTCTTTTGCGAAGATGATTCGGTATGAGGATTACACATTTACCCTTTTCAAAGATGGACGGATGAATGTTCATGGCCTCACTGAAAATAGTGAAGCGAAAAAGCTATATGACCTTATTTTGAAAAGTCTAAAGTAACACGTCGTAAAGGTGGGGTGCTCA
The DNA here is from genome assembly GCF_025519785.1 of Staphylococcus marylandisciuri. GTDB lineage: Bacteria > Bacillota > Bacilli > Staphylococcales > Staphylococcaceae > Staphylococcus > Staphylococcus marylandisciuri. The sequence continues at coordinate 34,378 of NZ_JAOPKZ010000009.1, read as the reverse complement.
GTTATCAAGACTTATAACGCTGCCCCCAATAGGTGCAATGTATGCGAATACTGTAATGTGACGTGAGACACAAGACAAGTTCGAATAACTCTGAAACGATTAACAAGTGAATTATAATGCTAATTAGTGGTTGAGGTAGCAGAATTTCACAATTGATACGATACCTCATCCCTATTGCGTGAGTTGATTTAAACCACCATTCTTTCCCATAGGTATATAGAATTTACTTAATTAGATTTAGCTAATAACGCTTAAGACTGTAATTGATAGTCAGCCCGAACTATAATTAAGCAATCTAAACTCAAATCGATACCTTACCATGTGATTCTAGATTATTATAGGCGTTATTAGTGTGAGAGGCTGGGACATAAATCCCAGCCTCTTTCAGCATCTTTGCCGGCGCGGGGCTAGGAAATCTTTTTATTCAAAATAGATTTCTGTCCCGCTCCAAAGCTCTCAACCCTAAAGCTACATTCACTTGCTGTAAAAAGTCGAGATGAAATCTTTGAGAGACAAAGGTGACTAGAGTTTAACTATTAGCTCAAAGTGCTAAGTTATCGTCATCTTTGTCTCATGTTTTATAAGCTTTCAGGTTACAGTTATTTATGCCTCAAAGTTAGGACACTAGCCTTTTTTAGGATGTTTATACCACTCTTTTAAAAATTGAGTTAATACTTCAGCAAACTGTTCTAGCTCCGTTACTTTAATCTTCTCATCAACGCTATGCGCTTCCTTTAATTCTCCCGGACCATATAAGATGGTAGGTATACCGAAGAATTCAAGCCAACCACCATCAGTCACTGTCGAACTCATATTAGATTGAAGAGGTTGATTTAAGACTTTCTCATGTGATTCTTTAAGCAAATGATAACCGGGATGATCGATAGGTAAAGTGAAACTAGGAAATACTTCATTTTTGTCCTCAATCATCGAAGTGCCTCCCCAGTCATATTGAAGGGGATTATTACGTAGCCATACATCCGCTTCAGCCATCTTATTTAAATGTGATTCTACCTCTGCAATGACTTCTTCATGATTCTCGTCAGGTAAATAATGCACCGTCACCCATAGGTTACATTGATCTGCCACGAAAGCAGGATGCCGCCCACCTTCGATTACAGCAGGATTTATAGTTGTAGAGCCTGCTGGCATACCAGGATAGCTCTTCGTGACGGCCCAATGACGCTCTAGTTCATTTAAAGATTGAATCACTTTGGTCATTTTTTCAATCGCACTTGCACCATAAATTCCTCCACCGGCGTGAATCATATTTAAGCGTGCACCATCATGAATAGTTTCTCTGCTACTTACTGTTATCCATCCTGTTACCACGCCGCCCTGACCTTGCGCCATTTGTTCACTCGTATCTAATACAATACCTAAATCTGCTTGGGGTGCATGTTCACAGGCAGTCTTAGTGCCTGCTTCACCAACTTCCTCACCAACGACGGATTGAACGATGATATCACCTAAAGGTTGTAGTTGCTCAGAATGGAGTCTTTCAAGAACATAGAGCAAAGCAGCCATTCCACCTTTCATATCTGCCACGCCACGTCCGTACAAATACTCATCTACTTCAGTGAGTTGAAATGGCGGGTAAGTCCATTCTGAACTCTCGCCCACCTGAGCGACGTCAATATGACCATTTAGAATCAATTTAGGCGCTGTCGGATCTTTACCTCTAAGTGTAGCGTTGATTACACTATCGTTCTTATACAAAGGGATGCGTTGAATCTCAAAGCCTATCTCTTCCAATATTTGTTGAATTTCATCTTGTAATGGGTCAGTATTGCGTGCGGGTGGACTTTCAGTTTGATATTTCACGAGCATTTCAAGAATATTTTTAAAGCGTTGTTCCATTGTTTCCTCCTCCTTTATTCTATTATATAGTTGTTACTCTAGAGTGTATCAAACTAAGCTTTGAAGACAATTGAGAGCAGAACCTCTTCGCAAATACTTACTTATGAGTGAGGTAGTGAACTTTAGTTCAATGAACAACTATAGTGACAAACGAATTCATGTAAGCTAAAGGGGGAGTCAAAACTCTATATCTAAGAGATGTATTCAATTCTATAATTAAAAGTTATTGGAAAAGCGAACTTAGTGGAAGGGTGCAGCTATTCAAAAGAGGGGTTTAAAGCCAATAGTTGTGTTAATAAACTGAATATAGACGGCAATAAATTGATTTGCAACCTCATTTTGTCATGCTTTCAATTAAGATAGACGTTGATACTTTCGTTATATAAAGATTAGTCTTTTACTAAGTTTTTAGAACAGTTTTCACAAAGGACTTTTTGACCAGTAGCCCATCCTTTCAAAAATGTATACCCTTTGATTTCATTAGAATTAGTCGATATTGTTATATTTTCGTTCTTTTGAATATTATTATTGCAAGATGTACATTTTAATTCATCAAATAACAATTATATCCCCCCCCTTCATTTTTTACGATATACCTAAATTGTCGCACCGCACATGTAAGGTAGGATGGCTAGGTAGTAAACTTCTTTTTCTTATTCAAAGATATTTGAATTAATAAACTTTTGTACAGATCTAATGATATCTACTTTCTTCACATAGTTGAGAGCGGGACAGACATCTAATTTGAATAAAAAGATTTCTGTCCCGCTCCCTTTCTCTCTAGTCAAAGACCTTTATGTCCCAGCCTCAGGTTTAAGTTCCTTGGTTCTTATCTATTTAAAAGTAGTTACTATATGTCCAAAGCATAATGCCATACATATTACTGTACTACAAGCTCATTGAAGTAAGCTGAATAATCAAGTGCAATATCAAAACGTTGAATCATTCATATCATTTTTTATTTTTAAATTTCATCACTATTGAGCCGATACCTAAAAGTACAAAAAAAGTTATAATCCAACTTATAATAGTGGTGATCATTCTATTCTCCTCCTGTCTTACCTAATTCACATCATCATATACCTTTAATCCTTTTCCCCAAAAAAAGTGAACCGAAAACAAAATCTTTGATTCACTTCTCTAATATCGTAAAAATAAACATTCTCTATTTATGTAATTTTATACTAACATTTCAAGTTTGAGATATCGACCATTTGTCGAACTATTTTTGATAGTTTCAATTCTTTAATTGCTGCCATTAAGCCTTGAAAAAGTGATGAAATTGTAGAATAATACAAAAATGAATAGGAAATGTTTATGGCTGAGCTTAAATGTTTTCTTATATAAAGTATAATATTACAACCTCGAGAATAATGAATTGAGCGTACTTTAACATATATTTATAAACACTTGTAGGCAGTCAGCGGGCGATGATTGCTTTTATTAATAGGCATCGTTAAAGCGCTTTCAATTCTATAAGTACCGTGAGACATGGGGGGCTATGCAACACGGTAGCTAGGTTGGATTATTGAAACTCTATAGTGGGGGATATAGATATGACATTCTTAACTGTATTGCAATTAATTATCAATGTGTTAGTTGTTGCTGTGTTAGTCTTTGGTTTGTTGATTGCTGTAGCATTTTACTTTAAAGATAAGACTCAGAAACATCATAGTGTATTACGTAATTATCCATTACTTGCACGCGTGCGTTACTTTTTAGAGAAGATAGGACCTGAAATGCGTCAGTATCTATTCTCAGAAGACACACAAGGTAAGCCATTTTCTCGTGCAGATTACACTAATATAGTTATAGCTGGTAAGTACAATTCACGTATGTCTAGTTATGGAACATTATATCCTTATGAAGAAGGTTTCTTCATACAAAACGCGATGTATCCTAAACAAGAGTCTGAACTGAACATTGATCAATCACGTATGATATCAACATTTATCTATAAGGTTAAAAATGAGCGTTTATTCAATCGTGATGAGAAAATTCATAAGTCAGAAATCGATCCTTACTATCTTGCAGATGATGACGCCGTTGTGCTCGGAAGTCATTTGCAGCGCCCGTTTAAGATTAAGCGCCTAGTAGGTCAATCAGGGATGAGTTACGGCGCATTAGGTGGTCGTGCTATTACCGCTTTATCTATGGGTCTTGGTCAAGCGGGCACTTGGATGAATACTGGTGAAGGTGGTTTGTCTCAATATCATCTAGAAGGTGGAGCAGATATCATCTTTCAGATAGGACCCGGAATGTTTGGAGTACGTGATAAAGAGGGGTCTTTCGACTTAGATATGTTCTTGAAAGTTGCCCGCAGAGAGACGGTTAGAGCATTCGAAGTTAAACTTGCTCAAGGTGCTAAGACACGTGGTGGACACATGGAAGGTAATAAAGTGACAGAAGAAATAGCTGAAATTCGTAACGTTGAACCGTGGAAAACCATTAATTCACCTAACCGTTTCAGCCATATTAGCAATAATAAAGAATTGCTAAGTTGGGTGAATAAATTAGAAACACATGGGCAAAAACCAGTAGGATTCAAAATTGTAGTCAGCCGAGTGAATGAAATAGAAGAGCTTGTAAAAACAATGGTTGAGACGGATACATATCCAAGTTTCATCACTGTAGATGGTGGTGAGGGGGGTACTGGAGCGACCTTCCAAGAACTTCAAGATGGCGTAGGTCTACCGTTATTTACCGCTTTACCCATTGTGTCAGGTATGCTAGAGAAATATGGTGTGCGTGACAAAGTGAAGATCTTTGCTTCTGGTAAACTGGTCACACCTGATAAGATTGCTATTGCGCTTGGCTTAGGTGCAGATCTTATTAATGTGGCACGCGGTATGATGATTAGTGTAGGTTGTATTATGAGTCAGCAATGTCATATGAATACATGTCCAGTAGGTGTGGCTACTACTGATCCTAAACGTGAGCGCGCTTTAATTATCGATGAGAAGAAGTACCGTGTAACTAACTATATTACAAGTTTACATGAGGGACTCTTTACGATTGCTGCTGCAGTAGGCGTATCCAGCCCTACTCAAATCACTCGCGATCACATCATATTGAAGCGTAAAGATGGATCTATTCAGACCATTCACGATTACAAATTGAAGTTAATTGATGACAGTAAAGTCAGTTAATGTACTTAGTTATTAAGATTTTAAACACTTTATAGTAAAATGGTATATAGCAAGTTGAAATAACGTAAATGTCGAAAGAAGGGATAGTATGTTATTTCAATTAGATCTCTTTTTAAGAATAATCGTCGCTGCGTTTTGTGGCTCCATAATAGGTTATGAAAGAGCGCAAAGAATGAAGGCTGCAGGTGTACGTACTCACATTTTGGTCAGTACCGCATCAGCATTATTCATTATTATTTCAAAATATAGTTTTGATGATTTATTAGGTCATACTAACATTGCGCTCGATCCATCGCGTGTAGCTGCACAAGTGGTCAGTGGTATCAGTTTCATCGGTGCAGGTACAATCCTAATAAGAAACCAAAATATTAACGGTTTAACGACAGCAGCCGGATTGTGGATCATGTCTGGTATTGGTATGGCATTAGGCGCAGGTATGTATTTTATAGGTATTGTTACTACGATTTTGATTGTCGTCGTTCAGTATTTCATGCGGGCACGCTTCCTCCATGAAATTATTATTCGTAAAGAGAAGGTTAAATTCACTATAGAAGCGAATTATTCAGCTCACATTAAACAAGATATAACTCAACTATTAGAGAGTAACGGTATAGAAAACATTTCTTTCACTATTTTTAAGATAGATAGAGGGACTATTTATTTAAATGTGACAGGTAAAGTTGCAGCTAAAGGTTATAGTAATAATAAAATGATAGAAAACCTTATCGATTTAGACGATATTAATTCAGTAACTTAGCGTTTATTGAAGAATCTATCAAAGCATGGGGTAACATGCTAATGCCATATATCATTGTCAAAACAGGATTGCTTATAAGTTTTAACCAGCACTGTTTCAGTGTGCTGACTTGAGGGCGTTTTCTCAACTAATCAAACCAACCTGAGCTTTGGTTTATAGACTTCGAAAACGCAGAGTGATAGTAGAAGTGCCTTCTTGAAAGTCTTTCTATTATCGCTCTATCTCTAGTTAGCATACTAAGTGCTGGTTTTTTTAGTATAGTAAAAGTTGTGAGGGAGAGTATGTAGCAGCAATCTTATCGTCTGCGATGAAACGGTTACGTATAGCTGACTATTATCTTCAAGAGGTCGGGACAAAAGCGTTTAGGATTTGAGCAGGGGGCCCCAACACAAAGAAACTGTTAAACCAGTTTCAACAAGCACAGCGAGTTGGGGTGGGGCCCCAACACAAAGAAACTGGTTCATCAGTTTCCACCAGCAATGCGAGTTGGGGCGGGGCCCCAACAAAGAGGGAGCGGGTCAGAAATCTTTTCATTCAAATTAGATTTCTGACCCGCTCCCGAATCTGAGCATTTCTGTCGACAATCCTGCTTTTGGGAGGCCGATAATCGGTTTCCCAGAGCACAAAAGCTTTATGTCCCAAACCCCAATTCTGCATTATAATGTACGTTTATTCCTCGTACTTTTTATTGAGCTTCGTTTTTGATTTTAGATTTCTATTTTTCCCGAGCTATCAGGTGTTTTTATGGCAGCTCGCACTCCTTCTATAATTCCTATAACACCAGGAATACCAGTCCAACTAAAGGCAAGATATAATAAACCCAATCCTGTTTTTTTGCTATAGAACTTATGGATGCCGAGCCCTCCCAAAAAGAAAGCTAATGCCGCATAAACTATTTTGTCTACTTTCATAAGGTCGCCTCATTTCAAATAAATTATTTGATTATTATTATAAACTATTTCTATAAAAGGTTCTGTTGCAAAGTTAATTTTGTAGCATAATTTTAACAAAAAGAGGCATTTTCTATGAACTATTTCAGATATAAGCAATTTAACCAAGATATCATAACCGTAGCCGTTGGCTACTACTTAAGATACGCATTGATTTATCGTGATATATCTGAAATATTAAGAGAACGTGGTGTTGATGTTCATCATTCAACCGTCTATCGTTGGGTTCAAGAATATGCACCTATTTTATATCAAATTTGGAAGAGGAAACATAAAAAAGCGTATTATAAGTGGCGTATTGATGAGACATATATCAAAATTAAAGGACAGTGGTGTTATCTGTATCGTGCGATTGATGCAGATGGACATACATTTGATATTTGGTTGCGCAAAAAACGAGATCATCAATCCGCATAAGCGTTTATAAAACGTTTCGTTAAACAATTTGGTCGACCCCAAATAGTAATTATAGATCAAGCACCTTCAACGAAGGTCGCAATGACTAAAGTTATTAAAGAATTTAAGCTTAATCCTAAGTGCCATTGTACATCTAAATATCTTAATAATATCATTGAACAAGATCATCGTCATATTAAGGTATGAAAGACAAGGTATCAAAGTATCAATACGGCCAAAAATACACTTAAAGGCATTGAATGTATTTATGGATTATATAAAAAGAACCGTAGGTCTCTTCAGATCTACGGATTTTCGCCATGCCATGAAATAAGTTACATGTTGGCGAGTTAATAGCAAAAAAACATCAAAACCATCACTAGTGATTTATTTTTATAACTTTGCAATAGATCCTTAAAAATCAATTTTTAAAGCTTCTTTATCATAAAGCTTTAATACAAAAACTTCTTTCTTAAGAGGCTGGGACATATTGTAATGTCCCAGACCCTTTTAGCATCTTGGCAGTAGATGACTGATTTGAAAATGCGCTTGTATCAAGCTTTTTTCAATTCTAGTCATCCTTGCCGGGGCGGGACTACGAAATCTTTTTGTTCAAATTAGATTTCTGTCCCGCTCCCTTTTTAGTTGAATAAACGAAAGTTAAAATTCAGCATAAAATGTTGAGCTATATTCATTAATTCTTTGTTTGTAATCCTTCCAATAATTTCAATATTTTTTCCGCCATTTTGAGTATAATCTAAACTATACACCTGTTTGGTATTAACCTTACTCTTTGGTTTTAGGCTTTTGTTATTAATAGCTATAAAATAAGGTCGTTTTTTGTCAGTTGATGTAATAGGACAGACAATAATCAAATTGGAAGATAGGTTATATTCATCTCGACTTAATACAATAGCAGGTCTTCTTTTTCTTATTTCGCTCCCTTTTGATGGTTCAAAATCAATATAAACCAACGTCCCTTGTTTAATTTTCATTGTCTAACTCATTACCCCTCGTTGAAAAATTCTTGGCTATTGTATCTTCTTGGTCTATGAACTGACCGGGTTCAGCGTTTTCAAAATAATCGTCTACTTTTGGAATAAGCGAAATTGTACCATCGTCTTCTTTTGTTACGAAAAACTCTTTGCCTTCTGGAACGTTGAACTTTTTTGCTAAAGTGACCATAACAGCATTACCTTGTTTTCTTGCTTTAACAGTATCCATTAGTAGCCTTCCTTACGTTTTAAGTATACATAAAATATCAGTAATTATAAGTAATATAAAAGTATCCTCCTAACTTTGCAACAGAACCAATTAATCTTTGTGTCCTTTAATATAAGTAACATAATAGTTAATTATTGCGATGAGAAAAACCATAGATAACTAAATATATAAGCATAATAACTATGAAATGAATAGCTCCTAAAAATAATGCGAAAATATCTGTAGTAAGAGGTTTAAAATAATCTGATGAACCGTAAATATTCATAAACAAATGAACGCATACCCAAGAAAGAAATATTCCGATGCATCTACTTATTATAATACTTATGTTATTTTTAAAGCCGAATTTAAAAATAGATCTACTTATTAATATGGCAACTATTATAAATGGGATGTACCCTATTAATAAACCTGTTTGATAATCAGTAAATAATCCGATAAATTCTATTGGAACTAAAGATAATATTAATATAATGATTTTTAACCATTTCATTTTAAAAGTTCTCCCTTCAATGTATTTATTCTTTTAATATCATTTTATTTAATGCAATGTTTAATTGTAAATAAAATTAAGTAAAGGAGAAAATGAAATAATGAAAAAGTTAATATTTTTTGTACTTGCATTCATATTAATCCTTTCTTTTCCGTCAGTTGGATTTTTTGAAACTGCGCACGCTGAAAATTCTAATGTTGTAGATTATCAATATTTAAAGGAAAAAGGTATTTTAGAAAAGTCTTTTGATGAAGAACAATGGAATAAGTATTTAGAAGAAAGTAAACAAGGCGAACAGTCACTAGCCAATGATTCTGATGGAACAGGTTATAGATCTGCTTTTCATTTAAGAGCGGGAGATGTGTTGATTTCTAATAAAACTAGTTCTTGGGGGTTTAACTGGACATGCTGCAATTGCTATAAGTAGTAAAAAGATTTTACATATTTATGGTTCAGGTCATCACCCTGCTGTACATAGTTTATCTTGGTTTAAAAAAAGATATTCTGGAAAAGGATCTTAGTTAAAAATATATCGTTCAAAATATTCTAAAGCTGGACCTAAAGCTGCTGCTTGGACTAAAAAAATTATGTAGGAAAAAATATAACTATGGAATTAATATGAATTTAAAATCCAAAAATCCTACTTACTGTTCTAAAATTGTTTATCAAGCTTATAAATATGGAGCTAGTAAAAAATCAATATATGATCCTGGTTCTCATATAATTTCTCCTTATGCATTACCTAATATTTCATCAAAAGCATATAAACTAAGAAAAGTTAAAACATATTAAAACTCTTTTTTTAGTCTTTTAAGTCGCCTACTTTATTTTTAGGCGACTTTTTATATTTAAATATTTTTCTCTAAACATATTGAAGTTCATAAATGGTTCTGTTGCAAAGTTGAATTTATAGTATAATTTTAACAAAAAGGAGTCTTCCTTATTATTCATATTATTTCTCCTTTTCAGATTAATTAGTTATTTAACTACTAATAAAAACTAGGCTTATCGTAATTAGTATTAGGTTCATTCACTCCAATACTCTCATATGAATACATTTTTGGATTATTTATAATATCAGTTATTAGTTGTGCAACAGCTTGTCTCGTCACCTGAGCCCCTAAAAATGGGTCACCCTTATGAGTTATTTCATATTTTTTTCCTTCTTGATCATAAAGCCAGGTTAACCTTAATATTGTATAGTTAATAGCTGAATTTTCTACAACTTCAGCTGCAGATGCTCTTTCTGGTGTTCCATTTCCGACCATCATTCTATTCCACTTAGCAAATTCTCCTACGACTTCACCATAAATATCTAATACACTTGCTACAATAAGGCGATTTACTTTTAAATCTTCTATTGTCTCAACTATTGGTTTAGCTTGTTCTACATTGCTTAAAGTATTTGAATATACTATATCTACGTCTTTCATTGCTTCCATCAATTGTTGTCTATTTTTCAAATCACCATCTATGATTTCGACATTGTCTTGTTGTAAGTGATTTAATCTTTGTGAAGCATTTCTAGCAAATAATACTAATTTATGTCCGTTAGCTAATAATTTAGGAATTAAAAATCTTGGGATTTGACCTGCTGCACCTATAATTAATATCTTTGTCATACAAAGTTCTCCTTTTCTATTTAATTAAATTTAGCTGACTTTACATCCAATTCTTCTTCTTTAGGCTTCAATGATATTTCATAATAGTCTATCTTTTTATCTAACAATTGTAGAGTATTTTCCATTTGTTGTATTTTACTAATTAAAATTTTTCTTTGTTCTGATAAAATACTTAATCTTTTTTCTTGCGTTTTTTCACCTTGTTGAAACAACTTTAAATATTCAGTCAGTGCTTCTATCGAAAGACCCGATTGACGCATACATTTTGCTAGATTAATCCAATTCAAATCATCTTCATTATATTTTCTAATTCCACTATTAGTACGTTCTATTTCAGGTATAACACCAATTTTTTCGTAATAGCGTAGAGTGTCAGCTGAAATATTCATTTTTTGACTCACTTCTGAAATATTCATATATAAGCTCTCCTTAAATATAGTATTTTAACTTATCTTAAAACTTGGAGTTAACTTCAAGTCAAGAGATTAATTGATTTTCTATTTTTCTTGACATGAAGTTAACTCCAAGTTGTACATTAACATTATTATTAAATCTTTAAAGGAGAGATAAAATGGAATATCATAAGTTTGGAAATACAGGTATGGACGTATCTAAAATTGCACTGGGAATGATGAGTTTCGGAGAATCGAATGTAGAAAATGGATTATTTCCATGGGCAAGTAATGATAAGAATATGGAAGATGTTTTTAAAAAGGCTATAGATTCTGGAATTAACTATTTTGATACAGCTAACGTTTATCAATCAGGTACTAGTGAAATTACGACTGGTAAATTAATAAAGAAATTTAGTTTAAATAGAGATGATATTGTTGTAGCAACTAAAGTTAATTTTCCAATGAGACCAGGAAAACCGAATAGCGGTGGACTATCAAGAAAAGAAATCTTATCCGAAATTGATCATAGTTTAGAAAGGCTACAGTTAGACTACGTAGATTTATATCAAATTCACCGTTTAGATCCTCAAACACCTATGGAAGAAACTATGGAAGCATTACATGATGTAGTAAAAAGTGGAAAGGCGAGATATATTGGTGCTTCAAGCTTAGATGCTTGGCAATTAGAAAGAATGCAGAATATAGCAAAAATAAATGGATGGACAAAATTTTCATCGGTGCAGCCTCAATACAATTTATTATACCGTGAAGAGGAAAGAGAAATAATGCCATTAGCTTCTGACTCAAATATTGCAGTTGTTCCATGGAGTCCTTTAGCTGGTGGTAGAACTGCTCGCCCATGGGAGGTGGAAACAGAACGTTCAAAAACAGATGAAATATCTAAAAATGTGTGGGGTAAAAATAAATCTATTGATAAACCAGTCGTTGATACTATTGAAAAAATTTCTGAAGAAACTGGTTATTCTATGGCTCAAATATCACTAGCTTGGATGTTAAGTAAAGATTATATAACTGCACCTGTGATTGGAGCAACTAAAATTAAACACATTGAAGAAGCTGTGTCATCTTTAAACATAGAACTATCAAAAGAACATTTAGAAGAAATAGAAAATGCATATGAACCTCACGCCAAAATGATAGGTTACTAATTTCTTAGTATTAGAATGAATAAAAAATTATTATTGTGATTTAGGAGGTATAAATATGAATGGTTCTGTTGCAAAGTTAATTTTCTAGTATAATTTTAACAAAAAGAGGTATTTTCTATGGACTATTTCAGATATAAGCAATTTAACCAAGATATCATAACCGTAGCCGTTGGCTACTACTTAAGATACGCACTGAGTTATCGTGATATATCTGAAATATTAAGAGAACGTGGTGTGAACGTTCATCACTCCACCGTTTATCGTTGGGTTCAAGAATATGCACCTATTTTATATCAGATTTGGAAGAGGAAACATAAAAAAGTGTATTATAAGTGGCGTATTGATGAGACATATATCAAAATTAAAGGACAGTGGTGTTATCTGTATCGTGCAATTGATGCAGATGGACATACATTAGATATTTGGTTGCGCAAAAAACGAGATCATCAATCCGCATATGCGTTTATAAAACGTCTTGTTAAACAATTTGGTCGACCCCAAATAGTAATTACAGATCAAGCACCTTCAACGAAGGTCGCAATGACTAAAGTAATTAAAGAATTTAAGCTTAATCCTAACTGCCATTGTACATCTAAATATCTTAATAATATCATTGAACAAGATCATCGTCATATTAAGGTATGAAAGACAAGGTATCAAAGTATCAATACGGCCAAAAATACACTCAAAGGCATTGAATGTATTTACGGATTATATAAAAAGAACCGTAGGCCTCTTCAGATCTACGGATTTTCGCCATGACATGAAATCAGTCATATGTTAGCTAGTTAAACGAACATTGAAATGATGAAAAAGGAAATTAGATGTTTTTTCTAACTTTGCAACAGAACCATAAATCAGATGAAAGTTATAAAATACAAAGTTATGAAGATATAGAAGATTTTACAAACAATAACAAAGAGGATATACTGTAAGTAAGTTGAGAAATAATTGTTTCAACAGACATGTTGAAGCACCAAACGCCATCTACTATTGCCGTAGTAGATGGCGTTTTTTAGTGCCTGGTTATTTAAAGCCATCAACGCTTACGATTATTCAACCAATGTTTATAAGTCGTATGAACTATGCCAATAACTATTGGCGCAATAAGTGTTGAGTAAATAATTGCTAATACAGACATATTGCTAGCACCTCCTAACTTGTCCTATTTCAACAGTTAGGATTGTTGATGACATGTGTCATTATACCACTAAGCTAGTGTATAATTAATTATAAAAATGATTGTGGTAAGGGGTAAGTACATTGATAAAAATAGGGGAAAACCAATATAATGACTTTTATGATTTAGAAGAAAACTTCAAAAAAACATTAGAGCCTAAGTTTGGTAATAAAAATCGTTTAAAGTATACAGATATGACGATTGATGATGAAAAAGAGAACATTAAAAAAATCACATATGGTAAATATACAAACCCATCACTTCATGGTATGGGTTTGATATACGTCTGTATCGCTTTTATGACGTCGTTTTTTAAATTTTCTTGTAACTCATCTTTGTAATTATGATAATGAGCATTAAGATCTAAAGCACGTATCTGAATGGTATCTATAACACCTGTAACTAATCCATTTTTAGTTTTAACTTCTATATCCGTCGGAAATCTCACATCACGACTTGTGATTGGTAATATCCAAACGAAGTCAGTTCCGTCTATTGTCATTTGATTATTGACTACTAAGCATGGTCGTATCTTCTGTTTTTCACGCCCTCGTGTGGGGTCTAGGTCGATATAGAGTATATCGAACTGTTTGATACTCATATTTCTCGACCTACACTTTCGCCGAAATCTATTTCTGATTCGGTGTATTTCCCACCTTTTTTGAAAAAGTTTGTTATTCTATCTTTGATTGTATCTTCTTTTTTTGTAATGAATAAACCACCATTCATTTCTTGTACTTCAACTTTATCTCCTACTTCAAAATCGACTAGTTGAATGGTTTGTTTGCTTAAACTTATGGCTTTACTATTTCCATTTTTGAATACACGTTCAGATGTTTTTTTGATATCAATTAACGTTTCAGACATGGTATCATCTCCTTATATTTATCATATATTAAGTACTTACGAACGTAAATACTTAATGTGTGAAGATTAGTAAATCGAAAGTTGATACGATGAAATTGAGCATTTACTACTTTTTCTTGTGCTTTAAAATATTCTATGGAAGTTACTCAAATTTACAGACTCATTTAGTCTTGGCAGAGTCTATACAGTTTAGTTCAGTAATTATTAAGCCTTGAGGAGATGTTTAAAGAGAAATAAAGTGTTCCTCCAAAGCTCATTACAACACTCAAATGCTATTACTAACGTATTTACTATTCAACCAGCTACTATATAGTAAATTATTAATATATTTAAGCAGTCAGAAACATTTTAATAACTGAAAAACTTCGAGGTCTTCGTATAAATTTACGATAAATCTCGAAGTTTTTACTACTCATTTCTTTACATTTACTACTATAGGGACGAAATCCACTCCACGTTCTACTTTATTTAGTCCTCGTAGCAACATGCGTTTGAACTTTTCTATTTTGTGTTCAGATAGAATAGTCATAGAGATAAGGTTTAGCATCATCTATGGATGGTAAGAAGTAGCACCTCAATTCAATTCATCATCATATATTGAGTAACTTAGTAAAGTATTAATTAGAACTTTAACATTTACTAAGTGAACTCAATTTATCATCTAATGAAGTAACTAGTTCTTATTGACATAATCTAATATAGCTTTTGCTGCTACTTGATAACCTGGTTGCGTGTATGGGTGTTGCTCGTTAATGCTTTGAATATTCTTCTTATATAAGTCTAAATTGTTTAATAATGCAGTTGCTTCTTGTTTAATTGCCGCAGCGTTCGTTTCAGCACTATTCATTCTAGCGCCTAATTGTAGGCCTTCAATTTGTTTAGAGACAAATGGCTGGTCAGCACCTTGAGGAAAGGCCATCATTGGTACTTTGTAAACCAGTGCTTCGTTTGTACTATTCATACCACCATGAGTTAAGAACAAGTCTGCTTTTTTAAGTACCGCTAGCTGAGGCACATAATTTTTAACTATAAAATGGTCAGGCAGAGAACCTAAATCATCTATTGAATTATTATGACCCACTGACATGATGACGTTAACATCTAAATCTGTAAAAGCTTCAACGCACTGTTTAAAGAACACATGGTTACTGTTGAAAACAGTACCGAGCGAAATATAAATTAGGGGTTTAGACTCATCAATTGAATCTAGGACATCGAGATTCTTTTCATTAAGCCTCAAGGAAGGACCCGCAAAAATAAATTGGTCTTCCGGGATCAGGTCTAAGTCAGGTTGGAAACCTTTAAGCATAAAACTTATGTTTAAGTCAGCAGGGTTATACATGACCTCATATCTCGATGGAATGGTCACGTCATATGTAGACTCCACATGATGTTTGAGTTCACTGAAAATCTCATCTACTGTATTGAGCTCTTCTTCACTTAAGCTTTTAGCCATATTATTAAACTTTTTATCAAATGTCGCTTTGCTTTCCGCAAACGATGTATAAAGTGAGATAGATGGTATATCCATGTGTTGAGCGATACACCATCCTAGGCTGAACATTGAATCATAAATGACGTAATCATAATGCTCACTTTCGATATCGCTCAAAAGACGCGGGATGATAATATCGGCGGTACGTAATAACCCATTAATCACTTGGAATAAGTTCTCATTACCGTAAGCTCGAAATTCTGTCATGATAGACTCGGTAGAAATTGTACGAACTTCTACTCCTGTATTCTCAAGTTTATCAGCGAACTGTTCTGAAGCGTAGTATACGATGTCTTCTCCTTGTTGAGTTAAGTAGTTCATCAAAGAAATAGTAGGGTTTACATGACCTTCTGACCCGACATTTATAACTAGTACCTTACTCATATGGGGACCCCCTTATAGTTATTGAATTAAATTTTTTCTTCTTACCATCTTATCAAAAATAAATATTGAACAATAAATGTTTAGTATAACTTAAGATACATTTATTATTAATTATAAAAAAAGAGCAGAGACGAACTCTAATCACATCATAGATAGAATTCGCCTCTGCTCACATTAAGTCAACAGAAAATATCACTTAATTATATAAAGAAATGTAGTGTTTAGTAATTACTCGTGAGTATTGGGATAAATTAGTCTTTTTTAAGCGCATATATAAGTGCACCAATTAAACCGAAAGTTGCTACAGCAAAGACTACGTTCATTATGACCAATGTTTCAATAATAACCGAGTCCTTACCTAATCGCTCAAATGCATTCTGCTGCATTTCTCTTTCAGAATTACAATCGATATCACCTTCGGCACGAGAAGATTTCTCTTCGATATCTTTCGCCATCCGTTCATCAATCATACTCATTTCATATCACTCCTTAATGATTTCATAATTAATTTTCCCGTTTATCTCATATTAAACCATGAAATAACTGCGTTCCTAACTGACTATCCTTTTCTATTATGTAGTTTAAATCGATGTATAGAATCATGGTAGGGGAGATTGAGACGAAATCGGGACTTGAGGGTGGGAAGTTAATGTGGGATACTTCTAGAATTTCGAAAACGCTAAGTTATTATTTACGTCTCAAGTTGATATTATTTTGCTCAAATGTACCTTTAGAGTGCGTAACTGTAAATTTATTGTAAATATAAAGTCGTAATATTAAATTAAGTTGAATTTTGTAAGGAGAAAGTTAATTTATTGTTTCCTAAGTGTTAAATATTACTTCCCAACTGTCGAATAATAATATAGTATTGAATGTAATAATTATTGCTGTCGTACGGGCTAGTTGGCGAGGGTTAGTGAAGCGAGACGATTAATTAATGATTAAGCTGAGATGTCATCGCGAGAAGATTTGTGAGCTCCATACGCAGTAGTAGTGGTTTGAATTCGAATGGTATTGCAATCTCGCTTTTGAGTGCTTTAGTCGATTGGTTCAAGATGAGACAGTGTAATTATATAGAATCTTGTCTCACATACTGATTCATACTATTAGTAAACAATAGGACGTAAATATGCTATCGTTTACTTAACAGAAGGTTTCAGTCACGCATGATTTAGTAATTATTTAAGGGGGAATTACACATGCCAAAGAAATTATTTAATATCGACTTAAATAAAAAAATGGACCAGCAAGATCATCCAGGACATAATCGGTGGCATCCAGACATACCAGCTGCATTCTCAGTAGATCCGGGGGAATCTTTCAGAATGGAGTGTTTAGACTGGACGGATGGTCAAGTAGGTAATAATGACGATCCAAGTGACATCAAATATGCTAACTTAAACCGCGTACACGTATTAAGTGGTCCAGTACATGTTAACGGAGTTGAACCAGGCGATTTACTCGTTGTTGATATTCTAGATATCGGGGCATTTCCGGAACACGAATGGGGCTTCAATGGAATCTTTGATAAGACGAATGGAGGAAGCTTCTTAGTAGATCACTACCCTGACGCACAGAAATCAATTTGGGATTTCAATGGCGTTTACGCGACGAGTCGTCATGTGCCTGGTGTAGAATTTGCTGGTGTAATCCATCCAGGTCTTATCGGTGTAGCGCCTTCACAAGAAATGTTGGACGAATGGAACCGTAGAGAGCAGAAACTTGTTGACCAAGATCCTGATCGCGAGCCACCATTTGCATACTTACCTGATACGGATCAAGTTGTCGCTGGAACGTTAAAAGGCAAAGCGTTTGATAAAGTAGCTAAAGAAGGTGCCCGTACTGTCCCTCCACGCGAGAATGGTGGTAACTGTGACATAAAGAACTTATCTAGAGGTTCACGTGTATTCTTCCCAGTCTACGTAGATGGAGCGAAATTGTCAGTTGGTGACTTACACTTCTCTCAAGGTGACGGTGAGATTACTTTCTGTGGCGGTATAGAAATGCCAGGATGGGTCGACCTGCGAGTGAATGTGATTAAAGGCGGAATGGATAAATATCACATTAAGAAAAATCCAGCGTTTAAACCGAGCCCGCTCTTACCGAATTATTCAGATTATCTAGTATTTGAAGGTATTTCTGTGGATGAATTTAGTGGAGAAC
Organism: Staphylococcus marylandisciuri; assembly: GCF_025519785.1. Taxonomy (GTDB): domain Bacteria; phylum Bacillota; class Bacilli; order Staphylococcales; family Staphylococcaceae; genus Staphylococcus; species Staphylococcus marylandisciuri. The sequence continues at coordinate 16,274 of NZ_JAOPKZ010000009.1, read as the reverse complement.
AAACATACTTAAATGCAAATACAGCTTATAGAAATGCGTGCTTAAATGCAATTGAATTTTTAAAGACGAGAGGATTTACAGGAGAACAAGCCTTTATGCTTCTAGGATCAGCTCCTGTTCAAGGTACCGTAGCTGGCATTGTAGATGTGCCTAACTCTTGCTGTACAATTGCGATCCCGCGCGAAATATTTAAAGGCGATATCATGCCGAAGTTGGATCCTGAAGAATAATGCCTAATTATACGTATAATTGTCCAAACTGTACTGAATTTACTATCAGACAGTCTATGAATGATAACCATGACATAGCTAAGTGTCCTCAGTGTGGAGCTGAAGCGAAACGCGTCTTCAATACAATTCAAACCACGCGTATGGATTCGAAATTGAAGAAACGTATTGAACGAGGTCAAGAACCGCGTCTGGTTAAAGGGAAAGATTTGCCGAAGCAGCAACGACAACCGAATAAAAACGCACGGCCTTGGATGACGGGACATTAATTAATTAAGCCGCTCATTGAAGATGATTAGAGATGTCAGTTCTTCAATTGAGTGGCTTTATTGCGTCTTGATAACAATTTCGCTAAAGATTACTTCATAAATGCTAGACTATAATATTGATAAGTAAAAATACATAGGAAAGTAGTTAGCAACGTAACGAAAAGAAGAAAGATGTAACACGAGGTCGAGACAAAAGCATTTAGGATTTGAGCATGGGGCCCCAACACAGAGAAACTGGTAAACCAGTTTCAACAAGCAATGCGAGTTGGGGTGGGGCCCCAACACAAAGAAACTGGTAAACCAGTTTCAACAAGCACTGCAAGTTGGGGTGGGGCCCAAACACAGAGAAACTGATAAACCAGTTTCCACAAGCACAGCGGGTTGGGGCAGCCCTATAAAAGCGAAGCCAGAGGCTGGGACATAATGTAATGTCTCAGCCTCTTTCAGCCTTGGCAGTAGATGACTGATTTGAAAATGCGCTTGTATCAAGTTTTTTTCAATTCTAGTCATCCTTGCCGGGGCGGGACAACGAAATCTTTTATTCAAATTAGATTTCTGTCCCGCTCCCTTTTTAAAGTTAATCTAATTCTATTGTTCGAGGTGAGTTTACTTTATCGTCATTCATTACTTTGACTTGTTTAGGCGTTGCTTTAATCACACATAAATCAGGATCATCTTTAGAATCGAAGAATGACTTATCTTGTTTCTCCCACAACCAATCAATTGTTTCTTGATCTTTAAGAATTTCAACTTCTGCATCAATTTCTAAGAAACTGCGATTTTGAGTATCATCGTATCCTAGTAAGATATGTGCACGAGGATTATCTTTAAACTCTTGAATTTTATTTGATTCGATATTCGTTTTAGTATAGAGCGTAAAATCATCATTGTAGAAAATCATATATCTACTGTTTGGCACATTATTATGAGCGGTGGAAAGGACACCTACTTTGGACTGTTCTAATATGTTTTCAATTTCTGTTTTTACTTGTTCTCTACTCATATTCTAATCACCTCATTAGTACATTACCCACTCATTTTTCTGATTACACTTAGGGTAGTAGAATAAGTAGAAAGAAGAGGGATGATTTAGCCTAAATAAGGGAATATAATTACTATTATATAAAAGTAGTATAAGGAGAATAAGATATGAAAGAACGTGGACGCATTGAAGTCTTGTGGCGTACTGAAAAATATAGAGTACTTTGGCACAGCCATAGAATGTATGATGAAATACGTGAGCTATTAAAGCAAGACCCTTCTTATAAAAAAGTAGAACAATACATTATTAAAGCTTTAAATTATACTCCGAAGAGCAATAATGTAATTAATTCTGCTGATCATATGTGGGGATACTTTAAGGACGCAGCAACGACAGAAGAAAAAGAGCAGTATTTATCGCTAAAAAGTAAATATAAACAACAGCAGGTCGATAGTGATGAACTACGCCTATATCTAAAGGCACTAGCTCAGAAATACGATGTAAAATACTTACTAGAAAGTCGAATACTTCAATAATAGGAGAGTAGGTGGAGCATTTGTTCTTAGCATGGAATGAAATTAAACGCAATAAACTAAAGTTCAGTCTTATCATCTGTATTCTTGTCTTGATCAGCTATTTATTATTTCTCTTATCAGGACTAGCCAAAGGTCTCATAAGTATGAATACAGAAAACATCAATCAGTGGGATGCAGATGCTATAGTTATGAAGAAAGATGCTAATCAAACGGTAGCGCAATCATTATTTAACAAGGACCAGGTGAATAATCAATTTCATAAAAAAGCGACCTTAAAACAAACTGGAGTGATTATCTCTAATCAGCATCATGAAGAGAACGCTTTACTGTTTGGCGTAGAGAATAATTCTTTCCTGGTGCCTAAGGTGATTAAAGGTGAACACCCTCATCGTCATAATGAAGTTTTAGCAGATGAGACATTGAAAAATAAAGGGTTTAAGATCGGGGATAACGTATCTCTTTCTCAATCGGATGAAAAGCTAAAAATAGTAGGGTTTACAGAAAGTGCTAAATATAATGCTTCACCAGTGTTATTTTGTGATAATGCAACGATCAAGAAAGTGAATCCACAGTTAACTGAAGAGAAAACGAATGCTGTCGTTATTAAAGATAAAGCGTGGAAGGACATCGTCTTACATCATCAATTAGAAGCAGTGAGCATTAATCAATTTATAGAACATTTACCTGGTTATAAACCACAGAATCTTACTTTAAACTTTATGATTACTTTCTTGTTTATTATCTCTGCGACTGTTATTGGTGTCTTCCTCTACGTGATGACTTTACAAAAGAAAAGTTTATTCGGTGTATTGAAGGCACAAGGATTTACCAATGGTTACCTCAGTAAAGTCGTGGTATCTCAAACGTTGATACTTTCACTTATTGGTACGCTGATCGGACTGATATTAACAATTATAACTAGCATGTTTTTACCGGATGCAGTCCCTATTAAATTTGACCCCGTTACGCTTATTATATTTGGTATAGCGCTCATACTCATTTCATTATTAGGTAGCGTCTTCTCAATACTATCAATTAGAAAGATAGATCCACTGAAAGCTATTGGTTAGGAGGTATAAAGATGTTAAGTTTTGAACAAGTTACAAAGACATTTAATGACGGCGACCAAGAGATTGAAGCGGTTAAACCCAGTACTTTACGAGTTGAGAGAGGGGAACTCGTCGCTATACTCGGACCTTCCGGGTCAGGTAAGAGCACTTTTCTAACTATGGCAGGTGCATTACAAACACCTACTTCAGGTAAAATTCATATAAATGGTACTGAGATTACATCGCTTAACCAGAAACAGCTTTCTCAACTGCGTATGAAAGAGGTAGGCTTTATCTTACAAACATCTAATCTTGTGCCTTTTTTAACAGTGAAACAACAATTTAAGTTATTGCGTAAAGAAAAGAAGGAAGTCTTAAGTGAAAACGAGTTAGCAACAATGCTGGATAGTCTCGGCCTAAGCTCTGTAACGCATAAGCTTCCTAACCAAATATCAGGAGGGCAGAAACAGAGAGTGGCGATTATTAAAGCGCTCTATACGAACCCTTCACTCATACTAGCAGATGAACCTACAGCTTCTCTGGATACCGATAATGCGATGAAAGTTATAGAGATTCTACGTACAGAAACGAAAAAGCGCAATAAAGCATGTATAATAGTAACTCATGATGAACGATTAACTTCCTATTGTGATCAAGTCTTTTATTTAAAGGATGGAGCGTTAACGAGATAAATGAATCGAGATTAGTTAGACCTAGCTTTGGTGTTGTTATTTAACATGCCAATATGTAGCTTTCTGATAACATCTAGGTTTCATATTAAATGCCGAACAACAGAATGTGTCTGCGGAGAGACTATATTGCACTCTTTTTCAAATTGTAATAATTTGATATTTAAATTTAATGGCTATTTTATTGTTAAAATGTAACAATGTAATTTGAATTTAAAAACAGGAGTGTATCTATAATGAAGTTAAATAGATGTAGTCGAACTTCATCCTTTGCTATACGAAAATGTGCATTAGGAGTAGCTTCCATAACTATTGGGCTATTAATATTTGCAGGGGCGAGTCATTCAGCACGAGCTGCAGAAAGTGAAGCAACTTCACAAACTAAAGATTCGGTGACCCACCAACAGATTCAACCAGAAACAGGGACTTATGCATCAGACTACGGTTCAGCTGAATGGCTAAATAACTATTACGTATCTTATGGCTTTGGTCCTTACGATTTACCTAATAATAATGGTATGCATTATGGAATGGACTTTCCAATGAACCTCGGGACACCAGTACAAGCGATTACAGGAGGAACCGTCCAATATGCTGGCTGGGATCCGATGGGTGGTGGAAACACAATTACTGTACAAGAACCAGACGGTCTACATACACAATTCTATATGCACTTAAACGGATTCAATGTCAAGGCGGGTCAACAGATTCAAACCGGTCAAATTATCGGTTACTCGGGTAATACTGGCGCTTCAACTGGACCACATTTACATTTCCAACGCATGAATGGCGTCGCAAGTAATGAAACAGCTGAGAACCCTTTACCATTTCTGCAGTCGCTAGGTTATGCCAATGCTTCTGAAGGTTCTAACTCTTCTAATACAAACGGCTTTAAGGAAAATCAATATGGAACTTTATACAAAGAGGAGCACGCTTCATTTACGGCTAACACTTCAATAATTACACGCAAGACAGGGCCATTTATCACTATGCCACGTGGCGGTACGTTGAAAGCAGGACAAACGATTCAATATGATGAAGTGATGAAACAAGACGGTTACGTTTGGTTAGGTTACGATTCAAATAAGGGTCGACGTTATTTACCTATTAGAACTTGGAATAAATCTACAAATCATCTGGGATCCATGTGGGGTAGTATAAAATGACGCGTCACATGTGATGAACTATAATTTTTCGCGCTTAGCTTAACGTTGTTTCTTGTTTAAGAAAAGGACGACGTATAATTAATCTACAAATCGAATACAATATAACGGGTGCACGAAATTGAACGAGATGGTAAATGATTGAATATTGCCACCTCGTTCTTTTATTAAGATTAAATTACTGTTATTTTCAATTAAGCGCTATAAGTATGGTAAATGATTATTCTAATTGCTAGACAAGTAGGGAGTGTATATGCCGTTACTTTAAGACAAAAGAGATAAAAGATTTAATTTAAACGTTGATTTACAGATTGAGACTTCAGGTTTCTGCGCTCTGGACAACCGATTTACGGCGTCTCAAATTCAGTATTGTCGATAGAAACGCTCATGATTCGGAAGCGGGACAGAAATTTAATTTGAATAAAAAGATTTCGTAGTCTCGCTCCTGCTCACATCCTCAATGCTTTTGTGCCGACCTCAGGAGTATATTCAACCTTAACAAGGATAATTTGCATTAAATATTACATATACAGTAAAATTATGTTAAATGACTATCTAAACAACTCAATTTAGTGTTAAAATAAAAAACAATACAATATAAAAAGTTAGATACCAGTTGAGGTCATAACTCAACTGCACAGCCTATAGGTAGATTGTTTTTTAAAAAGCTTTAAATAAAGAATAATGTACAATAAAATGTAACATTATTACTATTAACAATTTGATAAGATATCTGTTAAAATTATAGTAAGGTATCACAAGCTAAATGCGAACTCCGAGTAAAGCGAAAGGAATACTAAACTTTTAGTGCGCCCCCAGGATTCGATTATGACAGCTGTAAGATTTTGAGGTGAAGTCATGAGTTTTTACGAATTTTTGCAAAGTTTCGTGGGAGATGACACGCCATTAGGAAAGCTTGCAGACTACGTAGAACAAGATGTTAATTTCCCCAGAGAAGAAACCTTACCAGAAAACATATTAGAATACTTTAATGCGCAACCATTAGTTAAAGAAGAGTATATCGAAACGGTTAAACGTTCTCTAGCTGTGTTTGAGGATATGTTTATGTAAAAAAGAGAAGTGTCTGGACAGAAATGCTCTAGAGATTAAAAATGAAGGAGCGGGACAGAAATCTTTTTATTCAAATTAGATTTCTGTCCCGCTCCCTTTTTCATTAATATTTTGATGATAGTTAGGACGTTGAGCTACTAGTTTTCTTATATTAGGTGCAATTAATACAAAACTAAGTTCTCTTTTAACTTTATTGATGCCTTTAATCGACATTCAATTGTAACCGAAACTAGCCGTTATAAATACAAAACGGGGTTCTACATTAATTTTTCTTTGACTATAGTTTTTTTAGTTTATGATTCTAAAAACTTTTGGTTAATTTGACGTTTGAAGTACTTCTAATTATAGTTTTCATTATATTTGAAACAATAACAGCGATATTCTCACACCTCCTAAATATAATCCTCTCTCTCAAGACCGCTCAACTTGCTTACCATTTTTTATGACAACTCACCTTGTTTAATAACTTTTTGAGAAAGAATACTTTTAGTCTCTATATAGTCGTGTTCCAGGTTTTGGATAGTCATTATTCGTAAAAAGGATATATGGAATCAATCACGCAATTTATTCATATATAAGACGAGGTGGTTAACATGACTGAAGATCAAACTGTACAGCAGCCTCTCTGGACGAAAGACTTTATCAACGTCACTGTTGTTAACTTTTTAATGTATATGGTACACTTTGCGCTATTTGTGACAGTGACATCTTATACGATACATGAATTCCACACGAGTGAAAGTTTAGGTGGGCTCGCTGCTGGAATATTTATTATAGGTATGTTGTTTGGTCGATTAGTTGCTGGCAGGTTTATCGATTCGGTACAACTCAAATACATGTTGATATTTGGAGTAATCTTTTCATTTATAGCAGTTGTTCTATACTACGTGGCTGTCTCATTACTATTGCTTTACATCGTGCGCTTTCTTCACGGTTTGGCATTTGGAGTAGGATCGAATGCTACGAGCTCAATGGCTTCTAAAGTTGTGCCAGCTGAGCGAAAGGGCGAAGGTATAGGGTATTATTCTTTAAGTAATATACTTGCTTCTGCTATAGGGCCATTTGTAGGTATTCTCATATCACAACAAGCAAACTTTCAACAAATCTTCTTATTTGGTTTAATTTTTATAGTGATTGCTTTCATATTAACGCTATTTATTAAACGTATCCCGATAGCAAGACCTACTGAGGACGAACAGTTAGCGAAACCTAAAGGGTGGCGAGCATATTTACAACCAGAAGCGTTACCGATCTCAATCGTTATTTTTATCATAGGTATATGTTATTCAAGTATTCTTTCTTATATTAAAAGTTTCGCAGAGACCATGGATCTAGTGACAGCATCAAGTTTATTCTTTATTTGCTATGCAGTTATTTCATTTGTATCACGGCCTTTTACAGGTAAAATATTCGATCACAAAGGCCCCAACTACATTATTTTTCCGACGTTTATCTTATTTGCTTTAGGACTTCTAACATTATCAGGGGCTATGAACACATGGCTATTTATGCTTGCAGCTATATTCGTAGGCATAGGTTATGGCACTTTAGTACCAAGTAGTCAGACTTTAGCTATTCAACAATCACCAGCAGATAAGATGGGATTAGCAACATCAACTTTCTTTATTTGTCTCGATTTAGGTTCCGGCATAGGTCCGTTTGTATTAGGCTTTGTAATTTCAGCTATAGGTTATCGAGCGCTCTATATCAGTATCGCTGTAGTAGTATTGCTCGCTATGGTGCTATACTATTTTGTACAAAAACGCTATAAACATCTTAATACGAACGTGTCATCTTAGAAGATAGTTTTAGATGAGCTATGAAGAAGAGGTTGAGGCATCAAGTTTTTGTGCGCTGGGAAACCGATGAACGGCGTCCGAAAAGCAGGATTTACGACAGAAACGCTCACGATTCGGGGGCGGGACAGAAATCTAATTTAAATAAAAAGATTTCGTAGTCCTGCCCCGGCAAGGATGACTAGAATTGAAAAAAGCTTGATACAAGCGCGTTTTCAAATCAGCCATCTACTGCCGAGATGTTGAAGAGGCTGGGATTTATGTCCCAGCCTCTTTCTCTCTAGTCAAAGACCTTTACGTCCCAGTCTCCGGATTCGCTTTTATAGGGCCGCCCCAACTCGCTGTGCTTGTGGAAACTGATTACCAGTTTCTTTGTGTTGGGGCCCCACCCCAACTCGCATTGCTTGTTGAAACTGGTTTACCAGTTTCTTTGTGTTGGGGCCCCCTGCTCAAATCCTCAACGCTTTTGTCCTGACTTCCTCTGTTTATTTATTATTATTCGTCTGATTTATTATCAAAATTCCGTCCTTCAAGACCAGCTAATTCTTCTTTTGAAGCTGCTGGAGCTTTCATCTCGAAGATTTTGTCTACCACTGTGTAGTCGTAATAACCTAAACGAGCGATAGGACGTATAGAAGGGATATCGATTTTACCTTCGTCAGTAATGAAGTTATCATCTATATGAACTTGCGCTACACGGCCAATAATAATATCTACTGTTGAGACAGGATCACCTGTAGGGATACGAATAGTTTGAACATATTCACATTCGAAGTGAATAGGTGATTCCTTAACTCGCGGACCAGGTGCATCGATACAAGATTCCTTCGTCACACCTGCATACTCAAATTCGTCTACTTCAGGGTCTAAAGCCTTAGCTGATAAGTTAACAGCCTCGCGTAAATCATATGTTGCCATGTTCCATACGAACCAGCCCGTCTCTTCTATATTTTTAACTGTATCTTTACGTTCGTGATCCCCTAATACAGATTGATTAGATGCGAACATAACCATAGGAGGATCCCACGTTAAGTTTTGGTATTGACTGTATGGAGCTAAGTTATCATTTCCATCCTTAGAAGTGGTTGAAATCCAACCTATAGGTCTAGGAACAGTACTACTCTTGAAAGGGTCGTGAGGTAAACCATGACTTCTTGTGCCTTGTTTTGGTGAATAATTCATTTTCAATTCCTCCTTTTGTCTCTCATATTAACACTTCACTTTGTATATCACTAATATAATTTACCTATAAATTCATAACTTTAATGTTATGATAGGTAAAATTAGTGTCTCTCTATCATTAAAATAGGTTACGCTTAAATGGTGAAAACAAAATATATACTCGGCACGAGTGAAGAAGAGATGCGTTTGTGTCAGTAAATTTAAATACGCCTCAATTTGCCAGAGGATAGTTGATTCAAACTTTATAGTTCTAATTTATTCATTAGCGATTACATACAATATATTAAAAGGATTGCTCAGTTTGGGGAGCTTAAAAAGGTAAAGAAATAACAGAAGCTACAGTTTAGTAGTCGTTCAGTAAGCGAGATATTGAGTACAAGAAAGATGGACCAACCAGTGGTTAGTCCATAACTTTCTTATCATTATCTTGAGCGTTCTGGCTCATGACATGATAAACAGTCGCCTTGAACACTTCTTTAGTGTAGAAATGGCGTTTACTGTTTTCGATAGAGAAAGGTGCAATGATTTGGTTCTCGACCCAATTGACTAGTAAGGCTAAAGGGAAACCTGCTTCGAGAAGTTCCTCTTCATCTACAGTAGCCTTATTCCAGTCGATATTGAGTTCTTTGGGATCGAGAGCTATGTCAAAATGGTCTTGCTCAGACATGCAATATCATCCTCCCAATAAGTATTGGGACCGCCAGTAATATGCCTATTCACGCAAGCCTTTCTCTAAATACCAGTATAACGAGATACTCATTTAAAGTTCAAAAGTTATACTTACACACGATTTATTTCAGTAAGTATAGTACGCTTACCGTTAAACTAGTTATAGTAAACTTAATATATAAAAGTATATAATAACTTCAATAACATCAATCGATAATGATTTTATTTCCTTCTTTATAAAATGTTGTGGTAATTATTTTAGTGAATAGGAGTTTCTTAGTACAAAGATAAGTGATATTCTAGAGAAACTATGCGCGATTAAATCTTTATAGGGAGAGAAGAAGTATGGAAACAGTTTATCTCGCCGGCGGATGTTTATGGGGCGTCCAAGCATTCGTAAAGACCTTACCTGGTGTAGTAGATACTGAAGCAGGCAGAGCTAACGGCCTAACTCAAACGCTGGATGGCCCTTATGATGGCTATGTTGAAGTAGTTAAGACGACATTTGATCCTAATCGAACAACGGTAACTGACTTAATGTATTATTTATTTGAGATTATTGATCCTTACAGTTTATACCAACAAGGGGCAGACAGAGGGATTAAATACCGAACGGGTTTATATAGTAAGGAAGAGAAACATTTGAAAGAAGCACAAGCTTTTATTGACCAGATAGATGATCATCATTTAGTGACCACAGAAGTCCTTCCTCTGATAAACTACATCAAAAGTGCAGAAGAACATCAAGATCGTTTAGCGAAACATCCTAAAGATTATTGTCATATTTCTAAATCATTGCTCAATAAATATCTATAAATAATAAAAATAGTTATTAATAATTTATAAATATTTGTAATTTAAGATTATTTGATTTTAAATAGGGGATAAGTAAAGAACAAGGAGGTAACATACATGATTAAAAGAACTGGTGAAAAGGTCCTAACTTGGATTGGGATTATCATTTCAATTATCGGCATTATATTCTTTGCGGTAATCAAACCATTTTTAAATGACAGCGATGTGAAAGACAGTGCTGCTAAATCAGGTCAAAGTATTGAGGAGGCTAAAGAAGGGGCTAACGTGCTGAGCTCTTTCGCAAATACCGCTCTAACAACAATGATTATTTCAACTATATTAGCCCTTATAGCTTTATTCTTAATTAAGAAAAGTAGAATTTGGGCAGGAATATTATTAATCATCGCTGGCCTAGTCGTTTTAGGTTGTTTCAATTTCATAGTTACAATTCTCTTCGTCATAGCAGGTATTATGTTATTAGTGAGAAAGCCTAAGGGTTCAGATCAAGAGAATAAATATGAGGGTAGTAAAGATGAGAATTATCGCAACGATTATAATAAGGAAGATTCTCGTCACACGAACTCAAACAATCGCGACGCTGAAAGCAGAACTGTAAATCAAAACGTAGATCATTCAAATCGTGAGTCACATAGTGAGAATGCTCGTCCTGGGTTTACTGAAGCAAATTCTGAACAAGAGGAACCAACTCAATTTGGTACTACGAAAAAAGACGAACAACTGAACCAACGTGGTAATTCAGATAATCATAACTTTACGGAAGCTAATGCGAATGAAGAGCAACAACCTCGGTTCGGGAAAGAACATAAAGCGGATGATATTAAAGAAGATATTCAAGAAAAATCAGATGACCTTCACATTAAAAACCCTGATAACAAATAATGTGATATGTAGAGAGAAGGAAGAGGCTGGGACATAAATCCCAGCCTCTTCAACATCTCGGCAGTAGATGACTGATTTGAAAATGCGCTTGTATCAAGCTTTTTTCAATTCTAGTCATCCTTGCTGGAGCGGGACAGAAATCTTTTATTCCAATTAGATTTCTGTCCCGCTCCTTTTTTTAGGTTAAATCTCAATGCTCTACATAGTGACCTTACTATTAAGGGGATTAAATTAAATTGTTAGTCGTACTGGTAAAGTTTGTCGATAATAAATACAAGAAATTTTAGTGAGATATTCAAGAACTTTAAACGACTATACGCTAATCAAATTACGCTTTTTAAATTGAATAGAAAAAACAGACTAATTCAATGGACTTGGTTTAATTAAAGACTCCCCCAATGCTTACTTATACAATTGTTAAATTATGCTACTTATTGAATTTTAAGAGTAAAAAACAGCACCGTGCCGGCACCTATGTTCATATTTATACTTATTAAATATTTAGCTCTATAAGTCTTACTGTCAAGATTATTATTTCACTAATTAAAATAAAGGAACTCTTAAACATAAATGCATAAAAATAACAATATATCTAGTAGTATAAATTTTATTTAAAATTAAGTTGGTTATAAAAACACTGGTGCCTGTTTTAATTGTGTGGTATATTAATTCTGTCAGATTTCGACTTCAAGGATTTTAAATCAAATACTATGGGGAGGATCAATCTTTGAACAATAAGAAAAGAAAGAGGAGATTAGATTTCCTACCGAATAGACAAAATAGATATTCTATTCGACGTTTTACCGTAGGAACAGCATCCATACTAATCGGTGCTACACTAATCTTTGGTGCTAACAGTGAAGCTAGAGCTGCAGAAGAAAATAAAGAAAATAGTAGCCAACCTGTGGGCAACAAAGATAAAGATGAGCGTACCACTGAAGATGATAGTTCGGATGAAACACAATCTACTCCACTAACATCAGAAACAACGTCACAAGATCCGCAGACAGATAAAGTTCAAACAGATGCTGAGTCATCAGAAGAGAGCCAATCTCAAGATATTACTGAACATGAGCGTAACAAGACTAATGGCGATAACGAGAAGCAAGTAGACGATCGTAAAGAAGTGACTCAAGATAGTGATAAGCCAAAGGAAGATAGTGAAGAGCTAAAGACAGATAGTGCAAAAGATAAACAAACTACTACTTCAGAGGAAGTTAAAGAAGAGGCTAGTTCTTCAGAAGATAGCTCGGTAACTCAAGATGATTCTGTTAAAGATAAAAAAGATAATCAAGCAAATTCATTAGAAAGTCAAAATAAAACGGAAAAAGAATTATCACAATCTTCTAATAACAAAGAAGATGAAACAACTAAGCAGAAGACAGCTGATGCTCGTAGTGTAGCAGCTGACCTTTACGCAGAAGCAACAGGCGTGTCATCAAGTGAAGCGCAAGCGGCTGTGAAAGATTTAGATGTTGACAAAGCGAGTACTGCAGAAGTTGAAAAAGCTGTCTTATATAAAGCGTTAAAAGATTATAGTGACGCTCGTAACCAGCAGCCTAAAGCTACAACAAGTTATACTGGCTTTAGAAGAGTGGAGAATGGGCCTGTCTTCAGAGCGGCGCAAGGAAACTTGAAACGTGTAAATGGGTTAGATAGCGCTTATACAATGTTAGGTGCTCCACGCCACGATAGTTTTTACGTAGGTAACAATGAATATGTGGATACGTATTCATTAGCGCTTAAAGCTGGGAGCAAGACTGGTTTCTTACTTAAAGATAAGATCAGCTTTAACAAAGACTTTACCTTTACTTACGATATTGGCAATAATTACCAAGGAAATACATCTAATGCAGACGGCTGGGGCTTTATGTTCGCAGAGAACAATATCTCAGACTTTTCACGATTGGGTGGAATAACTGCCGCTAAAGGTCTACCGAACGCTGCAGGATTTAAAATTGACACTATGTATAATCTAGCTACGGATAAGGGTTTTATGAAACCAGGCCAAAACCTTGAAGGTTATGGATCCTTCGTTAAAAACGATGCAAGCGGTAACTCACAAAATGTAGGTGAACATAAGTCTTTTAACTATGCTAATAAATTTCAAAGACAAACTGGTGTAGGTAAAAATATTGATGGAGCTAACTTGAACCCTATTACATTAAGATATAGCGCTTCAACAGGTACATTAACTGTTAACTACCTCAATAACACATGGTCAACAGATATAGCTACGTTAGGTATAGATAGAAATAAAGAATATAATTATGCTGTAACGAGCACAATGGATCCTAGTCTTCATAGCGAATCTGTATTTAATATTGCTATAGATTCTGCAGTGTCAGAATATGGACCTGCTGCGCTAGAGGCAGACGAGCATGCGCCAGGATATAATGATATAACAACGAAACCGGGAGTAACGGTCGAAGTTCCACAAACGAAAGATACTGCGTTACCATCAGGTACAACATTCGAAGGACCAGCGACGCCACCAGCAGGTTGGACGGTTAATGTAGATCGAAACACGGGTAAAGTGACAGCGACGCCACCAGCGAACGCGGAACCAAACACTAGAGTGTCTATTCCAGTTACGATAAATTATCCTGATCATTCAACAGACAGAGCTAACGTCAATGTAACAGTGCTACCGACTGATGCGCAAGCTAACGATCCAGGTTATGAAGATAAAAAGACAAAACCAGGCGTACCAGTAGAATCTCCACAAACGAGAGATAAAGACTTACCATCAGGTACAACATTCGAAGGACCAGCTACGCCACCAGCAGGTTGGACGGTTAATGTAGATCGAAACACGGGTAAAGTGACAGCAACGCCACCAGCGGATGCCAAACCAAATACAAAAGTGGAAATTATAGTCAAGGTACATTATCCTGATAAGTCAATAGATACACCAAATGTGCATATAACCGTTACACCAAATGATGCACAAGCTAATGATCCGGGTTATGAAGACAAATCGACGAAGCCAGGCGTGCCAGTGGAATCCCCACAAACGAGAGATAAAGACTTACCAACAGGTACAACATTTGAAGGACCAGCGACGCCACCAGCAGGTTGGACGGTAACTGTGGATCGAAATACAGGTAAAGTGACAGCGACGCCACCGTCAAATGCAAAACCAGGTTTAAAAGTGGATATTCCAGTAACAGTACGCTATCCAGATGAGACGACAGATAGAGCTAACGTTATTGTAACGGTGCTACCGACTGACGCCTATGAAAATGATCCAGGTTACGAAGATAAATCGACGAAGCCAGGCGTACCAGTAGAATCCCCACAAACGAGAGATAAAGACTTACCAACAGGTACAACATTTGAAGGTCCAACGACGCCACCAACAGGATGGACGGTAACTGTAGATCGAAACACAGGTAAAGTAATAGCGACGCCACCGGAGGATGCGGCAGCAGGCACAAAAGTAGATATTCCAGTGACGGTACGCTACCCAGATAAGTCAATAGATACGCCAAATGTACACATCACGGTAATACCGACTGATGCTCAGGTAAATGATCCAGGCTACGAGGGTCAATCAACGAAACCAGGCGTACCAGTAGTGGTGGAACAAACGGATGATAGTGAGTTACCAACAGGTACAACATTTGAAGGACCAGCGACGCCACCAGCAGGTTGGACAGTGACTGTAGATCGTAACACAGGTGCGGTAACAGCGACACCACCAGTGAACGCGAGACCAGGTACAAGAGTGACTATTCCAGTGACAGTACGTTATCCAGATAAGTCAATAGATACACCGAATGCATATATAAGAGTAGTACCAAATGATGCCCAGGAATATAACCCAGGTTATGAAGATAAATCGACGAAACCGGGAGTGGCAGTGGAAGTGCCACAAACGAATGAGGATGAATTACCAACAGGTACAAGATTTGAAGAGCCAACGAATCCACCAGCTGGCTGGACAGTGAAGGTTGATCCAGATACAGGTACAGTGACAGCGACACCACCGGAAAACGCGGAACCAAACACTAGAGTGACCATTCCAGTGACGGTACGTTATCCAGATGACTCAACGGATACGGCAAACGTACACATCACGGTAACGCCAAACGATGCTCAGAGTAATGACCCAGGTTACGACGATCAATCGACGAAACCGGGAGTGGCAGTAGAAGTTCCACAAACAAAAGATGGTGAATTACCATCAGGTACAAGATTTAAGGAGCCAGCGAACCCACCAGAAGGCTGGACAGTGAAGGTTGATCCGAATTCAGGTAAGGTAACAGCGACGCCACCGAAGGAGGCGGCACCAGGTACGAAAGTGGATATTCCAGTAACGGTAAATTATCCAGACGGCTCAACAGATACGCCAAATGTACACATCACGGTAACGCCAAATGACGCTCAGAGTAATGACCCAGGTTATGAAGATCAATCGACAAAACCAGGCATACCTGTGGAAGTACCACAAACAAAAGATGGCGAATTACCATCAGGTACAACGTTTGAAGGTCCTAAAGATGTACCGACAGGCTGGACAGTGAAGGTTGATCCAAATACAGGTAAAGTGACAGCGACGCCACCGAAGGAGGCGGCACCAGGAACGAAAGTAGATATTCCTGTAACGGTACGTTATCCAGACGGCTCAACAGATACGCCAAATGTACACATTACGGTAACGCCAAATGACGCTCAGAGTAATGATCCAGGTTATGAAGATCAATCAACAAAACCAGGCACACCAGTGGAAGTACCACAAACGAAAGATGGAGAATTACCATCAGGTACAACATTTGAAGGTCCGAAAGATGTACCAACAGGCTGGAAAGTAAATGTTGATCCAAATACAGGTAAAGTGACAGCGACGCCACCGAAGGAGGCGGCACCAGGAACGAAAGTAGATATTCCTGTAACGGTACGTTATCCAGACGGCTCAACAGATACGCCAAATGTACACATTA
>NZ_JAOPKZ010000008.1 GCF_025519785.1 Staphylococcus marylandisciuri | reverse complement strand
CCACGTGCTACTCACCCGTCCGCCGCTAACGTCGGGGGAGCAAGCTCCCCGTCTGTTCGCTCGACTTGCATGTATTAGGCACGCCGCCAGCGTTCATCCTGAGCCAGGATCAAACTCTCCATAAAAAAGCGTTTGATTAGCTCGTAAATTGATTGTGTTATTACTAACACATTGTGTTTGTTGGAATTAACGTTGACATATTGTCATTTAGTTTTCAATGTTCATTTTCGCGTTACAAGTTATCATTATAACGTTTCTTTTGTATAGAGTCAATATTTTTCTAAAACATTATTTAAGTTTTTTATTATCTTGACTCAACAACCAATATTCTATAATGTTTCGTCTAATTTCACAAGTATCAAATTTACACTATTGTAAATTTAGATTTACATGAAATAAACAATCTCGTTTCGACGACTTTTATATAGTATCAAGTTTCTAAACTATCGTCAATAAATTAAATAAAAATTTTTGAGTTTAAATTTCTACTTATGTAATTCATACTACACTCAACATCACTTTTTATAGTATGTATCCATGATAAATGGTTTAGAGCTCTCTACGTAACTACTCATAGAAGAGTTATCCATTTAAATAAATACTTTTATACAAATAAATGACAGCCAATTATTTATAGCTATATGAATCCTTCAACATCGTCTACCGTCTTAAAAAAAGACGTTTACGACTTAATAAGTAACCTGTATTAGGCCCTCGTGGAATGTTTAACCAAGTTAGTATTTAATTAACCCCTCACTACCTGTGTTTCAAAATATATTCTATGATTCAAACAATACTTAATATGAACGATATAGAGTTATGATTTCTCACCTTGCTTAAAAGTCCAAGCTCAACCCAATTTAATTGAAAAATAAGCATTGAGGCTGGGACATAATGGTCTTTGAATAGAGGGAAAGAGACTGGGACATAAATCCCAGCCTCTTTCAGCATCATGGCAGTAGATGACTGATTTGAAAATGCGCTCGTACCAAGCTTTTTTCAATTCTAGTCATCCTTGCCGGGCAGGACTACGAAATCTTTTTATTTAAATTAGATTTCTGTCCCGCACCCTCTCTGGGCAACCGATTAACGGCGTCCCTATAGCAGCATACTCGACAGAAACGCTCACGCTTCGACAAAATTCAAACAACCTTTTACTCATCGTTCGGTTCCGTTTAAGTCCTAAACGCTTCTGTCCTGACCTCTAAAATTTACAACCTTACTCCAGCAGTAGACGACCTCATAATAAATTGAACTGGCAGGCAACTCAAGTTACCCACCAGCCCAAAATCTAGTCAACGTTTTTAACTTTCTTGTTCTTTACATGTTTTACATAAACCATAAATTTCCATACGATGATGTGTGACATCAAAGTCAGTCACATGTTGAGCAAGTTGTTCAACTTCATTCAATAGAGGATAATGAAAATCAACGATCTTACCACATTTTTCACATATAACGTGATAGTGATTGTGCGTATTGAAATCAAAACGGCTTGAAGCATCACCATAAGTTAGTTCTTTAACAATTCCTATATCTTTAAAGACACGCAAGTTATTATAGATTGTAGCTACACTAATATTTGGAAAATCAGGTGAAAGTGCTTGATATATTTCATCTGCTGTTGGATGAGATTCAGATGAAATCATATACTTTAAGATTGCCTGTCTTTGAGGAGTTATTCTAATACCAGAATTTCTCAAAGAAGCAATTGAGTCTTCTAATTGATGTTCAACTGTTTCCATGTCCGCACTCATTAAGTTCACCGTCTTTCTATTTAATAATGATTATTACTTAATATTAATATAACTTTTACAGTCTATAAGTGTCAATACATTAACATAGAATTGGTTTAATAACCCTTCATTGGATCAATTTCATTCTCAATTAGTTCTCCTTTATTGAGAAAATGATTTAGATTTTTTTCAAATATATCCGTACCTTCAGTATAATTCTCCAGTCCATTCCCGGTAATATGAGCAGTTAATGATACGTTTTCCATATCATAGAATGGATGGTCATCTGGCAGAGGTTCATTCTCAAATACATCTAGCGTGGCATGTCTGATTGAGCCGTTCTCAAGCGCTTCAATTAATGTAGTTTCATTCACTATTGTACCTCGCCCAACGTTAATGAATAAGCATGTCTCTTTCATAAGTTTAAAATGCTTTTCCTCTAGTAAATGATATGTTTGTTCTGTCTCTGGCAAAGAGTTAACGATAATATCTGCTTTAGGCAAAGCTTTATCAAGCTCTTCTATACTATATGTTTCATCGAAGAACTGAACTTTATGGCCTGTAGTATTGACACCAATAAGCTTTAGACCCATTACCTCTAATAGTCTAGCAGTCTTTTGCGCAATTTGTCCTGTTCCTAGAAATAAAGCTGTTTCACCCGCAACTCGTCTGCCAGTTAATTTAGAATCGTAAATGTGCTTTTGTTGATTGATAAATGACTGTTTCATTTTCTTATAATCATCTAATATAAATGCCAGGATAAACTCAGACATTTGTTTAGCATGCACACCTTTAGCATTGGTTAATTTAATATTATTTCGTTGAATATAATCGAGTGGTAAATTATTCACTCCCGTGGCATACCAAGCTATCCATCGTAACCTAGGACATTTCTTTAAAAATTCTGCATCTAACTTTCCGTCATATCCAATTAGTATGTCGACGTTTGCCGCTTCCTCGTCAGTAATTTCATTAATACCTTTTTTAAATTGAAAATCTAAATCAGGAAAATCATCAATTAAGCGCGCTTCATTATCTCTCAATCTTTTCATACTAATAACTTTCATAACTCTTCACCCTAATATATCCTTGATTTCGTCCATCTGAGTCTTAACTTTGACTTTTTCAATAACATCAATAATCGTTCCACTTTCATCGATGACAAAGGTAGTACGGACTATACCTTTAGACGTTTTACCAAAATTTTTCTTCACTTGATAAACTCCAACCTCGTCTGAAAGCTTATAGTCTTCATCAACTAATAAGTCAAAATTCAAGTCATGCTTATTTATAAAGTTTTGATGTTTTCTCTTACTATCGGCACTGATGCCAAAGACTTTAATATCTAAATCATCAAACATCTTAATATTGTCTCTGAAATCACAAGCTTCTGTAGTACATGTTGGTGTATTATCTCTCGGATAAAAATATAATATCGCTTTGCTTCCTTTTAAACTCTCTTTCGTAATAACCTCGCCACTCTGGTTTTCTAATGCAAAGTCCGGAAACTGATCTCCTTTATTTAACATATCCTCACCCACTTCTGATTATTGTTATAATTATGATACGATAACAGAAGTAAATATTAAATTAAAAGAGGTTGATACACATGAATTTTAATGAAAGTGAAAGACTTCAAGAATTCTCTAACGAATATATATTAGGTGGGGTTAACTCCCCTTCTCGCTCATTCAAAGCAGTTGGTGGTGGAGCACCTATAGTAATGAAAGAAGGTAAAGGTGCCTATCTTTATGATGTGGATGGGAACAAGTTCATCGACTATCTGCAAGCATATGGACCCATCATTACTGGACAAGCACACCCACACATAACTCAAGCGATTCAGGAACAAGCTGCTAAAGGAGTACTGTATGGTACTCCGACTGAACTTGAAATTGATTTTGCTAAAAAACTTAGAGATGCTATCCCCTCTCTAGAAAAGATCAGATTTGTGAATTCAGGTACAGAAGCAGTGATGACAACTACAAGAGTTGCTCGTGCATATACAAATCGTAATAAAATCATTAAATTTGCCGGTCAATATCACGGTCATTTTGATCAAGTTCTGGTTGCAGCAGGTAGCGGACCTTCACAACTAGGCTCTCCAGATTCAGCAGGTGTCCCACAAAGTGTAGCTAAAGAAGTTATTACTGTTCCTTATAATGATATTGAAGCTTATAAAGAAGCGATTGACTACTGGGGAGACGATGTAGCTGCAGTGTTAGTTGAACCTATCGTAGGCAACTTTGGAATGGTAGAACCTAAACCTGGATTTCTTGAAGAAATCAACCGTATCACACACGAAAATGGTAGCTTGGTCATCTACGACGAAGTCATAACAGCATTCCGCTTTCACTATGGAGCAGCTCAAGACCTGTACCAAGTTTACCCCGACCTTACTGCATTCGGTAAGATAGTAGGTGGAGGGCTTCCAATAGGCGGCTACGGTGGTCGTCAAGATATCATGGAGCATGTTGCGCCTTTAGGTCCTGCATATCAAGCTGGAACTATGGCTGGTAATCCCCTATCCATGAAAGCAGGTATAGCCCTTCTTGAAGTGCTTGAACAAGATGGTATTTACGAAGAGTTAGCACGATTAGGTAAACGTTTAGAAGATGGTCTAAACGAGCTGATTAATAAACATCAGATCACGGCTACAGTTAATAGAGTTTACGGTGCTTTAACACTTTACTTTACTGATGAAAAAGTGACTAACTATGAGCAAGCTGAAAATTCTGATGGCGAAGCATTCTCTCAATTTTTCAATCTCATGCTAAGACAAGGTATTAATTTAGCTCCATCGAAATTCGAAGCATGGTTCCTAACAACTGAACACACTGATTATGAAATTGATCAAACACTTCAAGCAGCCGACTACGCCTTTAGTCAGATGAAATAATTACTCGTTAGCGTTATAATTCTATTATGAATGCTATTATACACTACGAAGTAAAGGAGCGATTTGATTGAAGTTAGGCGCAAGGATTATAAAAACTGGCATCGCGATTATGCTTGCTTTACTTATCGCTTCTTTCTTACCCAAAGATGCCGGTATTAAAGCGATCGCCGGTGTCAGCGCTGTCGTCGCAATGCAACCTAGTGTGTTTCGCTCTATTAAAACTATCGCTGATCAAGCAATTGGTAACGTTATCGGTGCAACGTTAGCTGTGGCGATGGTATTTATGTTTGGCCAACACATCATTATAATGGGTGTTACTGTCATACTGCTCATTGCTATTCTGTTTCGTTTTAAACTAGCTCATGTAGCAACGCTAGCAAGCGTGACTGCTTTAATAATTATGGGTCAACAAAGTGGTGCATTCTACGTTTCCGCTTTCTATCGCTTTGTACTAGTAATGATTGGGGTTATGAGTTCCTCATTGGTGAATTTAATCTTCTTACCCCCTAAATTCGAATCTAAAATTTATTATAATGCTCTGAATTTAACTTCAGATATCTTTGTTTGGTTTAGACTCGTACTTAATGACACTTCAGAATATCACAATATTAAAGAAGATCGCAGCTTAATTAGTGACCGTTTAACTAAACTTGAAACAACGTATTCGTATTATGAGGAAGAACGACCCTTGACTAGAAAACATGCCTACTCGCAAAACCGTAAAAAAATTCTATTTAAAGAAGTTGTTCGCAGCACCCGAAAAGCTTATGAAGTTTTAAAAAGAATGAACCGATATCAAAATGACTTGCATAATTTGAACAATGAGCTTTTATTACAAATTAAGCTTGAGCTCGACGCCTTAATCACTAATCATGAACAAATATTCATTAGTCTATCTAAAAAAGCTCGCTACGATGCAAGTCAATTAGATAGTCAAATCGAAAATCCACAAAAGAAAAATCTTATAGATGCGTTCTTTACAGAAATTAATAAAAATCCTCATCAGTTAGAATATTCGTATGCTAATATCATGCAAATTATATCCTCTATTGAAGAATACCGTTACACACTCGAACACTTAGATCGCTTAAGAATAAGCTTCTTTTCATATCATAGAAGTGATAATGAGATCGATATCATTGAAGACGACTTTGATTTATAATTGACGAAATATTAATTAACACTACGATTATTCTAGCTTGTAAGAGGTTGAGATAAAAATCCCAGAAAAAATAGCACTCAGATGATTTAATTCATTTCATCTGAGTGTTTCTTCTTAGGAGCGGGACAGAAATCTAATTTGAATAAAATGATTTCGTAGTCCCGCCCCGGCAAGGATGGCTAGAATTGAAAAAAGCTTGATACAAGCGCGTTTTTAAATCAGTCATCTACTGCCGAGATGTTGAAGGGAGCGGGACAGAAATCTAATTTGAACAAAAAGATTTCGTAGTCCCGCCCCGGCAAGGATGACTAGAATTGAAAAAAGCTTGATACAAGCGCATTTTCAAATCAGCCATCTACTGCCAAGATGCTAAAAAGGCTGAGACATTACATTATGTCCCAGCCTCTTTCTCTCTAGTCAAAGATCATTATATCCCAGTTTCTTTGTGTTGGGGCCCACCCCAACTCGCTGTGCTTGTTGAAACTGGTTTACCAGTTTCTCTGTGTTGGGGCCCCTCGCTCAAATCCTAAACGCTTTTGACGCGGCCTCGTCAAGATTCTAAATTCACGAAGCCATAGCTTTATCGATGCTTACCATAGGTGTACTGAATGTAGAGGAAATAGAATAGTTTCCCTACATCACTACTTTCAAACCAATTATGAAATAAAGTAAAACCTCCCGACTGAAAGTCAGCTCTATCATAACTTTCGTTGGGAGGTTTCTTTTTATCCATTAATTCACAAAGTTTAAATCGTTAAAAAGTTTTATAAATCTTGAATATTAAATAAATGTTCATAAGTTCCTTTTTTCTCTAGCAATTCTTGGTGCGTACCTGTTTCTACAATTTCTCCTTCCTCCATGACTACGATCTTATCTGCGTGAGTAATCGTAGAGAGACGGTGAGCTACTATTAAAGTCGTGCGATTTTCGCTTAGAACATTTAAAGCATCTTGGATTATAGCTTCACTTTCTAAGTCAAGCGCACTCGTTGCTTCGTCTAGAATAATAATAGGAGGATTATTTAAGAAAATGCGGGCGATAGAAACGCGTTGCTTCTGACCACCTGATAATTTTACGCCTCGTTCACCAACTTCAGTATCGTACCCATCTGGTAAACGTGTTATAAAATCGTGTGCATTAGCTTTCTTGGCAGCATCGATTATTTCTTCATCAGTAGCATCAGGTTTACCCAGCAATATATTTTCCTTAATGGTATCAGAAAAAAGAACATTATCTTGCTGTACTAGTCCTATTTGATGCCGTAAGCTACCAGTTAAAAACTCTTTTAAATTATATCCATCTATGGATATTTCACCTTTCAACGTATCGTAAAAGCGTGGGATGAGATTAATCAACGTCGATTTACCGCCACCACTCATACCTACGAAAGCCACCGTTTGACCTTGTTCAATATCTAAGTTAATATCTTTGAGAATCATAGACTCATCTTGGTTATACTTGAAGTAAACGTGATCCATATTAATATGGCCGTGTTTAATTTCTATCGGTTGAGCACCTTTTTTATTCTTAATATCGTAGTCCTCATCCATTAATTGAAATATACGGTCCATTGAAGCAAAGCTTTGAGTTAGTGTCGTGAAGGACGATACTAAGCGACGTAAGGGTCCAAATAATTGTTCTAAATACCCGACAAATGCAGCTAATGTACCAACCGTAATCGAGCCATTAATAGCTAAATAAGCACCTACACCGATAACGATTAAAGGCCCTAGATCTGTAACTGTATTAATCGCTGCAAATGAGTTGGCGTTCCATCTCGTGTGGGTAAAGGCACGATGTAAGAAGTGCTTATTATACCTATCAAAGTTCTGTGCTTCATTATCCTCAATGGCAAAGCTTTTTATTACAGACATACCTTGAACTCTTTCGTGTAAGAAACCTTGTACTTCAGCGAGAGCTTGAGATCTCTTACGCGTCAATCTTCTCAATCGACCAAAGAAGAAATATACTGTAAGGATATAGAAAGGGAAAATAAATATGGCAGCAAGCGTTAACTTCACATCAAGTACGAACATAATAGAAAGAGCAATCACGATAGTTACACAATCTAGCCAAATATTCATTAAGCCAGTTAGAATGAAATCTTTCGTCTGTTCAACATCATTGATAACACGCGAAATAATTTGACCTGCTTGATTGTTCGCATAAAATCGTGCACTGAGAGCTTGTAGATGATGATAGAGTTTCTTTCGAATATCATATAAGATTTTATTACTTGTCCATTGTGCTAGGTATTGTCTTAAATATTCAATAGGTGGACGAATAACAACAAAAATAAATAAAGCTATACCTAAAGCTATACCTAACCTGACAAATTTATCATGCGAAGTTAAGCTATGATTATTGATGACGCCATCGATGACATATTTGATTAATAATGGTATAAGCATAGGAATACCAAACTTGATAATACCAATAATAATCGTAGAGATGATTCGCCACCTATAAGGTTTAACAAATTGCAAATATCTACGTATCAATTTACCCCCCACTTTCTAAAATTGAACGAGGCTGAGTTAACTGTCTGAATACAGCCTTCCTCACCCTCGACATACCTCGATCCTAAGTTTTTTAATTAAATCCACAATCACTATTTTACACACTAGTCTACAAATGATTAATCTTTTTGCTCTCAGTGCGATTTAAGAATTACGTATCTTTTTATAACGTTCTCTCCATATCTTAATAAAATCAGGAGCAAAAGGTCCCTTTTTCTGTTCTATCCATTGTTGGAGTATGTCCACATTCCTTCTAAGTATGACATCGATATCATTTGAGTAATTCATCTGTCTCATATGTTGTTCGTATTCATCTTCGTCCAATAAATGATATTTTCCATTTGGATACACTTTGATATCTAAGTCATAATCAATGTATTTAAGCGCTTCCTCATCACAAACGAACGGTGACGACAAATTACAGTAATAATAAACGCCATCTTCTCTGAACATGCAAATGACATTAAACCAATATTCAGAATGAAAATACACAATCGCTGGTTCTCTCGTAATCCAAGTTCGACCATCACTTTCAGTAACTAACGTATGATCATTACCACCTATAACTACGTGATCCGTACCTTTAAGGATAGTAGTTTCAGACCACACTCTGTGTATATTACCATCATGTTTATAACTTTGAATTTTAATATTTTGGCCTTCTTTAGGTATGGTTTCTTTGATCATATTCCACACCACCTTCATTTTTATTACAAAAAGAATTATAACATAACCTATATCATCCTCCGAATATCACTCTCTCCATTTGCGGTCAATTAAAGATTCATATATCTTCGTCATAACAACTGGGAAATTATATAACTCTTTTTCGTCGACATCCATCCATCGCATATTACTTGTAAGCTTCACTTGAGCTTTGTCTATTCGTGCTTTCAACTTAAATACTTTAATGTCCCACGTGAGGTGCGTAAATTGGTGCTTAATACTTTTACAATATTCAAAAGCTAAATTCTCAAATACGTCTACTATGTTTTTCAGCGGATTATCTTTTGATGCTTCGAACATAGGGAATTGCCACATACCGTTTAAAAGTTTTGCTTGACGTTGTTCCACTAAGACTTCATTTTCGTCGTTTTCAATTATGTAAACATGCATTTCTTTAATTTTCTTCTTTACCTTAGTAGGTTTAACCGGTAAATCCATAACAGTCCCTTTTGAAAAAGCTTGACAATGTTCTTGCACTGGACAAAATAAACATAACGGTGCTTTAGGAGTACACACCATTGCACCTAATTCCATCATCGCTTGATTAAATTGTCCTGCTTCAGAGCGAACGAAAGGCTGCAACTCTTCTTCGAACGCTCGACGAGTAGATTGAAGTTTAGTATCACGATAATCGCTATTTAATCTTGACCACACTCTGAACACATTCCCATCAACAGTTGGTAGAGCTAGGTCGAAAGCTATACTCATGACAGCGGCTTGAGTATATGGACCTACCCCTTTCAATGCTCCAAACCTTTCTGGATCCCTCGGTACAATTCCATTATAAGTATGTTCGACTTCCTTAACTGCAGTGTGAAAGTTGCGAGCGCGGCTGTAATATCCTAATCCTTCCCACATCTTCAGGACTTCATCCTCGTTCGCTTGGCTTAAATCTTTAATAGTTGGGAACTGCTTTATAAATCTATGATAGTAATCTCTTACTGTATTAACTTGCGTTTGTTGTAACATCACTTCACTTAACCAAATATAATATGGATTTGTCGTCTCTCTCCAAGGCATTTGCCTTTGATTCTCCTCGAACCAGTGTAATAAATCTTTTTTAAATGTAGTCGGATGTAACATAAATAAATTACTCTCTTTCTATCTATCCTTTATGTTGAATAGTATTACGTAATTTGAATTCGTAGTTATTTCGTATTAGAATTGAATAGCTTATAATATATCTATAATTAATAAACGAAATGAGTGAACCATATGGATACTGCTACTCATATTGCCATGGGAGTAAGTTTAACTGCAATTGCAACCCAAGACCCTTCCATGTCGGAATCGTTTGCTGCGACAGCAACGACTCTTATTGTAGGATCGCTAATACCTGATAGTGATACAGTTATGAAGTTAAAAGATAATGCCACTTATATCGCTAATCATAGAGGCATTACCCACTCTATCCCTTTTACTATACTGTGGCCAATACTTATTGCTCTCTTCATTTTCGTGATTTTTAAGCATGTCGATGTCACACATATTTGGCTATGGGCTCAACTTGCGGTGTTTCTACACGTCTTTGTTGATATATTCAATTCTTATGGCACACAAGCACTAAGGCCGATTACTAATAAATGGATTCAGTTAAGTGTGATTAATACCTTCGATCCAATTATATTTACCATTTTATGTCTCGGTATAGTACTGTGGTTGATCGGACTGCATCCATTTGTTGTGTTCTTTCCAATTATAGGTATTCTGTTTATATATTATATAATTCGCTTTAGAATGCAAGCAATGATTAAGAAACAAGCTTTACGATCTATTCAGCAAGAGCACAATCCTGTAAAGGTCTTCGTCGCACCTACGATGAAATTTATGGAGTGGCGCATAGCGATACAGACAGACGATTACGATTATGTAGGTCGTAGTTATGGTAGAAATATTGTCTTTAGTGATAAGACTAAAAGGGAAACGTTACCGAGTTCTGATTTTATGCAGTATGTGAAGGATGATAAAAATATCAAAACATTCCTCAACTTTTCATCTATTTATCGTTGGCAAGCAACAGAGAAAGCTAACGGTGCTACTGAAATTCGATTAATTGACTTGCGTTATTTGAAAAATGGTCATTATTCTTTTGTCGCCATTGCTAACTTAACTCAAGATAAAGAGATTGACCATTCCTATATCGGTTGGGTCTTCAGTGAAGAAAAACTTCAAAAAAAATTATATGCCAACTGAGAAATTAACAGTAGTTCATCTAAGTGAACATAGCGCAGTCAAGCAATACTCACTCTAAAGGGGAGCGGGACAGAAATCTTTTTATTCAAATTAGATTTCTGTCCCGCTCCCAAATACAATTTGAGCATTCAGTTCTGCTTTATGAGTTAGCATTAGCTTTATTACGAGTATCGACCTTAGTGGTTGTTTCAATATTGTACTTTTGATGAGCAACAAAACGATTTAACGCGTATACGACGACATAACCTACAGCTACTAGGCTTAAAAAATAAATATGATAAGGTATATTGCTAACACTCGTTAAACCTATTACATTTGCTTCAGCAGAACCTTTCACTAAATAACACACAGGATTTAACATCATTAAGTGTGTCCATATAGAAGCATTAGAATTAGGTATATATAAAATAGGTGATAGTATAAATGTTAATACAATGATAACATAAAATATCTTCTCTATATTTTTAGAAATAATAGACAGCAAACCTAAAATACTAGCTACAACATCAATAAATAATATAGACATCAGAGCGTAGAATAATATGCCAAATGATGAATTATCAATATTTATCGAAGTACTAAACATTATAATCGTATTTACAATCCATTGAATTACACTATAAAGCACAGCAATTAGAATTATTTGAAAATAAGGCGACATCTTAAAAGACTTAAAAATAATGTAGTCTTGATTAAAGTTTTTAAATGCTAAATAAATGCCACAAAAAACAAAAGTAAATGTAGAGAACCCTGTTAGACGATAATACCAGCGGGCTTGAACGATCTCAGTTATACCAGTCAATTGGAGTACTATGAGTAAAATGACAAATAATAATAAAACGAGTGCAATGGAAGCTACTATATATTTCCATTGTCTCTTTAGACTAGCTACTGCTTGTGACCATAGATTTGGCAGTGTTTTATAAAAATTTATTAAATGATCAATCATTTAATGCACCTACAATTCTATATATATCCAGTTTTTATTCTTCATATCAGCGATGTAATACCCATCGCCTGATTTGGCAATCCAAATCTTACTACTTATGTGATAATCAGATTTTAATTTTTCCACATTCTTCATTGGGAAAGTAAATCCAGAAAGTTTATTTTCATCATTAAAAATCATTGAAATCGGCTGTTGTGTTACCGGTACCACAAAGCGGTTATCTTTCCCTTTCTCTGGTACTAATGAATCCGTGACTTTATGATGTTGTTGATGTAAATGACTATTAAAGAATTCATAGTAATGACTATAATTTTTACTCATGTATTTCGCAAGTTTATCTCCACTATGCTGTTCATATAAACCACCCGGATCAAAATAACGTATTTCATTTTTAGCAATACTATAACTCTTGCCATCAACTTCGACCCGATAATGATTTGGGCTCTCTCCAGTAATCGTCAAGAAACTATAATGTTGTGCTTGTCTATTCGAAGCATGTTTTAATCCATGCATAGTTATTTTTTTATCTAGAACAAGGCCATATGCAAGTTTATCTTTATAAGCGTGCTCGCTTTGATCCTGAATAGTCGCTTGATCAGTATTGGTAGGAACCGGCATGTTACCCATATTGCCAAATATTAGGACAATCATTAATAACATGGCTATTATGCTCGCTACAAGAATGGTCCAAAAGCGTGTGATGACTGTGGGAGGTTTAGCATGGTTATACCGCTCCACACGCTTAAAATTATATGTAAGCTCAGGCATATGCGTACGGCTTTCTTTCCAATCACGATCGAAGTTCTCTTCCTCTTCTTGGGTAACGATAGAGCGTCTATCTGATTCGTGTTCTTTGAATAAAGGTAAGACTTGCCTTATCGAACCTTCTTTACGCAATTGACCGTGCGAAATCCACGCTAAGTAATTGGTAACTTGCGGTATTCTTTCTAGATCATCATCGATAATAATCATCGTTAAGTTATTATTGATGTACTCGTTACTGAGTTTAATCGCCTCTTCGAAATAATTATCTGAAAGGGACTGAATCACTCTATTAAATATCAACACTTGCGCATGACATGTTCTTGCTATACTGAACAGTAACTGAGCATACAGAGCGTCACTTAACTCACTAACGGTTGTATCCTTTTTATCTTCTAAATGAGCGTATCTCATGATTTGAGAAACTTTATGATCGTTTACTTTAACAGGAAATAGTAAAACATGTTGCTTGATATACGTTTCAACCGTTTCAGTATGTAAATGCTTATCAGCTATATCCGCATAATAAAGATCGCTGCGTAGAATGTATTTACCTTTGTCAGGTTTGATCTCACCCGCTAATATCCGACCGACCAAAGACTTGGATGAGTTTGGCTCTCCAATTATACCTAATGATTCACCTTCATATATATGTAAACTAATATTGTTTAATTCAATAGATTCAGCATCATAATTAAAAGGCAAATACCATTTCTTCGGTTTTTTATTTCTATAATAATGCGTCACATTAAGTAACTTTAAGATTATCGAACTACCCATCCTATTTCATCCTTCTAAATATTTAATAATGCCAAAGGTAACCCTTCCTCAGGCTGATCACTATTAATTCTATATCCCCAAGCAAAGACACCTTTTAAACGTTCTATTTTAAAATATCCCTCAGTTCCATCGTTCAATTTATAAATTCGTCCGAGCTGAATCTTTTCTTGATCTACTAGATAACTCTCTGCAATTATCGTTTTATTAACGTAAACATCATATTCGTTGTAGATACCGTTCATTTCAGCCTTACGCATCTTTTCTTTATACATTTGTATTTCCTGACGTATTTCCTGCTCAGTCATCTCACTCAATTTCTTCTGCGTCATTCTCTATACCACTTTCTTCTAATTTTCTTTTAATTCTATCATAACTATAGCCTTTTCTCATCAAAGCTTCAGTTGTCTTCATAACACATTGATATCCGTCATACTTCTTCTGATATTTAGCATAACTCTTTTCTAACTCTTTTTGTAACAGTTCATCAATTTCAGCTTCATCTTGAGAGAAATCCATCTCTTGAAATGCTAACTCAATGACTTCAAATGTATACCCTTTTTGAACAAGTGATTGCTTAACTTTTGACTTCACTTTAGTAGACGGTCCTTTTTTTTGGCGCTCGATCTTTTCAGCGAGTTGAATGACTTGTTCTAAAGGTTGTTGTTCTTCATATTTTAAAACGTAATCATCTATTATATTGTTCTCTATACCCGCTTGATAAAGCTTCTGTTTATATACTTCGGGTCCTTTATCAGAAGTTTGGATCATGGTATTTTTTAAGCTCTCTGCATAATCTTCATGATCTATTAACTTTTGTTCATAACAAAAGTCAATGACCTTTGCTATAACACTTTCATTTATATCATGTTTTTCTAAATGTTTCACAACTTCTCTTTCAGATCGCTTACGATATGAGATATACGTAATAGCACTATTGATTGCCTGTCTGTATTGCTCATACTCTTGAATGTTTGCCATTTCGCTAGGGCTCAGACTTTGATCTTTTTTCAAATTAAAATGCGCTAGCGTATTGATATCAATCCCCATCTCAAACTCTCCATTGAGATACAGATTGAAGCGCTCGTTATTATTCTTTTGTACTTCAATTTTCGTAATCTTAGGCATGCATATCACTCCACTTTTAAGAATAACTTAATGCAACACGAAATGAAATTAAATAGAATAAAAACAGTTTAAAGTTACCAGGCTCTTTATCTAAACTCTGATAATTTAAACTGTTGTTCGGTTCAACATATGAGACAGACTAACTTACACCTAATTGCTGTAAAGCTTCTTCATATTGATTATCTGAAATATAATTTTGTTGTTTCATTTTTTCTAGATTAACTTTAACTCTATTCTTGAAATTATCACTCATATCATTAATGTTATATACACTAGGAGCATTTATCTTAGAAGCAAGAATAGCACTTTGTAATACCGTTATCTTAGGCAAATTAGCATTATTAACATCGGTTGTAGTGCCGAAGTAATGATTAGCAGCACTTTCAATCGTATACTTGTCGTCGCCAAAATAGATATTATTGATATAAAAACTTAAAATCTCATCTTTACTATACGTTTTCTCCACTCTATGAGCTACGCACAGTTCTTTAACTTTACGAGTGAAGGAACGTTCGTTATCGTAATAGTAATTTTTAACTACTTGTTGGGTTATAGTGCTGCCACCTTGAACGTTATGATCACCGAGTGTGGAGAATAATGCCCTCGACATACCCTTGATATCAAAGCCATGATGAGAATAGAAACGTTCATCTTCCATAGCAATAAAAGCACCCTTCGTATACTCAGGCATGTCTTTAGCAGCAACGTAGGTATGCTTGTCTTCAATAGATTTCAAATCATCCACATTAGCTGATAAAGATAAGTAATACATCAAACCTACAAATAGGCAGCAAATTAGAGTTAAAGTTAAGAGAACTGTTAGTATTAAGCCCTTCCCTTTTTTCTTTCTTTTCGGCTTCCCAATAGGTTGATAGTAAGTATTATATTCTGGTGTCTCTTGCTTAGATTTAGCTGTGTGATTTGGTTTTAGTCTGTCGCTTCTTTTCATGCGCTAGCTCCCTTTTTATTTCTCTTACTATTATATGTGAGTTTAGCAACACTTTAAATCTTTATCTACTATTTATTCAAAAAATCAGTCCTAGGGTGTAGTTAAAAGATTATACCCTAGCAGTTCTGCATTAAGTTTAATGCAGTAGAAGTTAAAAAGTTCGTCAACAAACTTCAATATAAGTTCTCTTAGATTTAGAACGTAATGATGATTTAGTGCCGTTACTGAAGTAACAATTCATTTTAGTTTAATGTTTAAAATTAAAAAAACTTAGCAAGAAAGCTTGGGAGCGGGACAGAAATCTAATTTGAATAAAAAGATTTCTGTCCCGCTCCCTCATAAAGAGATGTAGATAAACGCAGTAGCTATCTAAAATTAACTATGGTGCTAAACTACTTATAAAACTCTAGTCAGCGTGATAGAAACGTTACACTGATATCAATTAAATGAGTGTAACGCTCAACACCTCCCATTTTATCAGTTGCAAAAAAAAGCCAGCACCTGTTCTGCTTGTCATAGCGAAACAACGAAACGACAATAAATAAATCGTCATTCCACTAAACACAAGTTAAACATATCCTCTGTAGAACGAGAGTACCCAGTGCTGGCTTAAATTCTATAACTTAATATTTAAAAATTTAAGGAAAAGCATATATCATTTTAAAAGTTAATATACGTAACTTTAACGGTTAAAATTAATCGTTTAACTGATCAACAATCGCTTTATTGAAGTCATCTAAATCGTCAGGTGTACGACTCGTCACAATATTATTATCTACTACAACAGATTCGTCAACAACTTGCGCACCTGCATTAGATAAATCTTTACGTACGTTTAATACTGCAGTAAGTGTACGACCTTCTAAATCATCAGTATCAATTAATATTTGAGGGCCATGACAGATAGCGAATGCTGGTACATCATTCGTTGTAAAGTATTTAGCAAATGCACCAAAACGTTGTTCAGAGTCACCTCTTAAGTGGTCAGGTGAGAATCCACCAGGTATCAACAATGCGTCATATTTCTCTGCTTTAGCTTCACTAATGCCGCGGTCGACAGTTACTTTAGTACCGTGTTTACCAACTATTTCACTCGCCGCTTCGAATCCAATTACTTCTGTTTCGTGACCAGCTTCTTCAATAGCTTCTTTCGGGCTAGTTAATTCAACATCTTCAAATTCATCTGTTGCAATAATTGCTACTTTTTTAGCCATTACGACATCACCTTTCTCTTAATTATATATAACTATCATAACCGTTTGAAAGAAAGATTAAACGTCTAAGTTTACACAGATACCAGAACATTTTCTTGTTATTTACTAACAGATTTAACCTTTTCCTCTAATTGATCTAACAGACCAATCCATTCGTCAATATCCTCAACATTGACACTATCAGGATCAACACGGTCGATGTCCGCTAGAAATTTCTCTAATCTTGCTTTAATCTGCTCAATAGTTTGATTGTCGTCCATTCTACATTAACTCCTTTATATAGATGTATTCATTTTATCATAACATGTCATTTTTTGAAGTAGTTGTCATAGCTCTATCTTCTACCTCTATCTCACTGAAGTTTTAAATGTGGAATCTGAACTAAAATTTTACTCGCTTCACTATTTAATAACAAACTGTTATGCTATCTAAGGTCCTTAAAGTTTACATATACTACTTTAAATCGTTAAGTTAGCTTTAAATTATAGATAAAGATTTAAGTTATAATGCATCAAGGGACTTAAACAAGAAAATTTCGTCTCTAGTATTATAAAAGAGAGATTACATGAGAAAGAAGGTTTAACATGACGTTATTTGCCGTCAATCAAAAGCAACCCGTATCGATAGATTTTGACCCTTGGGAAGCGTACAACGATATTGAACAACATGGTGCGCTCACATTGAGTAATATAGAGTTCACTACAACTAACTTGTGTAATATGCGCTGTAGTCACTGTGCAGTAGGATATACGCTGCAAACCAAAGACCCTGAATCGCTACCCATGGATTTAATTTATCGTCGGTTGGATGAAGTACCTAATCTCACGACCATGTCTATCACTGGTGGCGAGCCTATGTTTTCTAAGAAATCAATAAAGAACATCGTTAAACCATTGTTAAAATATGCTTATGATCGTGGTATATACGTTCAAATGAATTCGAACCTCACTTTACCACTGGATCGATACCTTGACATTGCTGAATATATAGATGTCATGCATATCTCGCACAATTGGGGCACAATTCAAGAGTTTACCGATGTTGGCTTTGGCGCTATGAAAAAGCAACCACCTCTGAAAGCCAAGCTGAAACTATATCAACAAATGTTAGAGAATGCTGCCACATTATCACACCAAGGCATGTTTATCTCCGCGGAGACGATGCTTAATCAAAGTACGACACCCTACTTAAGTAAAATTCATAACGAGATAGTCCATGATATGAAATGCAGCCGTCATGAAATCCATCCTATGTATCCAGTTGACTTTGCTAGTAA
Organism: Staphylococcus marylandisciuri; assembly: GCF_025519785.1. Classification (GTDB taxonomy): domain Bacteria; phylum Bacillota; class Bacilli; order Staphylococcales; family Staphylococcaceae; genus Staphylococcus; species Staphylococcus marylandisciuri. The sequence goes on along the minus strand of NZ_JAOPKZ010000008.1, from coordinate 101,101 downwards.
GTTAAACGTCCTCTCTTTAAATGAAATGAAAGACGCTATTCGCTATTTACTTGAAATACGTGATCCTGAAACTTGGATGTTGTTTGGTACGCTACCTTTCTATCCATGTATTGATGATGCCAGCGATCAGGAACTACTACAACAACTTAGAAATGCTAAAAACGTTACAATGAGAAATGATCCAGACGGCCGTAACCGCTTAAACGTAAATGTCTTTACTGGCGATGTGATCGTCACTGACTTTGGTGATGATAATGGCACGCTTTCAAATATTCAAAAAGACAAGTTAACTCAAGTATTTGACCACTGGTTAGCCTCCGCTTCTGCTCAATCATTGAATTGCCATTGTCCCCTATTTAAATGTTTAGGACCTAATATTCTAGTGAAAGATACGTACTATCCTCAGACTGATTTCAAATACAACGAACGCTTGATGCATCACAAATACAACATGTAACTTCATACATTGACTAAAGAGCGAGTATCCTATTAAGTGACACGTTTAGGATAACTCGCTCTTTAAAAAAATTATTCGACGTTTAAAGTCTTAGACAGAAATTCAATTGTTTCTTTACTCTCTTTACGTCTTTCCTTTCTTCTCTTCACCCTTGCAACTGCAGTTTCATGAAACCATTTTTCTATTTCAGTTTCAGGTACTACATCCGGTATTTCAGTAGGCTTACCATCTTCTCCTAGGGCGACAAATGTTAAGAAACTAAGTGCTGCTAAATGACGTTCTCCTTTTAGAATATCTTCCATAATAATTTGTATACATACTTCCATAGAAGAAGAACCCGCATAGGAGACCATAGCCTCATACGTCAGAATATCACCCGTCTTAATGGGTTTAAGAAAGTCTACTGAGTCTGTAGAAGCAGTAACCACAATAGCATTGCTATGGCGCATCGCAGTAATTGCTGCTATTTCATCAATGTTCGCCATCAAAGTACCACCAAATAAAGTTTGCATGTGATTTGTATCTTGTGGGTATACTTGTCTATTTTTAACACTTTTACTTTCAGCCATCGTTTTAACTTTTCTATTTTCCATATAATATTCCCTTCTATAAGGCTGGGACATAATCTAATGTCTCAGCCTTTTTCAGCATTCTGGCAGTAGATGACTGATTTGAAAACGCGCTTGTATCAAGCTTTTTTCAATTCTAGTCATCCTTGCCGGGGCGGGACTACGAAATCTTTATATTCAAATTAGATTTCTGTCCCGCTCCGAGTATCTATGAAATTATATAAATTTTAAAGGCTTCTTCTATTTTAAATAGATTCTACGCCCAGTTACCTTTTTTAAAGATAGGAAGCTCTTCACCCTCTTGAGTTATGCCCGTTATAGTTAAATCAGAACTACCGATCATAAAGTCAACATGCACTAATGAATCGTTCAGACCGCTTTCTACTTTCTCTTGATTGGTCATCTCAGTTCCACCTTCGATATTAAATCCATAAGCAGACCCTAAGGCAATGTGACATGATGCATTCTCATCAAATAGAGTGTTGTAAAACACAGTATTGCGGTTCGATATAGGTGAATCATCGGGCACTAACGCAACTTCACCTAGACGTTTAGCTCCCTCGTCAGTTTCAAGCAAATCTTTAAGTACTGCTTCCCCTTGTTGCGCTTTATAATCGATTACTTCACCATCTTTGAAAGTTAAGGTGAAGCCATCTATAATATTGCCATTATAGCTTAATGGTAATTTATTAGTAACGTAACCATCTACTTTCAGGCGGTGAGGAGCAGTGAACACCTCTTCTGTAGGGATGTTGGCCACGAAAGCTTGGCCTTTAGAAGTATAACTTGTAGCGTCAACCCAAATATGATTGTCAGGTAAACCGATAGTTAAATCAGTACCTTCAGATTGATAGTGAAGTGCTGTTAAATTCTGTTTCTGTAACTTTTCAGCATGGTAACGTAAATTCTGAGTATGCTCTTGCCAATTACTAATTGGGTCGTTACCGTCTACTCTAACAATTTCTAACACTTCATCTATAAATTTCGCGTAGGCTTCTTCCAATCCTAACTCAGGATAAACACGTTGCGCCCACGCTTTAGATGGATAAGCGGCGACACACCACGGAAATTCATTCTTCTGTGTGGCTTCCATATAACCTTTATAGGCTTTTCCATATTCGCGTTGGTAATTAGCTAATTTATCATTATCTATACCATTTAATAAATCAGGATCTTGAGTAATAAGCGCTAAATTAGCAGCATTGCGCTTTAAATAATCCATACGTGCGTCCACGTCATATTGTTTAATAGCATTTTCTTTAAAATAGTCAACTGATTCATTTTCAAAGCGAAGACGAGAGAGCGTGTCATCGCTATAATTAACTCTTACGTCAGATGCACCTCTGCTATAAGCAGCAGCTACAATTTCATGAGTAAGCTCTAAAGCGTCAACACTAGAACGGATAAAAACAGGTTGCCCTTCTTGAACGTTCATTCCTACTTCTACTAATAATTTGGCATATTGCTTTAGCTTATCGTTTAATTTAGACATGGAACATCATCCCCTCTTTAACTCTAATCTCTAAGTTGGCCTAATGAGTCTGCAATTGCAGCAGTTTCACTAGGAGTAAATGAATCTTTCATCGAAACATAATTATAAATATCTTTAATTTCTTCTTGATCGGCATTTTCAAATTTATCAGGATCTATTAAACTTTGATTTACCACATTTAATTTTTGTCTAATTTCTTCAATCATTTCTTTATTTGTTGACATTATCTTTTTCACCTCTTTATCCCAACATTCTATCAAATATTTTAACGTTATTAAACTTCAAATAAATTCTACTTTAGAAAAAGCATAAAAACATATAAAATGATTTTATGACTAACTTTCAGGAGGTATAACATGATTACAGTAGCGTTCGTTTGTCTAGGAAATATTTGTCGGTCACCTATGGCTGAAGCAATCATGCGTCAGCGTCTTAAAGACCGAGGTATCAGTGATATTAAGGTCGAATCTAGAGGCACGGGCAAATGGAATTTAGGTGAAACCCCACATGAAGGCACACAGCAAATACTTAACGAACACAATATTCCGTATGAAGGTATAATTAGTGAATTATTCACTAAAGATGATGACTTTGATTACATCATTGCTATGGATCAAAGTAACGTGAATAATATTCAACAAATTAATCCCCATCTATCAGGTCAATTGTTTAAACTCTTAGAATTTAGTAAGATGGAAGAGACAGATGTACCAGACCCTTTCTATCACAATAACTTTGAAGAGGTTTATAACATGGTACAATCATCATGCGATAACTTAATAGATTTCATCGTGAAAGATGCGAATCTTGGAGAGGAGTAATGCAGTATGAAAAATAAATTAGTACCAGGTATTTTAGTTGGTGCTGTAGTTGGCGGTTTAGCTACACTCGCAGACAAATCTACACGCCAATCAGTACAACAATCATTTAAAGATCTAAAAGAAGGTAAACGTTCATCTCAACCTTCAGTCTTTACTACTATCAAAGACGAAGTGCTTTACTGGAAAGACACGCTTGAAGAAATAAGACGTAAGAATCCAGACTTGGAAAAACAACTTAAAAATGCCAAAGATACTTTAATTGATCGCAAAAATAATCGACTTAACTAATATGCAAAAAAGTCTAATCTAAAGTTCTTGGCCAAATCACAGCCATCCGTAAAGCGGGTGGCTGTGATTTTAGTCGAACATGTTATTTACCAAACTCTCCCCCTAAGTTTATAAATGGTACTGACTAAACTCTTTTAAATGATACCGTCGCGTTAAACTATCATACTACTACTCGATGTTGCTGAATTAATAAGGGTGTCAAAGACTTTATAAGTAACCACTCTACTGTTTGCGAATGACCTATCACCTTCTACTCGCGTCAATGACTAGCTAGGCAGCGAATGAGTAACCTTACTAGCTCTATTAAGGAACATCAATTTAAAGCTTTTAGATCCATTCATTGAATATAAACGTTTATTTTAAATCATCGTAAATTTAATGGTATATACATAATTTATGTTTTAATTCAGTTCATTTAGGTAATTCATATTACTACATTATCGAACAAGATTGGGCAGGACAAAAGTGGTAAGAATTTGAGCAGAACCGAATGATGGGCTAAACTGTGTTTCTAATTGTGTCGAATTATGAGTGTTTATATCGAAAATCTTGCTTGTGGGGCGTCGTTCATCGGTTTTTCCCAGAGGATAGAAACTTTATGTATCAACCTTGTGCTAATATAAACAAAATTACTATTTACCCACAATGCTTTTTAAAGTATATTTATAAAGAATGGGAGGAGGAAGTATATGCACAAAGATAACCCACCAAGACATCAAAAAGTCGATCAAGATCGTACATATATACAACCACAAGAATTTAAATCTAAAGAGGCTAAGAAAGATAATCAGGAGCTATTCGTTTCACGCATAAACAAACCTGCAAAGTATACTAAAGATTCGAATTTCCTTTCTTACCTTATTTACCGCATCGGTAAAGACGATGCATCGGGGATGGCAGCACAACTTTCCTATTATTTCATGCTGTCACTCTTCCCAATGCTCATCTTCTTATTATCAATCGTACCATTAGTCGGTGTTGAACCTTCAACTATTAAAGATATGATTACTGAGCATGTTCCACCTGGCTATTCAAAAGAGGCTTCGGCCATTATCAATGATATAATGAGCAACGCTAGCGGTGGCGTACTCTCAATTGGTTTGATCTTAGCGTTATGGTCAGCTTCTAATGGGATGACTCAGATTATGAATGCTTTCAATGTCGCTTACGATGTGGAAGATAACCGTAACTTTATAGTTAGTAAGTTACTTAGTGTACTGTTCACTCTAGCAATGGTTATCGTTATGCCAATAGCCATCATCTTACCAACCTTTGGACAACAAATAAGTGATCTATTATTTGGCCCATTAGGCCTAGGTAACCAAGTCAAATGGGTATTTAATTTAATACGTATTATTCTACCTATTTTAATCGTCCTTGTGTCTTTCATTATTCTGTACACTTTAGCACCAAATGTTAAGATCAAGCTCTTATCTGTTATTCCAGGGGCTATATTCTCTACCATCGTTTTCTTGGTCGGAAGTTGGTTGTTTGGTTTTTACATCTCAAATTTTGCTAACTATTCAAAAACATATGGTAGTTTAGCAAGTATCATTATTTTAATGCTCTTCTTATACATCGTTGGCTTTATTATAATTATTGGTGCCGAGATTAACGCTATATTCCATCAACGTAAAATTGTAAACGATAAAACACCCGAAGAAAAATCTGTATCTGAAATTGAAAATGGAGAAGGTGCATGTGATCAAGACACTGATAGTGCCTCTAATAGCAACGTTAATGGTGAATCGACATCTTCTCAAACTGTGAAAGCTAATAAATCGCCTAATGACAAAGGTCATGCTCACAATCAACAAGATATTGACTCACAAGCTCCTTCACAGCACGAAAATACGCGAGCAACATCTAAAGATGAAACAAATAAAAACTTAACTAAGAACAACTCAAACGATGAAGATCAACTAGACATAAGCTATGAAGATAGCCCTAATAATAAATAAAGCGTTTATAAAACATTCATTAAAAAAATAAGATATAATAACTGTTAACATAGGTTGGGACATGTAACGCCATCAAACACCGCAAGCTGTATTGTGCTAATAAGTTTGATTGGTATAATCAAGTCTCAACCTATTTTATAAATATTATTCACGATGGAGGTACATGATGTCCTTACTAAATAGTATTCTCGAGTATAACCAATCATTTGTTTCTAATAAAGAATATAAACAATATCAAACGAGTAAAAATCCTAATAAAAAAGCTGTATTATTTACTTGTATGGACACGCGTTTACAAGATTTGGGGACGAAGGCATTAGGATTTAATAATGGTGATTTAAAGGTAGTAAAGAACGCAGGTGCTATTATTACACATCCATATGGTTCCACGATGCGTAGTTTACTAGTAGCTATTTATGCACTAGGCGCAGAAGAAATTATAATTATGGGCCATAAGGATTGCGGTATGGGTTCTATTGATGTAGAGGAAGTTAAAAAAACGATGAAGCAAAGAGGTATTAAAGACGAAACTTTCGAAACGCTGAGTCATTCAGGTATAAATGTTAATCATTTCCTAGAAGGCTTTTCTAACGTGATTGAACGCGTGGAGCATAATATAGATATCGTTTATAACCATCCCCTGTTTGATAAGACCGTTCCAGTACACGGTCTTGTTATCGACCCAGCTACCGGTGAGTTAGAACTAGTACGTGATGGATATAAACTGCAGCAATAAACTCTATCATCGATTGACATAAACTGAGAAATGATAGTTTGCTCAATAAAGTTACCGAAGTTTTTAGCCAGCACTTCTTCGTTATATTGATCTAAAAGCATTCTTTACAAAAAATCAAAATTCTATCTCACTCCCACTGTTTGAGCTTTTAGCTTCCAACAAAGTGCTGGTAGCTATTTATAGGGAGCGGGACAGAAATCTAATTTGAATAAAAAGATTTCTGTCCCGCTCCCCTCTAAGTTTAATTGCATGCCAGCTATTTACAGTCTAATTAACTAGTTATGATAATTCAATTATATACTAAACCACAGATAGAAAAACTGCCCATAAAGCATATCACTTCATCGACAGTCCTATTGATCAAATAACAAAATGTCACTTATCATTGTTGACAACTCATCATCTATGCTTAAATGTATATTATTATCATCCATGACATTATTGGATGAGTTTATGTTGGAATGCATAAATTACAGCTTGTGTTCTATCTTGTACTTCTAATTTACTTAAGATATTACTTACATGTGTTTTCACTGTTTTGATTGTAATATGAGAGGCACTGGCAATTTCCTGGTTGGAATATCCTTTAGCGATTAGAAGCAATATCTCCATCTCTCTTTCAGTGAGCATTTCGTACAGCTCAGCTCGCTGTTTCATACGATTACGCATTTTAACTAGCACTTCCGCTTCAAACACTGATTCCCCGTTATAGGTCTTCCGAATAGCTTCAGCGATATCTTTAGCACTAGTCGTCTTTAAAATATAACTATCTACCCCGGCATCTAATGCTCTATAAACTTCGTTATCTTCAATATAACTCGTTAGCATGAGCACCTTGATGTGAGGTAAATCTTTCTTGATATGAGTCGTAGCTTCAACCCCATCCATATCGTCCATGACTAAATCCATTAATATGAGATCGGGCTGTAACTCATGTGCTTTATCTATAGCCTCTTTACCTGATCCACCTTCACCTACAACTTCGATATCTGATTGAGTGGATAAGTAACTAGAAATTCCAATACGAACCATCTCGTGATCATCCACAAATAATACTTTAACCATTATCTTGTTCCTCCTTATTCAGTGGGGCTTTAACTTCTATTCGTGTACCAGAGTCGGGTAATGAGACGATATGAAAGTTTGCTCCTATTTCTAAAGCGCGTTCTCTCATGTTTTTTAATCCATAGCTTTGTTCAACTTTTTCATCTACGTTAAAGCCTTTACCATCGTCTTGGATGCGAAGTAACAGGTAATCCGTTCTATTGAATAACTCAATAGTCACTTTAGAACCATCTGAGTGACGCAAGGTGTTCGAAATAGCTTCTTGAGTAATTCTAAACAAATGATCTTCAATCCCTTTAGGAACTTCAAAATCTTCAATTTCATGGACAACTTTCATCGGTACTTTTTTCTGTAAATCGATCACTAAATCTTTGATACCTTGCCCTAGAGATTTATCTTTTAAGCCTATCGGTCTCAGATGTAATAATAGCGCTCGCATTTCTAATTGCGAATCTTGAATCATCTTTTCCAACGTCGGAATTTGTTGATCGAGTGGCGACTCTAATTTAGATTCCTTAATAGCTGACAGCATCATGCTCGCAGCGAATAGCTGTTGACTGACTGAGTCATGTAACTCTCTGGCGAGTCTTTGTCGTTCATCCTCAATGATCTTCTTAACTTTTTTATCATTAATATTATAAGATTCATTAGTTAAGTTTTGCGTTTTCATACGCAGTTTATGTACTTCTTGATTTAAGGGAACTAAAGTTTGGTACAACGCAATTGTTTCATTATACAATTCAATATTTTGATCATTTATGCCAACCATTTGCCCCTCGATTGAACGTTCAATTTGATCTTTCAGCCAATGGTTCTGTTGATTAATCTTATACGCTAACACAGAACCTACTACGATGCACAGTAAAATGATTAAAATATTAAGAAATAAGATAACAGGGATGCCGAATATTTGAGTGTAAAACATGCCTTGAAAGTAAATTATATTTACAAATATTTTATCTATAAATAAAAAAGCAATCAGCATGCTATAAACTAAAATTAGCATGGAGCCTATAGCTCTTATGTAGTGATTCACTTATAAATCACCTCGATGTCACCTATAAATGTGGATACATATAAGTTCACCGTATAATTACCACTCTTAGTTTTTTCTAACACTTTAATATTAGTATTTTCAACTTTATAACTTTTTTCATTAATATAAGCATTACCAAAGAATGCAGTATAATGTAAGTGAATATTGTAGTTTAACGGAACGATAACTTGCACTTTACCTATCAAGTGACGTACTACAATGACGTTATTTTCCTTGATATTTGCAGCTTTCGTCATATCTATATCAATTTCACCCATACCGTGTTGTATTTGAAGGTCTTCCCATTTATAGACATAGTGCGGGGTTTTTTGTTGACCGAACCATTTCTGTTTTATCAGTTCTGGGCTTTCTACTTTCTCTTCTGTAGCTTCGATCTTTAAAGGTCTAAATTTATAGATTAAATAACGAATAATCATAACTATTAAGAAGAGAAAAAGAATGATGATGGTGTACTTATTTGAGAGTAAAGTAAACGCTACTAAGAGCACACCTATCCAAAACGCAAGCAACCCTCTAACTTTATGAAAATACAAATAACCTACGTAGACCAAAATACATCCTAATAATAAAACAAGTAAAAAACCTATTTTTTCGAAAAAAATGTAGTAAAAGTTGGCTACGATCATCAACGCAGTGAAAATGATAAGTAACTCCGTTGATATATATTTATGCGTCATATTTAGCCACCTTTCATAACTTATTCCGACACTTTTGCGAGCTCATCATCATTTGTACTTAATACATTTTTATCATTAATATCTTTAATCGCAAATATATTAAACAGCTACACGTAAACAATCGATCATATCAAACTGTGCTTGAGTATTAACTTTCTTCTGCGCTTGCGCTGAAAGATACGATTCAATATTAGCGTATTCAGATTCAATTAAATTTAACGTATTTGTAATGACATCTATCTCTGAACCTTTAATTTCACATGCCGAAATATGGTTTTGATTATCTATCATATCGATATATTTATTCTCTAATGTTACTGTGAGACTGTCAATTAGCTCTTGAACATATTTTCTTTTAACCAGCAAATAATGAATATATCGCTCTATACTATGCAGTTGATTATCAAGTTGTTGCCAATAATCCTCAATACTATTCATAAATATGCGATAACACATTTTTTCCATATAAATCATTAACATTCTCATAGAATCACCTCAGTGGAGAAATGATAACTGTAACTTATACAGCACTTCCTCCAGATTAGATTCTATTATAAAAAATAACCGAAGCCCTTAGAAATAGGCTCCGGAATGATTTATCTTTAAGACTTTAGACTTAATCCTCTTTATCTTCAATCTTCGTTGTTAATACCGGCCCTTCTTTGGTGACAATGACTGTATGCTCTATTTGGGCTACCATACTTTTGTCTGTCGTTTCAAAAGCCCATTCATTCTTGCCTTCTACCACATGACTTGCATTCGTGGAAATAAATGGTTCTACTGCAAGGACCATACCTTCTTTAAGCAGTGTTTTTTCTTTAGGATCATAATAGTTCAATATGTGACTAGGTGCTTCATGTAAAGAACGCCCCACACCATGTCCAGTAAGCGTCTTAATCACTTTCAAATCGTGTTTACGAGCAGTAGCATGCACAGCTTTACCGATTTGACTCAATTTACTGCCTGGTTTAATCTTTGTCATAGCCATTTCAAAGGCTTCTAGTGCTACATCACATACCTTTTGCTTTAATGGATTATCACTCTCACCTACTACAAATGAAATCCCGGTATCAGCGTAGAACCCATTTTTTAAAGCTGAAACATCTATATTAACTAAATCACCCTCGCGAATTCTACGCTTACTTGGTATACCGTGTGCAACCTCTTCATTGACACTAATACACGTTTGACCAGGGAACCCTTCATCATGGATAGGAGCAGAAGTAGCACCATGCTCTTCAAACAAATCTTTAGCTATTTGATCAAGCTCACGTGTTGTTATACCAGGTTTGGTGGCTTCTTGCATTTTGTCTCTAACAAGTGCACATATGTATCCAATTTCTTTTAAACCTTGTAATTCTTCTTCTGTTTTCACTATCATTTTACTAATCCCGTTCCTTTTTCTATTTTATCTTCTATCTTATTATAGCAAACTTTTTTTGATATAATAAATAAGAGTTATTTTGTTACAGTGATTATTTGGTGCACCCTAGACTAATGACATAATTGAGGTAGGAGTTATTTTATGCAAGAAAAATGGTATAAAAATATTATTGGTGCTAGAACGATTAAGACTGGTCTAGCCACTTTCTTAACCGCTTTGATCTGTCTTTCACTACATATGAATCCTATATTTGCTATACTGACAGCAATTGTAACGATTGAACCCACTGCTAAGGCCTCCTTGAAAAAAGGGTATCGTAGATTACCAGCTACAATAATTGGAGTGGTATTTGCAGTAGTATTTACTTACTTATTTGGTGATGACTCTCCATTCTCTTATGCACTGACAGCATTATTTACAATCATGGCTTGCACTAAATTTAATTTACAAGTAGGTACAACTGTCGCAACTCTTACTGCTTTAGCTATGATTCCAGGTATACATGATGAATTTATATACAATTTCTTCTCACGATTGCTCACCGCAATTATAGGTTTAGTGACAGCTGGACTGGTAAACTTTGTAATTTTACCACCTAAATATTACGACCAACTTGATACATTAATTAATAACACGGAGTCAGACATGTATGCACTATACAGTGACCGCGTTCAGCAACTATTAATTGGAAAGTTTAAATCTGAACGCTCTGAACGTGCGCTTGATAAATTGATAGCTCTAAATAATCGTGTAGATACGTTATTAAATTATCAAAAAGATGAATTACGCTACCACAAACATCGAGATCAGGAATGGATACAAGTCAGTCGTATCACTTCGCGGACTCATACGAATCGCTTGTTTATCACTCACTTATCAAACATTATTTTTTTACCTAAAAACGTCAATGTCGTGTTTAATAGCGAAGAACGTTTAGCAATTCTAAAGATATCCCACAGTATTAACCAAATCTTCGCTACTGGACATTTTGAAAGAGAGAAATCTTCGGCTTCAGTATTAAAACGGTCTGTAAAGGGATTAGATGAATTCGATGAGAACCAAATTAAAAGTCATATCATTTATGAGATTTTACTTATCTACCGTATCTTAGATAACCGCTATGCCAAATAATTAGTCGCTGATGATTACCGTAAATTATTAAATTTTAAGTGAACATTTCTACTATAAGAGGTTGAACCAAATCTTTTCTGGGCTCTGGGCAACCGATTAACAGCCTCCTAGAAGCATGACTGTCGACATAAACCCTCACGACCTGACAAAATTCGCAACGCAATTTAGCGCATCGTTCGGTTAAACTCAAATTCTAAACGCTTTTGTCCCGACCTCTACTGACATTTTTTATGCTTGAAACGTGATACTGAAATCATTCTTTATAAAAGAAATGGGAATTCATTATTGCCATTGAACTTTCATTACTTTTTGTAATATCCTTATGAGTTTGGGTTATAAATCCCTAAAAAAACGAGCCTGGGACATAAAGCCCAGATGAAAATAGGGAGCGGGACAGAAATCTATTTTGAACAAAAAAGATTTCTGTCCCGCTCCCTTTCTCTCAAGTCAAAGACCATTACGTCCCATCCTCTTTATGTCAAGGTCCAGCCCTCAGGAGTCTAAATACTCTGTATTAGCATGTAATTCTACATTAAACTATTTTTTTAAAAATAAGGCCATTTGGTAAAATTTAATTAAGTCTATAAGACTAAATTAACGAGGTGCCTTATTTTTTGATAAATTATCTATTTAGAAGAGCGCGAGTACTAACCTATGCTTGTTCGTATAAATCATGATTTTTTAACTCGGTCAATAATCACTCTTTTAGCTGCTTCTTCGGCACTATTATCAATAACTTTCGGTTCAAACGGAATACCTTTGCGCTCACATGCCCTTTCTAACAGATAGTCCGTTATTTCGTGGTTTTTAGGAAGAATAGGTCCGTGAAGATAAGTTCCTAATAAATTCTTATAATGAATACCTTCTTTTTTATCATGATCATTATTACCATATCCATGAGTAACGTCGCCTAAAGTACCGAAAGAATGATGTGTACGCCCCCCATGATTTTCAAAACCTACTATGGTACCAAATGTTTCACTTTCAATTATTATGTCTCCGGTAAGACGTTCCTTTTTAGAAGTTGTATAAAAATCTAATATGCCTAATCCTTCTAATTCAGTGCCATCCGGCGTTATATATTGCTTACCTAAGAATTGATAACCTCCACATACTGTTAATCCAGGCATTCCTGATTCTATCGCTTCTTTAAGAGGTTCTTTGATCTTACTCAGCTCCACAGTAGCAAGGGATTGTTCCCTGTCACTTCCCCCACCTATAAAGAAGATATCGCACAGAGTAAAATCAACATCATCACATTTATTTATATCGACTACTTTGACAGTAATATTGCGCTTCTTTGCACGTTGTTTTAAAGCAATAATATTACCTATATCGCTATAAAGATTTAATTTATCTGGCATAAAATGAAATATAGTTAATTCGTTCATGACTTTTGAGCCTCCTCGAACGAGCGATTTAACTGCTCAAGCATAGGTGCAAGCGATGTATAGTTAGGTACAGCAACAGTATAACTTGGGTATGTCATAGACTTAGCAGTCGCTTTGTAAATATCTTTCTCCACAATAATAGGTACCGTTACTTCAGCTAATTTCAAGCGTAACTGGAGTTCTTCCGCGCGTGTACCAGTCACAATGATAACTTCAATATCTTGTTCAACTAACTTTTCAAAATCAGCATCATATATCCACGATGTGTCACGCCCATCGGCTGCGTTATCATTTAAGCTGATGACGTAGACCTTTTTATGATTTAATTCTTCTCCTACTGACAGACTTGCATTCATGCCTGCTGGATTCTTTGCTAAATTAATCATCGCTTCCTTGTGCCCAGCTTTAAAATATTGCATGCGACCGTTATTAGAGGTATACGTTTCAAAACCTTTTTGAATTGCTTGATGATTAAGCCCTAGCTCGCGTAATACAGAGTATGCTGCCAATGCATTATAGGCATTAAAGTCTCCAGCTATTTTCATATCTAAATTAACATCGTCAATTTGAATATTTAAAAATGGGGTAGTATTGAACGTAGAGATTTCATATTTCGGTTGTTCACGCTTGAAACCACATTCACAGTAATAGTGGCCAATTTGATTGTAATGCACATAATCATACTTTAGTAAACGTCCGCAATTAGGACAGTACTTACTTTCATTCATCGTGCTTTGCTCGAATTCATGAGCATGCGCTTTAACGCCGTAATATACTCTGTCATCGCTTGCTATTTTCAAACGACTAACGAAAGGATCATCTGCGTTAAGTAATAACTTGATACCCTTGTTACTGATAGACTGGGCTATATTATCAACCATAATATCTATTTCTCCGAAACGGTCCATTTGATCACGGAAGAAATTAGTAAACACCATCATCGTTGGAGTTACTTCGTTTAACACGCGGGGGATAGATCCCTCATCAATTTCGATAACTGCAATCTTAGTTTGAGGTGATTGTTGAAGTATAAATGCAGATGTAATCCCTGCAGCCATATTCGCGCCTTCATTGTTATGTATGATATCAATATTATTGGCCTTAAGCGTATGACCAATCAAATTTGAAGTCGTAGTCTTTCCGTTCGTACCACTTATAAATACTACTTCGTCTACATTAGTCGCTAATCGTCTTAATATATTTTTATCAACTCTGCGAGCAACTTGACCAGGGAGATCTGTGCCTCGTTTGCCAGCCATCTTACTCGCTAAACGAGCAAGCTTCGCTAAGTGGATAGCCGTCCATTGTCTCATATTCTTCCTCCTCTATTACCATTAAAATATTATAACATGAGCCCCTTTCAATCCAAACCATTCTCAATTAAAATGAAGTAATTTTTACCCAGATTATAATTATTATAATTTGCAATTGAGAATAGACATGTTATACTACACTTATCAACTACATGGAGGGGTATAAAAAATGTTAAATAAAGATCTTCTAAATGCATTAAATGAACAAATGAACCACGAATACTATGCCGCTCACGCATATATGGCAATGGCAGCATACTGTGATAAAGAATCCTACGAAGGTTTCGCTAACTTCTACATACAACAAGCGAAAGAAGAAAGATATCATGGTAAGAAAATCTATGATTACATCAATGATCGTGGAGAAAAAGCAGAGTTTAGCGCTTTATCTGCACCTACATCTGAGTTCACTAGTATCTTGGAAACTTTTGAAGATGGATTAGCTCAAGAACGAGATGTAACACGTCGTTTCTACAATCTATCTGACTTAGCAAACGAAGCTAAAGATTATGCTACAATCTCATTCCTCAACTGGTTCCTTGATGAACAAGTAGAGGAAGAGGCAATGTTCGAAACTCATATCGACTATCTTAAACGTATTGGTGACGATTGTAATACACTTTACCTATACGAAAAAGAACTTGCTGCTCGCTCTTTTGATGAAGAATAATCATTCTAATTAACCGATTCATTGAGATTAAATAAGCCTCAAAATGATTACCGTTGTCATGATCATTTTGAGGCTCTTATTCTTTATCATTTGAAGTCAACTTATCAGTATAAGCACCCTATCAACGGGAGCGGGACAGAAATCTAATTTGAATAAAAAGATTTCGTAGTCCCACCCCAACTCGCATTGCTGATGGAAACTGATGTACCAGTTTCTCTTTGTTGGGGCCCCCTGCTCAAATCCTAAACGCTTTTGTCCCAACTTCATCAATTAGAGTACTCATTTCGCATCTTTACTATGGTATAATTAGAACTCGTATTCACAATCTACTTTAGGGGGATAAGATATTGTCTAACGAGAACACTTTTATTGCTTTAGATTTTGAAACTGCTAACGGCAAACGTACGAGTATATGTTCAGTTGGCATGGTAAAAGTAGTCAATCATGAAATAGTGGAGACATTTTATACTTTAGTGAACCCCCAGGATTACTTTTCCCAAAAGAATATAGAAGTACATGGCATTCAACAGAGCGATGTGCTGCATGCACCTACATTTCAAACAGTATATCCTTATATGTTGAACTTTATTAATGATCTACCAATAGTTGCACATAATGCTGCTTTTGATACGTCCGTTTTACATGAAAGCATCAAAGCAATCGGAAGACCAACGCCGAAGATCACATATTTCTGCTCATGTATATTAGCTCGACGAACAGTCAATAACTATCGGTATGGACTTAAACATATGATGGCTTATTATGACTTAGACTTCCGTGGCCATCACGATGCTCTTAATGATGCTAAAGCTTGTGCTATGATAACTTACCGCTTGCTCAAGCATTATGATAATTTAGATCACATACTTGATGTTTACGGTAAACTATTAACAGACAAAGATGTTTAGTTCACAAAAAGAACTGATTTAAGTAAGAGTTAAATAAAATCATAAATACTCATGTTCTCGTAAGTAGATCGCTCTAAATTTCCTACCGTGACCCCTACTAATCTAATGGGCACTTCTGGATCTTTTAAATCGGTATAGAGACTATAAGCTATGTTATAAATATCTGTTTCATTTCGTATGGGATCTCTTAAACTCTTCTGCTTTGAAAATGTTTCAAATTTAAAAGTCTTAATTTTTACTGTTACCGTCTTTCCTGATTTTTGAATTCTAGCTAAACGCTCAGCCGTTTTATCACTTAACTCATGTATTTTATGAAGGATTTCTTCATCACTATTAACATCTGTAGCAAATGTACGCTCGGTACCTACTGATTTTCTAACCCGCGTTGATTTTACAGGACTATCATCGATACCTCTCGCTTTATTGTATAGACCATGGCCTCTCTTACCAAATAAATGAATGAGCTCTCTTTCACTTTTATTATACAAATCCTGTCCAGTATAAATGCCATTATCATTCATTTTTTTCTTAGTAGCACTCCCCACACCTCTGAACTCTCCTATATCTAAGTTCATTAAGATATCATGGGCGTTGTGGTAATTAATAACAGTTAAATTATTAGGTTTATTCATGCCACTAGCGAGTTTAGCTAAAAATTTATTATAAGAGACGCCAGCGGAAGCAGTCAGCTGTGTCGTTTGAAAGATCTCTTCTCTTATATATTGGGCTATTCTAGAAGCAGGTAAATCGGGCCTTACGAGATGAGTTATATCTAAATAAGCTTCATCTAGGGAAAGTGGTTCCACAATTTCAGTATAACCCCTAAATATGTTCATAATCTTTTCTGAAGCTTCTTTATATTTATCAAAGTGAGGTGTGATGTAATAACCATCAGGACAGAGTTTATGCGCTTGCGCCATTGGCATAGCCGAATGTACGCCGTATTTACGCGCTTCATATGAAGCTGTTGACACCACCCCTCGACCACTTGCTTTACCTCCTACAATCACAGGTTTCCCTTTAAGTTTAGGTTGGTCTCTCATTTCGACTTGGGCATAAAAATAATCCATGTCTATGTGAATAATTCGCCGCTCTGACATCAATCATCCCCCCTTCACTGCTCAGTGTTATTGACATACAAAATTCCGATTGATGAGAAATAAAGCTTTAGTAAACTTATTTACCAAATCACCTCTCATTAATCGGAATAGATACAAATAGACTCTCTATATAAAACACTAACTATAGATTGTAAACAGTTTAACCGTAAATATACCAGAGGTCGGGACTACGAAATCTTTTTGTTCAAATTAGATTTCTGTCCCGCTCCCGAATCGTGAGAAGTTTCTGTCGACAATCCTGCTTTTGGGACGCCGTTAATCGGTTTCCCAGTGCACAAAAACTTTATGTCTCAACCTCAGAAGCTATATTCTGAATGCGTTAGTCAATAGATTTGTGAGCTTCATTTAGGTTTGAGCGTAATGCTAATGAATTGACTTGAATTTCTGATCGCTCTCTATGCATTTTTAGAAGTGGTTCCTCAAGGTCCTACATGCGTTTTTGTAGACATACGTCAAACTACAAGCGTATTAATCTAACTCCCGTTTCACTTTATCTTCTCGAGTGTAAAAGATCACTCCATCACGATTATCTTCAATGTACTTCACCTTAGCATTCCAAGCGCTTATTATGAAATAGAGATCAACTAAGCAATAACCAACGTGAATACTTGCAATAAAAATAAATGAAGAATAAGGGAAGAACACGAATACTCCTAATAATCCGAGCGAAATGATAATTAACGGTGCAACGAGTATGATTATATATTCCCACTTCTTAAATACCTTATCAGGCACATAACTCGTTATGATACCAAATCGTTTCCTTATGAGAGGACGACGGTCACTAGCGAATAAATGATATAATATAAAATGAATGATTTCATGAATCACTACCATAAATGCTGCACCTATCATTCCAAACAAGATGTTCAAGAAGAAATTTTGCTCATGTATGTGGGTAAATAGATGCGCACCTTTATAACAGACTAGAATACTAATCATAATTACTATGAGTTGTAGTAACATAAAACGTTCTATTGACTTTTTCTCATTAAAGAAATTAAGTTTGACCACTGCATTTCCTCCCGCTCATATAAACAGCTAAAATACCAAACAGACAGTTAATATAGATGGTAGTTATGTTACAAGTATCTTATTAGAAATAGATATTCATATTTTATTGGTTAAGTTAGGACTTGAATGAAGTGGACGCTTTTAAGAGGCTGGAACATAATGTAATGTCTGAGGCTCTTCAACATCTTGGCAGTAGATGACTGATTTGAAAATGCGCTTGTATCAAGCTTTTTTCAATTCTAGTCATCCTTGCCGGGGCGGGACTACGAAATCTTTTTATTCAAATTAGATTTCTGTCCCGCTCCCTTCAATTTGAGTCACCTTAATCATCAACTATATAGATCTCTCATTTATTGTCGAATAAATTGAGCTACTGTCTCTACATGAGTTGTGTGAGGAAACATATCCACCGGCGTGATTTCATTCAAGTTATATTGGCTTGATAATCTCTCCGCGTCACGCTGTTGCGTAGCAGGGTTACATGAAATGTAAATGATCTTTTCAGGTGCTAATTCGAGAAGCGTTTCGATAAACTTCTCATCACAACCTTTACGAGGAGGATCTACCATCACTACGTCAGGCTTAATACCTTCTTTCTTCCATTTTAAAATAATTTCCTCAGCCTTACCACATACAAAAGTAGTATTTTCATATTGGTTTCGAGTCGCATTAATCTTTGCATCTTCAATCGCTTCTGGGACGACTTCTACTCCGTATACATGTTTCGCTTTAGGTGCCATGTAAAGACCAATCGTACCTATCCCACAGTACGTATCAAGCACTGTTTCGTTACCAGTTAAACCTGCATATTCGATCGCCTTGCGATACAGTTTCTCTGTTTGTACTGTATTAATTTGATAAAAGGATTGATCGCTAATCTTAAACTCAACGTTAGATAGTAAATCGTTAATTTGTTGCTTGCCGTAAAGTGTGATTGATTCTTTACCCATAATGACGTTTGAATGAGATTGGTTGATGTTAAGTTTAATGCTTGTAATTTGAGGAAAAGCGTTAGTCAATTTACTGATAAGCTCATCCTGTTGTTTGAACTTATAACCATTGATGACAAATATGATCATCATTTCATTTGTATAGTGACCCGTTCTAATTATGAGATGGCGCAACAGGCCTCTTTTGCGCTGCTCGTTATAAACACTAACATTTAATTGGTCCAACCATTTTTTTACCGCTACCATGACTTTATTCTGAATAGAATCTTGGATAAGGCATTCTTCCATATCAATAATATCGTGACTACGTTGTCTAAAGAATCCTAGCTTAATGTGATCCTGTTTATTTCTGCCTACAGGTAGTTGAGATTTATTCCGATAGTACCACGGATCCTCCATACCTATCACATCTTTTATCGGCGTTTCTTTAAAATTCCCTTTCCGATTGAATAAATTGATGACTTGTGACTTCTTCATGGAAAGTTGCGCCTCATAATTCATATGTTGGAGTTGACAGCCACCACATTTCGAATAATAAATACAAGGTGGTTCCACTCTCTGTTTACTGCTAGTTGTGACCTCAAGCAACTTACCAATCGCAAAGTTTTTCTTTACTTTAATAACTTTATATTGAATTTCTTCGTCAATAAGTGCATAAGGCACAAAGATAGGATAGCGATCAACTTTAACTACACCATGTCCCTCATGCGTTAAATCGATTACTTTACCTTCTCTTATATCGTTTTTCTTTATACTTAACATTTCATTCACTCCATATGAAAAGAGGTTAGGATTTGTTCTATTCACACCTAACCTCACTACATATCTCTTTGGTATTATTTAAGCCGTTGATGCTCGGGTTTATGTTCTAATTCCTCATTGTGAATATCATGGGGTGTAAACACTTCAATATGTCGCTCTAAATTTAAGAAATTGCCTGGTAACTTCCCTCCATACTCACCATCTACATTAAGTTGCATATTATCAAAAGAGGAGATACTTACTGCCTTAACTTTCTTATATATAACTTTAGGATGTTTCGTATGTTCACCTCTAGAAGCAAGTGTCATGATGTGCCCCAGTTCAGCGAGGTTTGCTTTTTCTACAATAATAAGCGTAAAATATCCATCATCGAGTTTAGCATCTGGTACGAGCTTTTCAAAGCCGGCCATAGAATTAGTTAAACCCAGTAAGAATAGTAGCGCTTCTCCTTGAAAGACGTCGTCATCATACTCAATACGAATATCCACTGCTTTCATTTGGGGCAGCATTTCAAAGCCTTTAATATAATAGGCAAATGGTCCAACGATTGACTTGAGTTTACTAGGTGTCTCATAAGAGACCTCAGTCAACTTGCCTCCTGCAGCTAAATTAATAAAGTAACGACTATTCATCTTGCCTATATCTACCTTAGTTGTATGGCCTTCCACAATCACATCCACTGCTCGCATAATTTGGCTAGGTAAATGCAATGCTCGACCGAAATCGTTAACTGTACCCATAGGGATAATACCAAGTTTCGGTCTCTGAGGCTGCTCTGCTATCCCATTAATAACTTCGTTTAATGTGCCGTCACCACCAGCTACGATAAGTAGATCGTAATTTCGGTCAAGTGCCCGCTTAGCTTCTAAAGTAGCATCTCCCGCTTTGCTGGTCGCAAACGCACTTGTTTCATAGCCAGCTTTCTCTAATTTAATCAACACATCAGGCAAAGCGCGTTTGAACATTTCCTTCCCTGATGTCGGATTGTATATAATTCTCGCTCTATTTCTCATTAGGCATACCTCTAATTTTTATACTCATCTTCTATATTAAAGGATTAATATACATCTTAAAAGTATTTAGGCTACATCGCGAGAAGAAAAAGCGTTAAGACTTAACATATTATAAGGGCAGGAATGAATTCATTGACAATCAATTGATTCATCATCCTACCCCGTATCATCGATTTATCCAAATATATTTTTAAGGTTAGCTTGAAATGCAGATTGATACAGAAACCTAATACTTATCTCGTATCTAACCTAGCTAGGTCAATGAACTTTAACGCAGCTTCATAAAGGCTTTGTTAAAAAAATTGTAAAACTACAGCGTTACTTGTATATCATTAGTCACAATATAGAAGAGGTTGAGAGATAAAGCTTTAATGCTCTCTGAAACCGAATAACGGTGTTCCAGATGTTGAAGGGAGCGGGACAGAAATCTAATTTGAATAAAAAAGATTTCGTAGTCCCGCCCCGGCAAGGATGACTAGAATTGAAAAAAGCTTGATACAAGCGCATTTTCAAATCAGTCATCTACTGCCAAAATGCTGAAAGAAGCTGAGACATTACATTATGTCCCAGCCTCATGTTCTCTCTAATAAAAGATCTTTATGTCCCAGTCTCCGGCTTCGCTTTTATAGGGCGGCCCCAACTTGCATAGCTTGTGGAAACTAGTTTAACAGTTTCTCTTTGTTGGGGCCCCACCCCAACTCGCTGTGCTTGTTGAAACTGGTTTACCAGTTTCTCTTTGTTGGGGCCCCCTGCTCAAATCCTCAACGCTTTCATCCCGACCTCTCTATTATCCCTATCATATTTAGTAAGTTATTTATTTAACTTAGCGATTATCTAATTCTTGTTTCAATAATTTATTTACTATTTGTGGATTAGCTTGACCTTTAGAAGCTTTCATGATTTGACCTACGAGGTAGCCCATCGCTTTACCTTTACCATTTTTATAGTCTTCAACAGATTGAGGATTATTATCTAAGGCTTCGTTAACATATTGCTTTAACGTCTCTTCATCTGAAATTTGAACTAAACCTTTCTCTTCCATAATCTGTTTAGCATCTCCACCATTTGCAGCTAGCTCAGGAAAGACTTTTTTAGCTATCTTACTACTCATCGTACCGTCTTCGATTAATTTAATCATTCCGGCTAAATTTTCTGGCGTCAGCTGAGTATCATTTAACTCGACTTGATGTTTATTTAAATACTCATTTACGCCCCCCATTAACCAGTTTGACGTCAACTTAATATCAGCGCCATGTGCCACTGCTCCTTCGAAGAAATCAGACATCTCCTTTGTCAGCGTAAGGACATGTGCATCATACTCTGGCAATTCATATTCCTCTACATATTTTTTCTTCCGCGCATCTGGTAATTCAGGTATAGTCTGACGCACGCGTTCTTTCCATTCTTCATCAACATATAAAGGCACGATATCTGGTTCAGGGAAGTAACGGTAATCATCAGAGCCTTCTTTAACACGCATCAAGATCGTTTTACCTGTCGCCTCATCAAAACGGCGTGTTTCTTGTAGAATTTCACCGCCGTTTAACAGTTCTTCTTCTTGACGTTTTTCTTCATATTCTAACCCTTTTCGAACGTAGTTAAATGAGTTAAGGTTTTTCAACTCAGTTTTAACTCCAAATTCTTCTTGACCATATGGACGCAATGAGATATTCGCATCACAACGTAATGAGCCCTCTTCCATTTTACAATCAGAAACGCCAGTATATTGAATAATGGAACGTAATTTTTCTAAATAGGCATAAGCTTCTTGAGGTGATCGAATATCAGGTTCAGATACAATTTCAATTAACGGTGTACCTTGACGATTCAAATCAACTAGTGAGTACCCTTCTTTGTGAGTTGATTTACCGGCATCTTCCTCCATGTGTAAACGAGTTATACCGATACGACGCGTCTCACCATCCACTTCAATATCAATATGCCCATTCTCACCTATCGGTTGGTCAAACTGAGAAATTTGATAAGCCTTAGGATTATCAGGATAAAAATAATTTTTACGATCGAATTTTGATTCGGTTGCTATATCCATATTTAAAGCCATAGAAGCTCTCATCGCCCAGTCGACAGCTCGTCTGTTAACTACAGGCAACACGCCTGGATAAGCTAAGTCAATGACATTCGTGTTAGAGTTAGGCTCTGCACCAAAGTGCGCTGGTGATGGAGAGAACATTTTAGAATCCGTTTTTAATTCGACGTGGACCTCTAGTCCGATAACTGTTTCAAAATGCATATTTCCACTCCTTAAAGATTTTCATATTCATCGTGTAAGTTAAATTGCGTTTCGTACTGATATGCGACACGATATAACGTTTTTTCATCAAACGGCTTTCCAATAAATTGTAAACCAATTGGGCGCCCATTAGACTTACCACAAGGTACAGAGATACCTGGTAAACCAGCTAAGTTAACTGGTGTAGTTAATAAGTCATTTGCATACATCGTTAGCGGATCATCTATTTCTTCTCCTAGATTAAATGCAGGACCAGGTGTCGTAGGTCCTACTACCACATCATAATCATTAAAGATATTCTCAAAATCTTTCTTAATTAATGTTCTAACTTTTTGCGCTTTCTTATAGAATGCATCATAGTATCCTGAACTCAAAGCGAAAGTACCTAAGTATATACGGCGTTTAACCTCTTTACCGAAACCTTCGCTTCTAGAAAGTTTATATAGCTCCTCTAAAGACTTAGCTTCAGGGGAATGATAACCATATCGAATTCCATCGAATCGTGCTAAGTTTGCTGAAGCCTCAGATGATGCGAGTAAGTAGTAAGATGGAATCCCAAATTTAGTATTAGGTAAGGACACTTCTTCGACAGTAGCCCCTAACTCTTTCAACGTTTCTATTGCTTGGCGTACAGTGTCTTTAGTTTCTTCGCTTACACCTTCACCTAAGTATTCTTTAGGTAAAGCGATCTTCATTCCCTTGATATCTTTACCAATGTCAGAAGTGAAATCTACATCGTCAACAGGGGCACTTGTTGAATCGTGTTCGTCTACGCCTGAAATAGCTTGTAACACTAGTGCATTATCTTTCACATTACGTGTTAAAGGTCCGATTTGATCTAGAGAAGAAGCAAATGCTACTAAACCAAAACGAGAAACACGTCCATATGTAGGTTTAAGGCCAACGATTCCACAGTATGCCGCAGGTTGTCGTATTGAACCACCCGTGTCAGAACCTAAACTAAACGGCACAAGTCCCGCTGCAACTGCTGCTGCAGAACCACCTGATGAACCACCAGGAACAGCACTATGGTCAAATGGATTTAAAGTCTTTTTAAAGTAAGACGTCTCTGTAGAACCACCCATAGCAAACTCATCCATATTTAGTTTACCAATTAATATAGCATTTTCATTTTTCAACTTATTCATAACTGTTGATTCATAAATAGGTACGAAGCCTTCTAACATCTTACTAGCACATGTTGTTTCAACACCTTCAGTAATGATGTTATCTTTAATCCCCATTGGAATACCAAATAGTAACCCTTCCATTTGATCTTGATCTTGGAGCTTGTCTAACTCTTCTGCATGCTTAAGTGCATTCTCTTTATCTAAAGCTAGAAATGATTGAATAGTGGGATCAGTTTCTTCAATAGCTTCATAGATATCCTTTACCACTTGTGACGGCTTAATTTCTTTATTCTGGATCATGTTAATTAAGGTTTCTACTGACTCATAACGAATCGTCATCTCAAGCATCCTCCCCGTTCATCACTGATGGTACCTTAAATTGTCCATCTTCTGTTTCTTTCGCATTTTTTAATGCTATTTCTTGAGGAAGTCCCTCTTTAGCAACATCGTCACGTAAGACGTTCTGTAAATCCAATACGTGATATGTAGGTTCGACATCCTCAGTATGAGCTTCATCTATTTGATTAGCAAAATTCAATATGCTTTCTAGAGATTCTTGCATCTCACTAGTTTCATCTTCACTAATTTCTAAACGTGCTAAATTAGCGATATGTTTAACTTCATCACGTGTCACTTTAGCCATTTAATAAAAGCCTCCTTAATTACTCATTCATTACAAAATTGTACCAAAATTAAGCTTGAAAATCTATGTAACACCATGCTTAAGGTAGGAGTAAACTAAAATTCTATTTTACATATAACTGCCCCACTCATTTAAGACGACCTCAGAGGGAGCGGGACAGAAATCTATTTGAATAAAAAGATTTCGTAGGCCCGCCCCGGCAAGGATGACTAGAATTGATAAAAGCTTGATACAAGCGCATTTTCAAATCAGTCATCTACTGCCAAGATGCTGAAAGAGACTGAGACATTACATTATGTCCCAGTCTCTTCTCTCTCGTCAAAGGCCTTTATGTCCCAGCCTCATGAAGTAACCATGCATCACTTTTCTAAAATCCACAAAAGCTTATCAATAGCTTTGACAAACTCTAGTAGTATGCACAGATCTGATAGTGCAATCAAAAGAGGCCTGCTTCCTATTAAAAGTTCACGATTTAAACATACGAGATAGAGATACTAGTCAACACTTGCTTAAACGTCTAGTGAGAAAGTGCTTGCCGATGATTTTAGTACCTTTATTGAGAATTAGCTGAAATAATAACAATATATTACGGCTGCGTCTTTTCTATTAAATTCAGTTATTCAAACAATAAATATTTCATTCGTCCTCGTTATTTACATTTCTAAAATAAGCATTTGAAGTCAATAAATAAATTAATCCATAAACGACAATAGTTATTCCCATGATAATACTATAATTGACAATATACTCATAGTAGTGCACGCCTACTAATATGGTAAGTAGTTGACTGATTAACTTCGTCGCAAATAATGAGTGCAAACACGTGATTAAAAGAGGCAGACTAAAGATCCAAATAATTTGACGATTGATGACTTGTTTAATTAAAGATTTATCTAGACCCGTAGTTTTCATAATTTGATAATTTCGCTGATCATCATACCCCTCAGAAACTTGCTTATAATACATCATTAAAAAGATACCCACTAGTAAAGTGATACTCACTATAATACCGACAAAAACTAAACCACCATAGATTTCACTTATATTACGGTTGAATTCTTCAATTGAATCTATTGTGAGGGAGTACTTATTTTCTAAGGTAGATTTATGTTGCTCAAAGACGTGTTTGTTTTTGACATTAAATAAGTACTCTACGTTATTGCTTCCTTTAACTTTATCTTTAACTTGTTTAAGTTGAGCTGTATTTTTAACTACAATAAATAAAGCGCGACCACTAGATTGTTCCGAAGTATCATCTACATTTAAATGTTTTACACGTTTTTTCTGTCCTAAAAGTTCAACTTCTGTTAAGCTATCAAAGTCTGGATTAGCACTATATAACCCTATTTGATTACTTTTTAAATTTAATTTCTTACCGTTATAGTGTTCTAATTGATTTTCAGTCACAATTTTAGTAAAAAAAGGAACTGTTTTTTGCTTTTCAGCAGTTAGTTTATTATTATCTAAGAACAAAACCGATCGAAAAGAAAGCAATTTTTGCTTGTAAGTGATTTGAGTATATTTATTACAATCTCTTTCAAAATTGCGTAATCGCTTTTGAATTTGAGATATAGAATGCTCCTGATTATCATACTGAATGTAATAGCCTTGCTGATGCTCTTGAGTTAGCATTTGTGGTAGACCTCTGTAGGTTGACAATGACAACAACGCGGTTACAACTAAAAAGGTGCATAACAAACTAATGCTAGCCAAACTAACGGCATTAGACTTCATACGAGAAAGCAAGTTGGATAAAGTAAAAAAATTGACTTTTTTATAATAAATAGTTGGAATTCTTCTCAAAACCCTTAATATTAATATGCTTAAAGACGTGAAGAGAACATAAGTTGCTACGATAACTAATAGTAATGCTAAAAAGAATAAACCATAGTCGGTATATAGATTAATATTAAGTGCGAGTCCATAGCATAAGACTAATAGCACTGTACCAATAATGCTTAAGATAATGAGAGTAGTGGTAGAGCGTGCTTTTTCTACTGCTTTCCCACTGTGGATGAGCTTCAGTGATGAACGTAGTGTCAGCTGTATACAATTAATTAAATATAAGATTGACATGGCAATGAATAGAATAATAAGTGTGATCACCATTGCACGTATGTTAAACGGATAATCAAACGTATTGAAATGCTGCATTTTCATTAGTTTGTTAAGTAACATGAATAGTAGAATACCAAAGAGATATCCTCCTATGATACTTATTAGAGATGCGATAAGGTATTCAATGATTGTTTCTATAAGTAGGATGAATCGTAAGTGCTTCTTCTCCATGCCTAAAATAATGTTTAACGCAAACTCTTTTCTACGACGTCTCATTACAAATCTATTTGCATAAAGTATAAACACAATAATGAGGACGGAAACAAAGAAGTCCCCTATTCCAGCATAAGCACGAATCACTTCGTTTCGCTCTTGTAAGAATTTATTAAAAAGCAAGGAATAGAGTATGTATTGGAGCGCAAACATACTTGACAGAGAGAGAACAAATGGAAAAATAATCCGCCGTAATGTTATAAAATTTCTTATAGCTAATTTACACATCAAAGATACCTTCAAGGTTATACCTCGCTCTCACTAATCATTGCTAAACTATCAGCAATTCGTTTTTGAAACTGACTCTGGTCTTCTTCGCCTCGATAAATTTCATGATATACTAAACCATCTTTAATAAAAATAACTCTTTTTGCATACGAAGCATCCGTCGTTGAATGTGTTACCATCAATACAGTTTGCCTCTGTTCATTAATTGTTCTAAATAAATTCATTATATTTCGAGAAGTCTTAGAATCCAAAGCACCTGTCGGTTCATCAGCCAATAGCAGACGGGGCTGACTAATGATCGCCCTTGCGATTGCTACGCGCTGTTTTTGCCCTCCAGATATCTCATACGGATACTTTTCAAGAATATTATCGATGCCTAATTCTTTAGTCACTGCGCTTAACCGTCGTGACATTACCTCCATTTTAGTATCAGACAATACGAGCGGTAATAGAATATTATCTTTAATGTTCATCGTATGTAACACGTTAAAGTCTTGGAAGACGAAACCGAGTTGTTCGCGCCTAAATTTCGCTATCTCCTTACCTTTTAATTTAATCGTATCATGATTATTTAGAATAATAGTACCTTCCGTTTGCTTATCAAATGTAGCTATTAAATTAAGAAGTGTAGACTTGCCAGAACCTGATTCGCCCATAATAGCAACAAATTCACCTTCAGCTATCATAAAGTTCATATCTCGTAAAGCTGTAACTTGATTCTTTCGCATACCGTAAACTTTTTTGACATTTTGGATATCAAGTAGCATATCAATCTCAGTCCTTTCTCCCACACTTAACAGTCTAAATCAGAAACTAACACTTAACCTTTATCTACCCTTACAATTTATTTCAATGAGGCTGGGGCATAAAGGTCTTTAACTAGAGAGAAAGAGACTGGGATATAATGTAGTGTCCCAGACCCTTTCAGCATCTTGGCAGTAGATGACTGATTTGAAAATGCGCTTGTTCAAGCTTTTTTCAATTCTAGTCATCCTTGCCGGGGCGGGACTACGAAATCTTTTTATTCAAATTAGATTTCTGTCCCGCTCCCTCTTTCAACATCTTGGCAGTAGATGACTGATTTGAAAATGTGCTTGTATCAAGTTTTTTCAATTCTAGTCATCCTTGCCGGGGCGGGACTCCGAAATCTTTTTATTCAAATTAGATTTCTGTCCCGCTTCTATAAGCACTCCGTGACGCTAAACCGGCAATTAGCTATGAAAAAAGAGGCAGTGACATTACGTGTTGCATATAGATACTAAGATCGTAGTACCTTAAAAGCATTTAAACAATAATTCTCAGCTAACTGATTACTGATTGACACCTGTCCTGTTTAAACGCTCAACGCTTTGTCCTGACCTCTTCAAAGAATTAATTACTATTTTTATAAATATGAACTTTAGGCTCATCGTCATCTTTACTCTTACTAATTAAAGCTTGGGGATTATTGCCATCTTTAATGTGAATCTCGTATTCATCTATATTATCAAAGTACTTTTTAGCTTGTTCAGTTACGTATTGTGTAATACCAATCGTCTCAGCTTTACCATAGTAATCAATTGGCACATCTACTGATAACTGTTTAGCAGTTGTCTTATCAAATTTGACAGTACCTACCGCCTGAGTGAAATTATTGAAATGAGCTTGCAAGTTATTATTAAATTGCTTGAAATTGTTGTTTAAACGTTCATCTTTATCGGCTGCAGTTTCTGAAGGTAGCAGCGCTGACGTTTGATCAATTTCTTTCCATTCATTAATACGCGTCTTCCCTTTCTCTGCCGTAGTTCCAGCCATAAATTCCCCAGGAGTAATCGCATTCTCTCCTGACTGTTTATATAGGGCAAAGTGAATAGGTATATTTTTTAAATCGTTGTTTTCGCGTAAACGAATGAGGATTTCACTTGCCATTTGCTTTCCTTGTTTTTCTACTTTTTTGCTATCGAGCTTTTTACTATACGTTTCACCATTTTTCTTTTTTTGGTAATAATAATTACTATTCATGGCTAATCCAATAGTCATCCCTTTAATTTCTTTGCCTTTTGTATCACCGTTATCATAAAAATCCTGTTCAAGAATATTGGATAAATACGCTGGGGATTTATCAGCGATTTTTTCAGGATCTTTTTCACCTTGATGTGAAGGATTCAAACCTAAATTTTGATCCGCTTTCTTAGATTTACGCTCATCTTTGCTCATCTTTTTAATTTCATCTTTGCTATATTTTGGATCTAAATACGCATTTACAGTATCTTTATCTAGGTACTGCCCATCTTGGTATAGATACTTATCTGTTGGGAAGACTTGCTTACTTAGATCTAGTAGACCACTTTCAAAGTCTTCGCCATTATAACTATTTGCCATATTGTCTTGAAGTAAACCACGCGCTTGACTTTCCTTGAACGGAAGTATCGTACGATAGTTATCTCCTTGTACATCTTTATTTGTTGCAGTTTGTTTAACAGAAGTTGATGGTTGTTTAGACTCGTGTTCATTTTTACTTTGCTCTTTACTAGAATCTTCTTGACCACATGCCGATAATAAGACAATAGTTGAGATGACTAATATGATTGTTCTCTTCATGCTCAATCCCCTTTAATCTTCAATTTCCGCTTGTTTACTTATGAGGTCTTCTTCAGACCAAACTGAGATGCCCAATTTTTCCGCTTTATCAAGCTTAGAGCCAGCGTCTTCTCCTGCTATCACTATGTCAGTCTTTTTAGTTACACTACTCGTTACGTTAGCACCCTGACGTTCTAACCACTCTGATGCCTCTTTTCGTGTCATATTTTGAAGTTTACCTGTCAGCACAATCGTTTTGTTCATAAAATCAGGGTGACCTTCAACTTCAGTTCGTTTGAAGCCTTTATATGACATATTTATATTTTTTTCTTTTAATTTATTTATCAGTGCAATGATATCATCGTTTGCTAAATAAGTAACTACAGATTGAGCAAGCTTATGCCCAAAGTCAGAAATCTCCATGAGCTCTTCTTCTGTTACATTAAATAATTGATCTAATGTACCATACTTTTCAGCTAGAACTTGACTAGCTTTAATTCCTAAGTGTCGAATACCTAAACCAAAGAGCAGATGTTCTACAGAATTTTGTTTAGAATGCTCAATTGCTGCAAGTAGATTGTTAACTTTCTTTGTGCCCATGCGTTCTAAAGGTAACAAGTCGTCTTCTGTTAAATAATAAATATCAGCAATATCCTTAATCACATGATTATCGTATAATTGGCGGATGATCTTTTCACCTAAACCATCGATATTCATGGCCTGACGAGATACAAAGTGAATGAGCCCTTCAACGAGCTGAGCCTGACATTGAGGATTGATACATCTGAGCGCTACCTCTCCCTCAATACGAACAAGCTCATGACCACAACTTGGACAATGCGTTGGCATACGATAAGGCTCTGCATTTTCCGGTCGTCGCTCAAGAATTCTTTTAACGACTTCCGGAATAATATCGCCAGCCTTCTTGATTATTACACTATCGCCAATTCGTATGTCCTTTTCACGAATTAAATCTTCATTGTGTAGGGAAGCGCGCGATACAGTAGTGCCTGCTACACGAACGGGTTCAAGTATTGCGGTCGGAGTCACCGCCCCTGTTCGCCCGATGTTGAGCTCAATATCTTTAAGTGTGGTAACTACTTCTTCTGCTGGAAATTTATAAGCGATAGCCCAGCGAGGAGATTTTTGCGTAAAGCCCATTTCTTGTTGTTGCTTCAAATTATTAACTTTAATGACTATACCATCTATGTCGTAGGGTAAATCCTCTCGCTTTTCGGTCCATTTCTCGATATATTTCAGCACCTCATCTATACTTCCTACCTGCTCTCGCTCTTGATTGGTCTTGTATCCTAAAGCGTCTAGCTCATCTAGTGCTTCACTTTGTGTATCTGCTTTAAAGTTAGTGAAATCATTCACGCTATACAAGAAGACGCTTAATTTACGTTTAGCAGCGAGCTTAGAGTCTAGTTGGCGTAACGAACCTGCAGCAGCGTTGCGTGGGTTTGCAAAAGGTCGTTCGTCATTTCTTTTCTTCTCTTCGTTCAAAGAGAGAAATGATTGACGCGGCATATAAGCTTCTCCACGCACTTCAAACGACAACGGAGAATTTATTTTTAACGGTATAGCATGAATGGTTTTTAGGTTTTCTGTTATATCTTCACCTGTTGTCCCATCGCCACGAGTCAACCCTTGTACAAACTGACCATCTTCGTATTTCAATGAAACAGCTAAACCATCTATTTTGAGTTCACACATATATTCTACATCACCGACCCGCTCACGAATACGTTGATCAAATTTACGCAATTCTACTTCATTAAAAGCGTTACCCAGACTTAGCATCGGTGTATCATGGTTTACCTTTTCAAAAGTGGACTGAGCTTGCCCCCCTACACGTACTGTCGGTGAATCTGAAGCACGGAGTTCAGGATGTTCTTCTTCAATATCGATTAACTCTCTTAGCAGCTTATCGTACTCACTATCCGGTACTGTAGGGTTGTCTTGAACATAATATTCATAACTGTATTGATTTAATAAGCGATGTAGTTCTGCAACTCTATCTTTTAAACGAGCCATGAGTTAATCCTCCTTCTTCTCAATCGGAGCGAATTGTGCTAACAACCGTTTAGGACCCTCGGATTTAAAGATAATATCTAATTCTACCGATCCATTCTTATCGTTAACATGACTTACCATACCTTCTCCCCACGTCTTATGCACTACTTTATCTCCCACATTCCAATCTGATGCAACCTGTTTTTTCTTAGGTGAAACGGTGCGTTTACTATACCCTCTTTTTGAAGTTTTGCGTGAATGATTTCCTAAAGAACTTCCAAATGTACGCTCTTTTTTAGCCATATCTAATAATCCTTCTGGAATCTCATTTAAAAAGCGAGACACCATATTAGATTGTGAATGACCGTATAGCATTCGTGAAGAGGCATGTGTGAGATACAGTTCTTCTTCTGCTCTCGTGAGTGCCACGTAACATATACGGCGCTCCTCTTCCATCTCGTGATCATCGTCGCTTTTGATAGCGCGGATATGAGGGAATATTGATTCTTCCATTCCCATTATAAAGACGATTGGAAACTCTAAACCTTTAGCAGAGTGCATTGTCATTAGTGTTACGCCATTTTCAATTTCCGCTTCATCAATATCAGCTACTAACGATAAGTCCGTTAAGAAATTGATCAGTGATTGCTCTTCTAAAGGTGTTTCTACTTCATAATTCTTAGGTACTGACATAAATTCGTCAATGTTTTCTAATCTACTACGAGATTCTATAGTTTGGGATTTCTCAAGCATAGCTCGATAGCCCGATTTAGTTAGAACTTCTTCCACTATCTCACTTATCTCGAGGAATTCTTGCTCTTTAATAAGGTTATTAATCAGATCATAGAACTTAATACATTCTTGAGTAACTTTCTTAGATAATCCGATAAAATCAACTTCTGCTAACGCGTCGAACATACTTAGATCGTTCTGTTGAGCATATTGTTGTATTTTGTCTACTGACGATGGACCAATTCCTCGCTTAGGAACATTAATGATCCGCTGCAAACTAATGTCATCGTTACTATTAGCGATGATTCGTAAGTAGCTAAGTAAATCTTTTATCTCTTTACGATCATAGAACTTTTGACCGCCAACCATCACATAAGGAATATTCGCTTTCATAAATGTTTCTTCTAAGACACGAGACTGTGCATTTGTACGATAAAGAACAGCCATATCTTTATATTCTTTACCATTTTGACGTTTTTGCATTATTTCTTTAACTACATATTCAGTTTCATCTCGTTCTGTCATCGCTTCATAATAATGGATTTTTTCTCCTTCAGCATTAGCAGTCCAGAGACCTTTAGGCTTACGTTCGGTATTGTTCTTGATAACTTCATTTGCAGCGTTAAGTATCGTTTTAGTTGAGCGGTAATTTTGTTCTAAGAAGATCGTCTTAGCTTCAGGGTAATCTTCCTCAAAAGATAAGATATTTTGTATATCAGCACCACGCCAGCCATAAATTGATTGGTCAGAATCACCAACTACGCAAAGATTTTTAAACTTTTGAGCAAGCATATTGACTAATGTATACTGCGCTTTATTTGTATCTTGATACTCATCTACATGTATGTATTGAAACTTATTTTGATAATAATCAAGGACTTCAGGTACACGTTCAAATAAATGAATAGTGGTCATAATTAAGTCATCAAAATCTAATGCGTCATTTCTAAATAGTTGTCGTTGGTAACCTTTATATACAGTCGCAACCATATTGGAGATATAGTCATTTGCCTCTCGTTCAGCATCGTCAGGTGTTTTCAACTCGTTCTTCAAATTGCTAATAGCTCCCATAAACATGCGAGGTTCAAACTTTTTACTATCAATATTTTCATTTTTCAAGACATCTTTAATCACTGATTTTTGATCAGTAGGATCTAAAATAGTAAAGTTTCTTTCTATCCCTATTCGATCGGCGTCACGACGTAAAACTTTAACGCACATTGAATGGAATGTAGACATCCATATCACCTGTGCTTCCTCACCTACTAGCTTTTCCACACGTTCTTTCATTTCTCGAGCAGCTTTGTTCGTGAACGTTATGGCTAATATATTGTAAGGTGATACGTCCTTTTCTTCTAATAAATATGCGATTCGATGCGTGAGCACGCGTGTCTTACCGGAACCTGCCCCTGCCATTATGAGAAGAGGGCCTTCAGTCGTTCTTACGGCCTGGCTTTGCTCATCGTTCATTTTATCAATTAACGCATTCATTACTTATGAGACTCCTTTACTTTGACAGTTTTTAGTGCTTTTTTAACATCATTATAGATAATATCTCCAACGATTATTGTATCTGCATGCTCTGCCATCTCACTAGCTTCCTCGAGATTTGTTATTCCACCACCGTAGAATAATTGACTCGTAGTGAGTAGGTCAGATACATACTTAACTAAATTTACATCATAATAGGCCCCACTATTTTCTAAATACATCACTGGTAACTTGTACATATTATTTACCATATGAGCATAAGCTTCTAAATCTTCAACAGTTAAATCAGTAGCAGCTGACGTCTTCTTTGCTACTTTACTATCCTTGTTGAGTACTACATAGCCTTCAAATACAACCTCATCATAATCAATAACATGGCCATACTGCTTCAAAGCTTGATGTAAGATACCGTTGTGATAAGTCACGTCTGTACTGTTCAGTACGGTTGGTACAAAGTAGAAATCAAAGCCTGGCATGACGCTCTCTACATTTGATATTTCAAGTACTAGAGGTAAGGGGTAACGCCGAACACGACTCATTAAATGAATGACATTATCTTCAGTGACATTATCGGTGCCACCAATCATAATTGCATCTGTTGCCGACATACATATTGCCTCTAGATCTTCATCACTAATCGCTTTAGCGGGGTCTAACTTAAATATATGCCGCCATTTTGTTATATCATACATCAGAATTTCTCCTTTTCACTTACAATGAATTATAGCATTTTTGCTTCTTTCTTTCTAAATAGTTATGGCTAAAGATAGCATAAATTAAGGACTGAAACTTTATTCATTCCAGCCCTTACATTATTATTCCACTGTATCGATATTCATTCTATCTAATATCATTGAGTAAGCGTCATTACCCCATTGGAGTGAGCGTTTAACTCGTGATATCGTCGCGGTAGATGCCCCAGATTCTTCTTCAATTGTTGCATAGGTATAACCTTGCTTAATCATTTTAGCCACTTGAAGTCGTTGCGATAGAGATTGTAATTCATTTACAGTACACAAGTCATCAAAAAATTGATAACATTCTTCTCTATTTTCTAATGTTAAAATCGCATCAAACAACTCATTAAGTACTTGGCCTCTTATCTTTTCAATTTGCATCTTAAACAACCCCTGTATTTCGATTTTAATCATTTTAACGGACTAACACGTTAAAGTGTAAACACTTTCAGGGTTTTTTTCAAATAATATTATTTATTCTAAGCCAGCACGTTTAAAGATGGTATCTACTTGATTCAAATGATGCTCGGGGTTGAAGCATTCATCGAGATCTTGTTTGGATAATAAATCTGTAATTTTACTATCTTGTTCGACTAGTTCTCTAAATGGTGTCTTAGTTGCCCATGAGTCCATCGCTTTAGGTTGAACTGTATCATAGGCTTCTTCACGTACCATTCCTTTATTGATAAGTGCTAGTAACACACGTTGAGAAAATACTAAACCATACGTCTTATTCATATTCTCTTTCATATTATCTTCATAGATCGTTAAGCGGTCTATAATATTAGTGAAGCGATTGAGCGCATAGTCTAGAGCAATCGTCACGTCTGGCAGCATGACACGTTCGGCTGAAGAGTGAGAAATATCTCTTTCATGCCAAAGTGGGACATTTTCGTAAGCCGTTGTAATATAACCTCTAATTACGCGTGAAATACCCGTAATATTCTCTGAACCAACTGGATTGCGTTTATGAGGCATAGCAGAAGATCCTTTCTGACCTTTAGCAAACGCTTCTTCTACTTCACGTGTTTCTGTTTTTTGTAAGTTTCGTACTTCCACTGCAAATTTCTCTAATGATGTACCTATTAGCGCTAATGTAGCAATGTAGTATGCGTGGCGATCACGTTGTAATGTTTGCGTAGAAACTGGCGCGCAATCTAAACCTAAATTGTCACACACATGGGCTTCAATCTCGGGAGGTATATTGGCGAAAGTACCAACAGCACCACTCATTTTACCTACTTCAATTTCTTCTCTCACACGCTTGAAGCGATCCAAATTTCGCTTCATTTCAGAATACCACAGTGCCATTTTTACTCCGAACGTCGTGGGCTCTGCATGAACACCATGTGTACGCCCCATCATCAGAGTATATTTATATTTCTTCGCTTTGCTTTCTAATACGTCGATAAAACGTTCTAGGTCTTTTTCAATGATGTCGTTAGCTTGCTTGATCACATAGCTTAGAGCCGTATCTACAACATCGGTAGAAGTTAGGCCGTAATGCACCCACTTACGTTCCTCACCTAATGTTTCTGAGACTTGACGTGTAAAGGCAACGACATCGTGTCGCGTCTGTTCCTCTATCTCTTTAGCTCTATCAACATCAACCTTCGCATTTTGACGTATCTTGTCAACATCTTCTTTGGGGATGTAACCTAATTCGCTCCAAGCTTCACATGCTAATATTTCTACTTCTAACCATGCTTCGTAACGATTTTGATCCGTCCAAATACGGGACATTTCTTCTCTAGAGTAACGTTCAATCATCGAATTAACTCCTATCTTAATATTTTAGATTAGCATTTAAATATGTATAATCTGTAGCAAAACAACAAAAAAGTTCGTTTTTTGCCTCTTCATTTACAGTCTACCAAAAATCCCATCAAATGTATAAGGCTTTCTAAAAAATAAATTTCCTGTAATCTTAATAAATAATGTCTTTGATTTAAGTATCTCACTCATCGAGGTTGAGACATAAAGTTTCTGTACTCATGACAACCGATTAACGGACTATTAAAAGCGGGATTGTCAACAGAAACGCTCCCATGTTCCGATTCGCTCAGCTCCTAAACGCTTTTGTTTCGATCCTCCTTAAGCTTAAACGAAGTTAAATATTAAGAAGCGGAAATTCCTACTGTTAAAATAGAAATTTCCGACCACCTTAATATATAACCTAACTCAATTAACATTTAATCTTCTATACGTTTGCCTATAAATTCAATATCTTGTCGTAACACATTAATACTGCCATCTTTTTGCTCTTGATAAACGGGTTTTTCAAAGCGTTTCACTGGCATATAACCCGCTTCTCGCATCCGTTCTAAACATTCTTTTATGGTCTCGCCTTGATTAACTTTAAATTTTTGTTGTTTCTTCATAAATACTTTCCACTTCACCCGTATCATATTGTTTAATCTTTCTACTACGCACACCTCGAGCCCAGAAACCACCGTGAATAGTGCGCGGTTCATAAGCTATTACAAATGCTTTGACATCAATTTGTTTAACTGTCTCGATTAATTTTGTTTCAAACTTTCTTGGAGTAAGTATTTGCATTACAATACGTGCACCATCTCTACCGTAAGCTGTATAATGTGTGACGCCATACCCTAGATCGCGTAGCTGTCTAGGCAAATCTAACTCATGTTCTGCTGAAGTTACATTGATGACAGTGTAACCTAAAGCTAACTTTTCTTCTATTTTCATACCCACTATAATACCTACTGAAAAACCTAAAGCGTATGCTATGATATTTTGTATTTGATCTAAACTAGACATTACCAAACCTAAGCCGACCACATATACAAGTACTTCTAGGAAACTAACTAACGCTGCCATATACCGGTAGCCTTTGAGTGTTAAGATGGTCCTCATCGTTAAACATGTAACGTAGGCTACATTAATGACAAATATGGCTAATATCATCAGCCATGGATTGGACATAATTAATGACATCTATGCATTTTCCTTTCTACCTCTGTAAATAATTTAGGTTATTTTACCAGGTGAAAGAAAAACTGTCACTAAGAATTACTAAAGTTAAGTGAATTAATTCTTGGGCCACGTATAACGTGTGTAAGCCAGTTCACGTTTATGAGCATTGGTTACATAATGTGTTTCAATAATTGATTTAGCCTCACTAGGAACTTGTTTCCCCTCTAAGTAATCATCAATATCCTTATAGGTTACCCCTAATGCTTCTTCATCAGGTAATTGAGGTTTATCATCCTCTAAGTCTGCTGTAGGTACTTTTTCATATAAATGTTGGGGAGCGTTAAGATAAATTAAAAGTTGCTTTCCTTGTCGCTTATCTAAGCCGAACAGAGGTGCAATATCAGCTGCACCATCACCATATTTTGTGAAAAAACCTGTTACATTTTCAGCCGAATGATCAGTTCCGACAACTATACCTGATTGGTTTGATGCTATTGAAAATTGAACTTTCATGCGCTCTCTTGCTTTTTCATTACCACGTTGAAAATCGGTTAAGTTTATACCTGCTTCTTTCAGGGAGCTCACACTTTGATCTACCGCTGGCTTAATATTGACCGTATAAATGTGATCGGGTTGAATAAATTGCAGTGCATCTTCAACTTCATCGGCATCTTGTTGTTTACCATAAGGTAATTTGACCGCTACAAATTCACATTCTCGGTTCTCATTTCTCAATTGTTCTACAGCGATTTGGCACAATTTGCCTGCTAAGGTTGAATCTTGACCTCCAGATATTCCAAGTACTAGTGTTTTGATAAAGCTATGAGATTGAACATAATTTTTAATAAATCGGATGATCTCTTCCGCTTCCTCTTGGGGGTTGATTTCAGGTTTAACTTTCATCTCATTTACGATAATGCTTTGTAGATCACTCATACTCTCCCTCCAATTCTTCCTCCATTTGCTTAACGTGTTCTGTGACTTCATAGATACGTTCATGTTTGTTATGCCAGCAATCCGCACTTAAATCAACAGGATACTCTTGAGGGTTAAGCAAGCGTTTATTCTCTTCC
Organism: Staphylococcus marylandisciuri; assembly: GCF_025519785.1. Taxonomy (GTDB): domain Bacteria; phylum Bacillota; class Bacilli; order Staphylococcales; family Staphylococcaceae; genus Staphylococcus; species Staphylococcus marylandisciuri. Next base: position 62,193 of record NZ_JAOPKZ010000008.1, on the reverse strand, counting down.
CACAACAATGATAAGTTTTCTTTAAGGTAGTCTTTAGAATCTTGCACATCTGGAATATCGTATACTAGTTTACCATCAATAAAAATATCTTCGTGAAGATCTTTCGCGATAAACGATTTAATAAACTTCATCTTATACGTGTGAACCGGATGGAATAATTTTAGTGGAGATTCTTTATAAGGATCTTCATATGATAATGTAATATAATCTCCTTCTGCTTTATTCGTCTTTTTATTTATTATTCGGTAAACATTCTTCTTACCTGGCGTAGTTACTTTTTCTGCATTATTAGATAACTTAATACGGTCGACGTAATTTCCTTGGTCATCTTCGACAGCTACTAGTTTGTAAACCGCGCCTAATGCTGGCTGATCATATCCTGTAATCAATTTAGTACCTACACCCCAAGCATCGACTCTTGCCCCTTGTGACTTCAGGCTCGTTATCGTACTTTCATCAAGGTCATTTGAGGCAACAATACTAGCATCAGTAAATCCAGCTTCGTCTAACATCTTGCGGGCCTCTTTAGATAAATAAGCAATATCGCCAGAATCTAAACGTATACCTATAAAATTAATTGAATCTCCCAACTCTTTAGCTACTTTGATCGCATTGGGTACGCCAGATTTTAAAGTATGAAAGGTATCTACTAGAAAGACACAATCTTTATGGCGTTCAGCGTATTTTCTAAAAGCAATATCCTCCTCACCATACGTTTGTACCATTGCATGGGCATGGGTACCAGAAACCGGTAAGTCGAATATCTTACCTGCTCTCACATTGCTCGTAGCATCAAACCCGCCTATAAAAGCTGCACGCGCACCCCATATAGCTGCATCAGCTTCTTGGGCACGTCTAGTGCCAAACTCCATCAACGTGTCTTCATTAGCTGCTCGTCTAATACGGCTCGCTTTTGTAGTAATCAGGGTTTGAAAGTTTACGATGTTTAATAACATCGTTTCTATTAACTGTGCTTGAATCAATGGAGCCTCTACTCTAATCAACGGCTCATTACCAAAACACAGCTCGCCCTCACGCATAGCACGTATATTTCCTGTAAAAGTCAGATCCTGTAAATAATTTAAAAAATCATCTTTATAACCAATCTTTTTCAAATACTTTAAATCTTCTTCAGAAAAATGAAAGTTTTGGATGAAATCTATAACTCTAGTCAATCCATTAAAAACTGCATAACCACTGTCAAATGGCATCTTTCTGAAATATAAATCAAAGACCGCATTACGTTCGTGGATACCGTCATTCCAATAAGTTTCAGCCATATTAATTTGATATAAATCATTATGTAAAGTCAGTGTATCATCTTTGAATTCAACCACTCTTATCGCTCCAATCGCCTTTTCCACCAGTTTAACAAATGTTACATCAAGATTCAGTTAACTTATATAAGCTACGCCTAGATAATCGATATTCAGCAACTTATTTATTATAGCTGTCTTCTGATGTTTATCATTTTAACTTCGTCACTCATTTTATCATACTCTCTAAGTCGTCTTTTAAGCTTCAATAATTTAGAATTTTTAATTAAAAGTGAAATTTCATTGAAGAGTATATTATTGCCGATTAAAATATTATATATCGATGTATAATAATGCGTGAGGTGTTGAGATGTATAAAGAGGCAAAAGCTTTTATAGAGCGGATGTATATTGAATGTGATTTAAATAAAGCAGAGATGGAAGAACGTTTAACTCATATTAAAAGAGAAATTGACGCTACAGGCACGTATACCCATACTCAAGATGAGTTAACATTTGGCGCCAAATTAGCGTGGAGAAATTCAAATAGATGTATCGGGCGAGCACATTGGAGATCTCTTAATGTTGTAGATGCACGAGATATTTCAAGCGACACGCAATTCCTCTCTTCCATCGAATCGCACATTAAGGAAGCTACCAATGATGGTAACGTTAAACCCTACATCACTATCTATCATCCCTCCCATCCTCCTCGTATTTATAACAATCAACTTATTAGATACACCGGTTATGAAGACTGTGGAGACCCTATGGAAAAAAGAGTAACCCAACTAGCTCAACATCTAGGATGGCAAGGTAAGCATAGTGATTTTGATATCTTACCACTTATTTATCAAATGCCAGGAGATACTATTAAATATTACAATTACCCGAGCGATCTAATCAAAGAAGTTCCGATTGCGCATCCAAACTATCCCAAATTAGCTCAATTAGGACTAAAATGGTATGCAGTACCTATAATTTCAAACATGGATCTGCAGATAGGTGGTATCACTTACCCTACCGCCCCCTTTAACGGTTGGTATATGGTGACAGAGATAGCTGTACGCAACTTCACTGATAGCTATCGTTACAATTTATTACCTTTAGTAGCCCAAGCGTTTAACTTCAATAGTCTGAAGAACAATACTTTCAATAAAGACCGGGCGCTTGTAGAACTTAATTACGCTGTATACCACTCTTTTAAAGCTAATAAGGTATCGATGGTAGATCATTTAACTGCTGCCAAGCAATTTGAGACGTTTGAACGAACTGAAGCTAAACATAACCGTGAAGTGACTGGTAAATGGTCCTGGTTGGCTCCGCCGCTATCACCTACACTCACGTCGAATTACCATCACGGTTATAAACATGCAATGAAAGATCCCAATTTTTATTATAAGAAGAAAGAGAGTCGAGGTTGCCCGTTTCATTAAACGTATCATCTTCCCCTTGATATAAAGTCCAACATATGGTTTAGTAGTTTAAAATATAACAACTTATCAACTGATAACAAAGGGGATTAAATTATGAATTTGTATTATTTAGGACCTAAGGGTACATTCTCCCATCAAGCAGCACAACGCTACATAACTCATAACCAGGCAACCTTAGTTCCGCAAAAAAACCTATTCGAGGTTATTCAGTCAGTAACCACAGAAGATGGGAGCTTAGGTATAGTTCCTATTGAGAATTCCATCGAAGGTACGATCAATGTGGTCGCTGATGCGCTAGCACTAAACAATGTCTACGCAATTGGAGAGTTGCGGTTAGATATTACTTTTAATTTGTATGGTCTACAAGATAGTGATCTATCAGAAATCACGAAAGTGTACTCAATTGCTCCAGCTATCAGTCAAACGCAAAACTTTATCCACCAACACAAGTTAAATTATGAGTATGTAGATAGCACTGTTGCGGGTTTTAAATTTATCAGCCATGATGTTGGTGTTATCGCTCCTTCAGGAAGTGGTGAGCCTTTAGGTTACCGATCACTTTATGACAACATACAAGATTACCCTCACAATATTACGCGTTTTCTAGTAATTAAAGACGAATTAGTTAATAACAAAGAAGGTACACAGACAATGATGCTTATCACACCTCAAATCGACCAACCAGGAACCTTAGCTAATATACTTAACACCTTTTCCATGCTCAATATCAATCTATCGTGGATAGAATCAAGACCATTAAAAACACAACTGGGAATGTATCGCTTCTTCGTGCAGGCAGAAATGATTGACCAACATCAAATTGACAAAGTAATTAACATCCTAGAAACACTAAATTATAATATAGAATTAATTGGTAGATTTAATCAACTGAACTAAAAAGTTTAACTGCTTTATCAAATACTTTTACTATTGTAAATAAGCAAGATAAAGCAGTCTTTATATTATTGAGTATTTACTTGCTTTACAGAAAGATTGTTTGGACATTTAAGCGTTAAGTTAGAGATATCTTTCAAATATAAACGCTGTTGATGAATATTTTCAAACTGATTCTCTGCAATGAGCACTTGATTATGAGGAACTCCTTCATAACTTTTAATGAGAATGGCCGGATTATCCATCTTACCGATGAATACATTTTTCCAAATGTTTAAATTTTCTCCTGCTTGCACGCTTTGGACTTGACCCTTCATATCAGCTGAATTCTTACCTCTATCTACTCCTAAGTAACGTATACCTCCACAGCACTCATGAAAATAATTATGGTGAAGGTAAGTATTTTTATTTTTTAATAAGGTGATTGCATAAGCTTGAATCTGATCAAAATAATTATGCCGAATGTGTATGTTCTCATAAAACTTATCATAGCGACTTGCATGCGAACCTATCGCTCTATTCCAAGGTTTCATACCTGGTGTCTCTGAGTTTCCAAAGTAACAATGTTCAATTACGACATTTTTAGTTATAGTGCCATCCCAAGTGCTAAATTTAGGAAAGGCTCCCGGTACTTGAATATCCAATTGAACCGCTTCTGAAAACCACCTGCTGTCTTCGTAATCTAGAAAGCCTTTAAAGTTACAATGACTTAGGTGTAATCCATCAATACCACACGCATCGATAGCATGGCCGCCCACAATATCTTTGAAAGTTACATTTTTTATTTGGATGTCTCGAGCATGTCCGATACACAATGCTGTATTGTTATATGGATAATCCTCCCCATTCATATCAAACGTTCCACCAGAAATATAAATATGACTATTACCTTCATATCCATGATAGAACTTATAAGGTTGTCCATTTTTCAGTAACGCATCTTTACCATGTCGCTCTAAGACTGCATTTTTAGAGAGCTGTAAAGTTGTATTCCCATAAATAACTAGCGCTTTAGCTATATGGTAAACACCGTCAGGTACGTAAAGTCGAGTTCCAGGATGTTTTTTGGCATAGTTAAGAGCTCTTTGCATACCTAAAGTATCGAAAAATTTATTTTCCCCTTTTACACCAAAAGTTTTAACATTAATGAACACTGCGTATCTCTCCTTTCACTTCTTTCAATCAATATCTTATAACCGTTTTTCTAAATCACTAACCCTATTTAGAAGCTGGGACATAAAAGTCTTTGACTAGAGAGAAAGAGGCTGGGACATAAATCCCAGCCTCTTCAACATCTCGGCAGTAGATGACTGATTTGAAAATGCGCTTGTATCAAGCTTTTTTCAATTCTAGCCATCCTTGCCGGGGCGGGACTACGAAATCTTTCTATTTAAATTAGATTTCTGTCCCGCTCCCCCTTTTAGCATCTTGGCAGTAGATGAGTGATTTGAAAACGCGCTTGTATCAAGCTTTTTTCAATTCTAGTCATCCTTGCCGGGGCGAGACTACGAAATCTTTTTATTCAAATTAGATTTCTGTCCCCCTCCCTATTTAGCGCTTTATGTTCTAACTAGTACTTCATCTCAACCTTAATTATCATAAATTAGCCAAAACGCATGAAATAGGTTATTCTATGAACAAAACATTATACTTTGAACTAGAGTTCTAGGGGGGGATGTAACATGAATAATAATCGTGCACTCATTATTGTAGATTATTCTAACGACTTTGTAGCTCCAGATGGCGCACTAACTTGTGGTAAACCAGGACGTGAAATAGAACAATTTATAGTTAATCGCATAGAAGAATATAATAATAGCCAAGATGACATATTCTTTACTATGGATTTACATTACGAAGAAGATACTGCTCATCCAGAGAATGACCTATTTCCACCACACAATATAATAGGAACTTCTGGTCGTGAACTCTACGGGCGAGTTAATGATATTTATCAACGCATTCAATACAATGACTTTGTACACTTTCTAGACAAAACACGCTATGATTCTTTTAGCGGCACACCTCTTGATTTAATGTTGCGAGAGCGTAATATTAAAGATATTGAAATTGTAGGCGTATGTACAGATATTTGCGTATTACACACGGCCGTTTCTGCTTATAATCTAAATTACAATTTAACGATTCCTAAAAGAGGAGTCGCTTCATTTGATGAGAATGGACACCAATGGGCGTTAAATCATTTTAGAAATTCCTTGGGTGCAGCAGTAGAACAATAAGCAATAGTCGTGCTAGAATAATAGCAAACCATGTAAGAAGGAGAATCGACAAATGGCAAAAACGTATATTTTTGGTCATAAAAATCCAGATACAGATGCTATTTCATCTGCAATTATAATGGAGGATTTCGAAAAACAAACTGGCAACAACGAGGCGAAGGCTTATCGCCTTGGAGAAATTAGTCCTGAAACTCAATATGCATTAGATCAATTTAACGTCGAAGCACCTGAACTTTTAACTGATCGTCTTGAAGATCAAGATGTTATCTTAGTCGATCACAATGAGTTTCAACAAAGCGCTGATTCTATAGAAGATGCAACGATTAAATATGTGATTGACCACCATCGTATCGCTAACTTCGAAACTGCAGCGCCTCTATACTATCGAGCAGAACCAGTCGGTTGTACGGCCACTATTCTTTATAAAATGTATAAAGAGCGAGGCTTTGAAATCAAACCAGCGATTGCTGGCTTGATGATTTCAGGTATTATTTCTGACAGTTTACTCTTTAAATCTCCAACTTGCACAAGTGAAGACCGTAACGCAGCTGAAGACTTAAAGTCAATAGCTAATGTTGATCTCGAAACATACGGTCTAGAAATGTTAAAAGCTGGCGCTTCTACTTCTGATAAATCAGCAGCTGAGCTCATTGATTTAGATGCAAAATCATTTAATATGGGGAATCATGTGACACGTATTGCTCAAGTTAACACTGTGGATATAGATGAAGTGTTTGAAAGAAAAGAAGAGTTAGAGAATGAAATGAATAAAGTCAGCGCCGACGAACAATACGACGTATTTGTATTGCTAGTGACTGATATCATTAATAGTGATTCTAAACTGTTAGTTACTGGCGCCGATAAAGATAAAGTCGGTGAAGCCTTTAACGTCAAATTAGAAAATGGAACAGCTTTCTTACCTGGCGTTGTATCTCGTAAGAAACAAGTCGTTCCGCCTATCACTGACGCATTAAGTTAACGATCATTACTCTTTTCAAGTGATGTTAAACGAGAACATGTTCAGCGATGATCGATGACAAACACAGTGTCGAGCGTTGAAGTGACTACAAACACCAAATACACTATTTGCCTCAACCTCACATCACTTTTATTTAATAACTTTTGAGAGAGCGGGAATTGAATTTAAACCTTATTTTCAATACCGGCGCTCTCTTTTTAGTAACTAAAGAATCTTAGAGAAAGCTAGTCGCTAATAACTATATCATTTGGGAGGCTTCAAATTGAGTAATATTGAAGCACTATTTAAGGATATTCAACGGTATTTTAATACGCATAGAACAAAAGATATTAAATTTCGCAAGAAACAACTCAAAGCGCTAAGCAAGAGCATTAAGTCTCATGAGAATGAACTTTTAACTGCTCTCGCAGAAGATTTAGGTAAAAATAAAGTAGAGGCTTATACAACTGAAATTGGCTTTACTTTAAAAAGTATTAAAAATGCCAGGAAAGAAATCAAACATTGGTCCAAAAAGAAACAAGTCAATACTCCTCTGTATATGTTTCCAACTAAGAGCTACATCATGAAAGAACCTTATGGAACCGTCCTGATTATCGGTCCATTCAATTATCCATTCCAGCTCGTCATGGAACCGTTAATTGGTGCTATAGCTGCAGGAAATACAGCTATTGTTAAACCTTCAGAATACACTCCTAATGTTTCGCGCGTGATCAATAAAATAATTTCTACAACTTTTGACTCCGCATATATTCACGTAGTCGAAGGTGGTATAGAAACTAACCAAGCATTGCTAGAACAACCATTTGATTATATTTTCTTCACTGGTAGTGAACAAGTGGGGCGTACCGTATATGAAGCTGCAAGTAAGCATTTAACTCCTGTAACACTTGAGTTAGGGGGTAAATCTCCAGTTATAGTCGATGAAACAGCTAACTTAAAGGTCGCTAGTGAACGCATCGCATTTGGTAAATTTATGAATGCCGGTCAAACTTGCGTTGCGCCAGATTATATTCTTGTACAAGAAAAAGTTAAAAGTGACTTTATAAAGGCATTGAAAAAAACGATTCGTGAATTTTATGGCGTCGACCCCTCTCAAAGTCCTGATTATGGCCGTATTGTCAATCAAAAGCACTTTAATCGCTTAAATCACCTTCTACAAGTTCACAAGGCAGAAATCGATTATGGCGGTGAAACAGATACTACTGATCTCTACATCGCTCCGACTATTCTTGATACGATTACACTTGGCTCTAAAGTGATGCAAGAAGAAATCTTCGGCCCTATCCTCCCAATCTTATCCTATGGAGAGTTAGATGAAGCCTTTGATATTATAAAATTCAAACCAAAGCCTCTAAGCTTGTATTTATTTAGTGAAGATGAAAATGTAACCGACAGAGTACTTAATGAGCTTTCTTTTGGTGGGGGCGCTATTAACGACACGGTTATGCAACTTGCTAATCCTCATTTACCTTTTGGAGGCGTCGGTAGATCGGGTATAGGAGCCTATCATGGTAAATACAGTTTTGAAACATTTAGTCATACTAAACCATATATCTTTAAATCAACACGTCTCGAATCTGGGGTTCTCTTCCCTCCATACCGAGGTAAGTTTAAATACATTAAATCTTTCTTCAATAAGTAAAAAGATGGGGAGCGGGACAGAAATCAAATTTGAATAAAAAGATTTCTGACCCGCTCCCTAATGTTATGGAAATTATCCTCTAGTATGTGCTAAAAGCGCTACTAATATATCCCCACTTAATTTTATTTGTATCTTTCCTCTCTACCTCTTCTTCTGTGAGTTAAATTGAACACAAACGCCTTCCGGTGCACTGTGGCTCTGATCTGTTAGCGTTAAACGTCCAGTTTGTTTGTCGCGCTGGAATACAGAAATAACATAATTTTCTTCTTGATGAGCGCAAACTACATAATTGTCTGAGGGACTGATATTGAAATCTCGAGGGAAGTTGCCCCCACTTTTAACAATATCAACTAACTCTATATGTCGCCCTTCATCTTTAATTTCAAAAATAGCAATACTGTCGTGACCACGATTACTAATATAGATAAACTTCTGGTCGTGCGATAAGCGTACCGCAGCTAATTTAGTTTCCTCGTTAAAAGATTCAGGAATCGTAAGATGTCGCTCTATTTCTCTAAATTCGCCATTATCGTACTCCATGACGCTTACTTTATTCGACAATTCGTGAACTACATAAGCTATCTTGCCGTTATCATGAAAAGCGACGTGGCGTGGCCCATCTCCTGGTTCAAAGTCATAAACTGCATGCTCAGAAAGACCCTCCATGCCGAAACGATATGACACAAGTTTATCTGTACCTAGGTCTAGTGCAACTACATATTGATGATCAGGAGTTTCTGTCAACATGTGAACGTGAGGCATGTCTTGGCGTTCTTTCGGTCCTACCTCGTAATTGTGTTTATGCTCGTGCATTAAACCTTCAATATGACCAAATTGAGGGTTTATCTTATAAAGGCGCGCTAAACCTGCCCCATAACAAGCTTCAAATGCAAATTCTCCGTCTGATGATACTTCTACATAACAACCATTACCTTCAGAAACTAAACAATCATTGATAAATTCTAAAGAACCGTCCTCTTTTAATTCATAACTAGCGATGCCGCACTCATCTCCATTACGTGTTACTGCATACAAGAAACGATCATATGTATTGATATACGTTGATGCTTCGACTTCACGTCCAGTCGACACCTCTACAACCTTGCCTAATTCTTCATCTAGTTCAAAGTAATAAATTCCCTTTCCGCTTTTCTTAGTATATGTACCGATATAGCCATTACTTCTCATTATATTCCTCCATTTCGCTCTTTATTCTAATATAACATGTGTCTCTATTCACTTCTTATTTGAAAATCAATTTAAGTAAAAATGATCGATGATAAATTATTTAAAAAGCACTTGCTATATAGCGAACACTTGTTCTATAATAACTATTGAAAGGTGGTTAGTTGAATGATTCCAGAGCAGTATAAGAATGAAACAGATTATCGTAAAATACCTAGAGAATACTTGAGCTCACAGATTCCTCAAGGGCGAGGTATGGTCAAATGGGCTCCGTTCGCCACTCTACCCGAACAGTTCGAACGCATCCATGAATATATATTGGATCAAGATAAGATACAACGACCTACCTTATCAGACGACCAATTGAGTGAGTTAAATTTAAAGATGCATCAAGCGTTACATGATGAGACTCCGGTGTTAATGGAATATTATATGGACGGCGCCATACATTCAATTGAAATATATATACTCGATATCGATATGTTAAACATGTCCCTTAAAGGGCGCAATTACTTCTCTAATGAGTCTTTAACCTTGTCACTGTTTGATATCACTCACATTGAATTGCTCAATTAGAAAAGAGGCTGGGACATAATGGTCTTTGACTAGAGAGAAAAAGAGGCTGGGACATTACATTATGTCTCAGCCTCTTTCAGCATCTCGGCAGTAGATGACTGATTTGAAAACGCGCTTGTATCACGCTTTTTTCAATTCTAGTCATCCTTGCCGGGGCGGGACTACGAAATCTTTTTATTCAAATTAGATTTCTGTCCCGCTCCCTTCATCCAAGTTTTTAATTATTCGCTTCAATATCAGAAATAATTTCCTTAGTTTTATTCTCAATATCTTCAAAGTCTTTCTTGAAAATAAATGCGAATACAACTGCACCAACACCTGCTAACAACGAAAGAGCAAGAATAGTGCCAAACGCAAACTTAAATAATCCTTTAATAAAATTACCCATGTCCATTCACCTCGTGTATAATTTACATTACTAATATTATGATAGCACATTTAAACGTGTCATTAAATATATACCCATTGTAACTCGAGATATGCTTAATATCCTTTGCTTCGATGAGGAATATAGACGACACACTTATAATAATAGTAATTTAGAAACACGATGAATTCATTCAGTACAGCAACATCCATATAAGTTTATTTATTCCACCAAGATCTAAAAAAGTGAATTGAATTACGATAAGCTCTATACATAAAACAACCCCTATCCTAATATTTTATTTTATAATAAACTGTAACAAGTAATATTACAATTAATAGCGAATTACATTGAAATTACAAATAAGTAAATTTAATTTAAATTAGGGGTGATCATGTGCAAGATGTTACTTCCACTGTGATGGCATTTAAAGGTTCTCACTATGATTTAGGTGTAGCCACAGCGCATTGGCTAAAGAAGACTAAAATAATGCAAAATAGAGAGAAAGAATGGAAAAAGCGTACACCACGCTTTGATATAGATATAAAAGAAACTTACACTATTTTTCAAATCTATGCTCCTCAAATATGGGAAGAAATCCAAGGAATGCAGGAGGTACTAAACATTCCAACTAAGCAGATGCTTCTCAACTTTGCACATTACCGCTTCACAGATTTAAAGGACAGCGGCTGTTCAGTTTATTTAGGAGATAACTACTTACTTCGAAATTACGATTATCATCCTGCAACGTATGATGGGCGTTACTTATTATTCCAACCTATTGATGGCGGGTTAGCTCAAATTGGTCCTACTTCTCGCATAACAGGGCGTATGGATGGAATGAACGAGGCCGGACTAGTAATGGGGTATAACTTTATGCATCGTAAGCGTCCCCAAAATGGTTTTGTGTGCTATATGATTGGACGTCTCGTTCTAGAATATTGTAAAGATGTCCCTGAGGCTATTCAATTTCTAAAAGAACTCCCCCATCGAAGTTCATTTAGTTACATTATTATGGACAAAGATTTAAATCATGCCATCGTAGAAGTGTCACCACGATCAGTAGAGGTAAGATTCGATAGAACATGCACAAATCATTTCAAATTGCTCACTCATGAAAATCGCAATTATACGCAAGAATCAAAAGAACGCTTACAACGCGTACTCAAAAATGTTCCTCAGCACGTGGCAGCACAAGAAGCGTTTAAAGTATTTAATAACCCACAATACAATATTTATAGTAAGCTTTTTAAGAGTTGGTCAGGAACTATTCACACTTCTTTATATAAGCCTCAAGAACTGGAAGCCTGGATAGCATTAGGTGAAAATAATATGCCAAGACAATTTAGTTTTAATCATTGGCTTAACAATGACGAAATTAATTTGCAACCACTAGAAGGCAAACTTGATACTGAATTAACTTTTGCAAGTTACTGATAAGTACAATAGTCCTACAGTAAAGAGCATCCTCAGTACAGAAAGACATTTACTGTATGAGGATGCTCTACGATAAAAATCTCAATATTAACTACTTAACATTAATATCTCCATAATAAGTATAAAGTTCTATTTGATTCTTACCATTTCCTATTCGGTAATCCTTAAAGTTTGGATTAGTGATGTGTTCTTTTCCATAAACTGGATTTAACTTTAAAGCTACATTTTTCGGTTTACTTCGATAATTGATATTTATATCACTTTCATCACTTGAAGCTTTAAAATTACAAATAGGTTGCATATTTTTTAAAGTGATATCATCTTTATGATTGATCAAAGCTACATTTTTCAGTAATGTATCTTCAAGATTAAACTCGCCACTATCCACTTTAATCCTACCACCGAGTATGCGACTGTTCTGAATGTTAACATTAGAGATTTCATTTGAATAACGTAATTCATTAATTATAGAAGAATCAATCGCTAGATAAGTTATAGCTTTTGTATTAGGAATAAGTTTCACTTTATTTAAGTGAACGTTTTTAAAATGTATCTTCCCTGATATATTACTTATCTCTAAGTTAGAGTTTACCTGTTTAGGTATAGTAACAACTAGGCAGTTGTCATTTCGCTTAAATGGATTGAAATTCATTCCATATGTATCTTTGCGATTAACTTTTTCTTTGACAGACACCTCTGATTTCTCTTTAGTCACATCAACATATCTTCTTCCTTGATAATCGATTGAGAAGTGTTTTCCTTCTTTAATAATTGTCGTAGTATGGATGTCGTCCTTTAGATTTATACTTAACTTACTAATGTGAGAATCTAAAGGTTTGTGATATTTATTTTCTTTGAAATGAGTTTTATCGACATTAAACCAGGTAAGTGTAGCTGCTACAAAACAAATAGTAAAAAGGATAAAACCCACTATAAAAAACTTTTTCATGACGTGGCTCTCCTTTTAACCTTATCATTATTCCACCGTAGAAATGTGATCACCCATCTATGAAAATACTTCATCAGACCTAAAGCGGTGGCTATCATCATCATCCCTAAACCAATATAGGAGAGTGTAAACAAGTAATTACTTAAAGCCATACTCATGTTATCATTGAGCCATCCATTTAAGATTAATATTAACGGCGATAGCATTAAGATAGCGCCAATGAGGATAGTGATTATAAACAACATGGCAAGCAACAACAGAGGAACTGAAGCAATAATCGATGACAGTAAGCTCACGCTAAATGATGTAGAAATTGCCCTCACCACATTCTTAATTGTCGGTTCAAATTCGGCTCTTTTGATATCGTCTTTAACCATTATTTTTCGCGCTAATGTTTTAGGCGCCTCTAATTCACCAACGATTTGATATTCACTTTTTCCCTTCTTTTCTTCATCAAAAAAATATCTTTCATATTCGAACATTTTTAAATCACGTTTATATTTTGATAAACGATGGAGTTCTTGTTCTAATTCATTAAGAAAAGTTATCTTATCCACGCATAATACCGCCAATTCTAACTAGTGTAGCTAATAATTTAATTAGTTCAGCAAATTTTTTTCGATTGTTTTATTTAAATATAGCATAGGTTTAATTTCGTTTCATCCACTTAATTATAAAAAAGAGAGCGGGAGCGGAACAGAAATCTAATTTGAATAAAAAGATTTCGTAGTCCCGCTCCCGCTCTCTGAAGCAAAGATATCACTTCACACATTTATTGATTTGAACTACTTGGTCTTAAATATCTTTTTTCGCGCCATAGAATAAGTTAACGATAAATAGCACTACAATTGAAGCTGGTGTGATAAACCATTGCCAATGTGTAAATGTTTGATTTGAACTTTGCGTCTTCTTAGTAAGATAAGAGAAAGGAATATATTTTAGAGAATGTTGAATTTTCTCACCAAATTTAGGAATCATTGGTAAAAATGGTTCAGCAAACGGTACCACTAGGATTAAGAATATACCTAAGGTAAAGATAAGCGCTGGTTTAGGAACAATCATCGCTACTAAATATAGCAGTAAACCGTAGAATAAGAAAAAGATGATATAGAACCATAATATATCAACGAATTTATTAAATTTCACGTTATCTCCATCTGTTAAACCTTGAACTATTTGAACGTACACAGTTAATAAAACGGTAAATAATATAGCTATGAGTATGATTGATATAAATTTAGCTATTGTATAACCCAAACGATTTTTCTTTTTATTCATGTAAAGTTGTAACGTCCCTTGAGCCATATCTCTAGTTATCGTTCTAATAACAAAGAGCAATCCTGTAACAGAGAAGAACCAGATAGCCATTCCAATAAGCATGTCTCCATCTATTTTATGGGTTTGATTGACTACCAAACAAGTAATTAATACTTGAGGGGCGATTGTTAACAATAAAGCAATATAAGTTAGTGGGCTTTTAACAATACTGTATAAGTCATATTTCACTAATTGTAATACATTCATTATTTATCACCTCTCTGATTAATATTAAAGTAAGTATCACGAAGAGAACTTTTGCGTGTTTCAATGTATTTAGGGAATACATTTTTCTCTGCTAGCTCTTTCAATAATGGTTGGTAATCTCTTTGCACTTTTAAGATAATTTCTCCGCTTTCTTTATGAGATTGAGCCACTTTATATTTTTCAGTTAGCAATTCTAAAGCAACGCCAAAGTCATTTGGATCTAAAGATAGAACTGTATGGTCTGTTGAAGCGCCTTCTTTCATATTGACATCTTGTACAAAATGTCCATCGCGTAGAAAGACCGCGCGATCACATATTAATTCTATATCTTCTAATTTATGGCTAGAAATCAATATTTTCATTTCTAATTCTTGAACTAAAGACTGGATCGTTTTAAGAACATCTATGGAACCATCAGGGTCCATACCATTCGTAGGTTCATCTAATATTAAGAATTTAGGTTTATTCATGAGCGAAACTGCAATAGCTAATTTTTGTTTCATACCCATTGAATACTTTTTAACCTTTTTCTTAATATAAGGACGCATACCAAAGGCATCGATAATCTTATCAGTATACGCTTTATCAAAGCCATTCCCTAGCACTTGTGCAAATTGTTTTAAATTATAAAGTCCAGTTTTATTACTGTAAAGTTTAGGGTTTTCAATGAGATAACCTATCTTATTGTTCTTACCAAGTTTAATATCTCCCTCATAATTCGCGATATTTCCATTCATGACTTTCATTAAAGTCGTTTTACCTACACCATTCTTACCAATTAGACCGACAATTTGACTTTGCTTAAAGTCAAAATCGATACTATCTAAGACTACATTGTCGCCATATTTTTTTGTGACATTTTGT
The DNA here is from genome assembly GCF_025519785.1 of Staphylococcus marylandisciuri. Classification (GTDB taxonomy): domain Bacteria; phylum Bacillota; class Bacilli; order Staphylococcales; family Staphylococcaceae; genus Staphylococcus; species Staphylococcus marylandisciuri. The sequence continues at coordinate 46,845 of NZ_JAOPKZ010000008.1, read as the reverse complement.
AATTGCATCAAATTCCTCCTTTATCTATCTTTTTAAGTTGAATTAAGTAATTTCCTAACATCATTACAGTTCCTACAACCAGATAAGTAAAGTTAAACCACGGGTTGAATGTGAAGGTGACATACATTTCTCCAAACAAAACTCTACGGACACCAATATAAATGACTGAAATACTTAATGGAATTAATAAACACATTATAAGTAAAAAACCGAAATAATTAATATTCTCACTTTTCTCTTCACTACATGTTCTAAATACGATTGCAATAGTAAAAAAGTTTATAGCTATATAGGAGAAAGGTATCGTATAACCTAAACCAAACTTGATATACGGAATAGTATATATAGTTAGAACGATAGCTCCAAAAAGAGTGAAAATTAACATTGTTAGGTAATTCGCATTTAGTAATTGCTTTTTCGAGACGGGTAAACTTTTAAAGTATAAACTCGCATGATTACCTAGTTTATCATGAACTCTATATATATGAGCTGAATCTTTAATAGATAGCACGTAGTACAGTGCTACCAAAAAAGGTGTAATTGTTTTTCCAAGTTGACTTAAAATTTCGCTTGATGGGGTTAAAAATAGCAATGGCGATAACAAAGCTAACACTAAATAAATACTGAGTGTCGTTTTTCTTAACGCCAAATTTCTAATAACTAAGCGCTTCAACTAACCCACCCCCTGACAGTGCTCGTCCGAAATTTTCTTTCGCTGGATAAAATAATTGATCAGAGACCAAATTAAACTAATAATAAAAACTATTATTGAAATAAAATAAAGATCATTAATAAAATAATCATAACTATAGTGTTCTATGCCATGTAAGAAGACCATCTTAATTAATGCATAGGTAAGTATTAATAGATTTAAACCTATATTCATAGTAACAATATAAGCGATATAGCTAATATTCTCTCTTTTAACTTCTGTATACCTCTTGAACGCAAGTGGAAGACTCATCAAATTAATACTTGAGTACATTAATAAAGTAACTACACAGTATTCGTCATCCCCTACTTTAAAGAGACCTAGTACTATTAATCCTATCAGAGTAAAGAACACCATCGTTATATAGTTCGCATTTAAATGATCTAATTTACTTACAGGTAAACTTGCTTGAAGATAGTAGGAATTCTTACCTAACTTACTATGAACACGAAACATATGACCTGAATCCTTTACAGATAGAATGGTTAAAAAAGTAACTAGTACTTGCGTAAAGTAATAAGGCAAACTGTCTTTGTGTATAGTAAAGAGCGTTAATGGCCACAATAGCATCATTACGAAATGCATGATCACCGTTACTTTTCTTAACCTAATATTACGAAGGATTAACTGTTTCATAGGACATCGTTCCCATATGATTCATGAGAGTTACTTTTCAAAACAGTACCTTTGCCCAAGTAAATCATAAGTTCTTCTATCGTCGGTTCATCGATCATAACTTTATTACCAAATAGTTCTTCGAAAACATGAGCTTCTTGAGTTAAGGCAGTATATCCTGTACGTGCTTCTTCACAGTATACTGTCAAGGATTTGAGCTCTTCATCTAGTGTTTCACTTTCACCTCTAACAATTTTATAGCTATTAAGAATTTCATTTAGATAATCATTGAGAATAATCTTTCCATCTTTTAAATAAACAAGATAATCAGCAATTTTTTCTAAATCCGAAATAATATGCGTAGAGATAAATACAGTCTTGTTTTCATTAAGCAGTTCCTCTTGGATGATATTCAACACTTCATTTCTAACTATAGGATCAAGTCCAGCAGTTGGCTCATCGAGAATAAATAATTCTGCTTCATGACTAAATGCTAAAGCAATATTAAGTTTCATCTTCATCCCAGTTGATAATGTTTTAATCTTGGCTTTGTAAGGCAAATCAAATTTCTTTAAATAATCATGGAAGGTATCGTGATTCCAATTTTTATAAAATGGTGCAATCATCTTTTCAGCTTTTTTAATCGTCCATTTTTCGTTCAGATATAATTCAGAATATACAAAGCCTATCTTCTCTTTAATATTTATTTCATCTTGCCTCATGAATTGATCAAATAGTCTAATTGAACCTGATTGAGGTGTTAATAAATTCATTATCAACCGAACGAGTGTTGTCTTTCCAGAACCGTTAGCCCCTATAAACCCAGTTACAAAACCTTGAGGTACTTCAAATGAAATATCTTTAAGATCCAAACGTTTATTTTTGTAACTTACGTTGTTCACTTCAATCGCATTCATCATTCTTCCTCCTCATATATCATAGAAAGAATTTCAACCAATTCAGATAAAGGCATTCCAATTGTCTTGGCTTCTTTCGACATTGATTTAGCTAAAGATTCGATAACTATAAATTGTTTTTCTTTTAAGATATTACTATCTTGTTCTTTAACAAATGTACCTTTACCGCGAATTGTATAGACAAAACCGTCCTTCTCAAGATCTTCATATGCGCGTTTAGTGGTGATCACACTCACACTTAAATCTTGAGCTAATTCTCTCATAGAAGGAAGATGTTCCCCTGGAGCAACAATCCCCTTTAAGATGTTTTCTTTCATTTGTTGCTTAATCTGCTCATAAATCGGTTGTTCACTATTATTTCTCAAAAGTATCTTCATGAACGACCTCCCCTCAACTGTATATAATTATCATACACACTATATACAATATTGTAAACCTTTTAAGCAAAATTCCTTCAAAAAGTTTATTTTATCCCTTCCATCTGTATATATGCACTATACACACCGGAGTAAAATCACTGGGAGCGGGACAGAAATCTATTTTGAATAAAAAGATTTCGTAGTCCCGCCCCGGCAAAGATGACTAGAATTGAAAAAAGCTTGATACAAGCGCATTTTCAAATCAGTCATCTACTGCCAAGATGTTGAAAGAGGGAGCGGGACAGAAATCTATTTTGAATAAAAAAGATTTCGTAGTCCCGCCCCGGCAAGGATGGCTAGAATTGAAAAAAGCTTGATACAAGCGCGTTTTCAAATCAGCCATCTACTGCCGAGATGTTGAAGAGGCTGGGATTTATCTCCCAGCCTCTTTCTCTCTAGTCAAAGACCATTAGGTCCCAGTTTCTCTTTGTTGGGTCCCACCCCAACTTGCTGTGCTTGTTGAAACTGGTTTATCAGTTTCTCTGTGTTGGGGCCCCCTGCTCAAATCCTAAACGCTTTTGTCCAGGTCGCGTTTAAATCTTGAAGTCTCGATATAAATTACTTTTTCTTTCGATGCTGTTCTTTTTTACGCATTTGTTCTTTTTTACGCATTTGTTCTTTTAACTTTCTCCTATCATTACTTCGATTAATAAAGGCACAGATCATAAACATAATCGCTGCAATTAATAATTTAACACCCGTACTTTCATGACCGGTAGCTTGCAGATAATAACCGACTAGAAAAAGGATAATAGCTAATGTCACAAATATCTTCGTCAAATGTTTCATTGTTTCACCTCAAATATACTCAGTATATCAAATTCACAATAGATTTACTAAACCGATTCTATATGATCAAGGATTAAATAGAGCACTCAGTTTCTGTTATGCCTACATTTCTGATTCGTAAAAGTCTTGATGTATATTTTCACTAATGCTAAAATTAAGTTGTCCACGAATTATACTACACAACCCCAAGTCAGCCGCAACCTGACTTGGGGTTTTCGTGTAAGGCCACCTATTTATCTTTCCATTTATCCTCTAACCAGAGGCGAAAGATAACGAGTATGCCACCAGATAATAAAGTTAGAATAAATTGTTGCCACCACTCCATTATACTACACCTCCATTAATCATTTAGTACTCCATGAATACGCGATGGCCTATAGCTATTCTAACATAAAAACAGAACATTTGTTCGCTTTTTGTTAAAACTACTTCCTAAAGTCATTAGAATACTTTAACTTTACAGCGTTTCAAGATAAACTGATAGATGTAATATGAATAAGATGAAGAGAGGTTGAACAACGATGAACCCTTTAGCTTTAGATTTAAATGAACAGCTATCCAAAGCTCAACCGCAAGTAGCTGACATGTTATCCGATCTAGGTAAATTAATGTACTATCCTAAGGGTATATTGTCGCAATCAGCTGAAGCTAAGAAAACGAAGTATAATGCAACTATCGGTATGGCTACTTACAGTGATAGAAAGATGTATGCTGATAGTTTGTACAATGCGTTTAATGAACTTGAACCCGATGACATCTTTCCATATGCCCCTCCTCAAGGTTTAGAGGAATTAAGAGATTTATGGAAAGATAAAGTTCAACGTGATAACCCTGAGCTTAACCCTAATGATTATTCACGCCCAATAGTGACTAACGCGCTTACTCATGGTCTGTCGTTAGTTGGCGATATGTTCGTTGATACTAATGATACTATCCTTTTACCTAACCATAATTGGGGTAACTACAAACTTATATTTAGTACTCGACATAGTGCTCAAATTGAAACTTATCCTATTTTTGATGATAATGGTAATTTCACCACTCAAGGTTTAGTAGAAGCTTTAGATCGTAGTAATCAAGAAAAAATATTTTTAATTCTAAATTATCCGAACAACCCTACAGGCTATACACCTAATAAGGATGAAGTTAAAGAAATTGTGAACGCTATAGATAGGCTTAGTAAACGAGGCACTAATGTCATCGCGGTAGTAGATGATGCGTATTTCGGCTTATTCTATGAAGATGTCTACCCTTATTCACTCTTTACAGCACTCACTCAATTAGATTCTGAGCATGTGTTACCTATTCGCTTAGACGGGGCTACGAAAGAACTATTTGCATGGGGGTTCCGTGTCGGTTTCATCACTTTTGGTATAAGTGATCAAAAAGCTCAAGAAGTGCTAGAAGCTAAAATTAAAGGATTAATACGTAGTAACATTTCAAGCGGTCCTATGCCTACTCAGAGTATTGTGAAGCATGTACTAGAGAACAAAGATCAACTTGATCGAGAATTGCAACGTAATTTCGAAACACTTAAAGCGAGATATGAAGTTACGAAAGATCTCGTGTACCAAGATCAATATCAATCTTGTTGGCAACCTTATGACTTTAACTCTGGCTACTTTATGGCTCTACAAGTTAAAGGTGTGGATGCAGAGGAATTACGTGTGCATCTCATTAATAAGTATTCCATCGGTGTCGTAGCTTTAAATGATAAGGATATACGTATTGCTTTCAGTTGTGTTGAGAAAGAAGATCTTCAGTATGTATTTGATTCGATAGCGCAAGCAATCAACGATTTACAATAACTTTAAATCGCATCATAAAAGAGGCTGGGACATAATGGTCTTTGACGAGAGAGAAAGAGGCTGGGACATAATGCAATGTCCCAGCCTCTTTAACATCTCGGCAGTAGATGACTGATTTGAAAATGCGCTTGTATCAAGCTTTTTTCAATTCTAGTCATCCTTGCCGGGGCGGGACTACGAAATCTTTTTATTCAAATTAGATTTCTGTCCCGCTCCCTTTTAGTTTCTAAATTTGTTTCAAAACGCGCGTCATTTCTTCAATTTTACCATTATGAAGTGGTACATGGCAGGCATTTAAAACTAATAACTCACCTAATGTTTCACAGCCCACAATTGGCTCTTGCAGCTCGGTTTCTAATTGCTGACTTTCAAGATTACGCACACGTTCAGGCAACGTCTTAATATGCTTAAATATTTCCTCAATATCAGGGACTTCAACATCGCCCCAATCTGCAGGTTTAGTACCATAGCCAAATAAATTATTATACAAAGCTATATCCACTTCGTTCTGTTCTACAGTAGAGAGTGCAAATTCAAAAACCGTTAAGAGATGACCATATTGCCAATGCAAGTTATTAGGAAAATAGTCGCTCTCTTTATCTAATACTGAGGCAACGTTCCATTGCTCATACCCTTTAATTAAGTGATCAATACCAAAATCAATAGCATCAATTAATGTATCTCTAGGCATAATAATCTCTCCTCTACTTACTAATTTGTTACTCGTTTGATGTTTACCCTTAAGTTGGAGAGCTATTCAGCTAAGGTTTTTCTATCTGTTTCTCAACGTAGCTCATTAAAAATATGATTCAACTGCTATAGTCAGTGTTTCCCGTCTTAATCTCGCTTGTCAGTTTATCAACAGCTTACCTAGTCAATATCCTTATTATCACTTTACGTTTTCAATCATCGATTTCAGCATTACAATCTGACCAAAATGTCGATTGATATGCAACATGGCAAAATGTATTGATTGCTCAAAAGTATCCATACGTAAATTAATATTTTTAAGCATTATAGGCTCATCTCTTTCCGCCTCTACTTGATCGTCTAAAATATTTAAAATGGTATCAAATTGATTACCTAATAACACTTTTAATTCTTTAAAAGAGGGCTCGTTTCCATCAAAATCTTTTGGAGAAGTACCCCAGAGAAAGTATTTAGAAATAGTTTGTTTTAAAGCATTTTCGCCATTAACTTTTTCAAAAAACAAGAAGTCATTTAATAATATAATATGTCCTAACTGCCATTTAATATTATTGTTAGCAATTTCTGGTTGAAATATAGCTTTTTCTTCATCAATATTAGTTATATGCTGTTTTAGCAACTTATATGTGGTTTCTATTTGTTCTCTAATCATATTAGCACCCCATCGATAAATTATTTTCTCTTTTTCAGTTGATTAGAATAGTAATATAAAAAGGAAAATTTAACGCAGAGATATTTACGTATCTGCGTGGAATAACATAAAAGGACTTCTCCTGAATAGTATCATTCCGAGAAGTCCTTTGAAAGGAATTATATTTATTTATACTATGCTTTGACTCAATTCACTTCGAAGGAGCAAGCGTGTACCAAAGATTACATCATACCAGGTACGCCGCCGCCCATGCCTGCTTGACTATCATTATCTTCTTTCTCAGGGATATCAGCGACTACCGCTTCTGTTGTAAGGAACATTGCAGCAACACTTGCAGCGTGTTGTAAAGCTGAACGAGTAACTTTCGTAGGATCTACAATACCTGCATCTATCATGTTGACCCATTCATCATCAGCTGCGTTGAAACCAACACCAACATCAGCATTTTTAAGTCGTTCGACAATAATTGAGCCTTCAAGCCCGGCATTTTCTGCTATTTGACGTACAGGTGCTTCTAATGCTTTTAATACTAGATTAACTCCTGTAGCCACATCTCCTTCTGCCTCTATTTCTGCGATCTTGTCATAGATATTCATATAGGCTGTACCGCCACCTGCTACAATACCCTCTTCAACCGCAGCTCTAGTAGAATTTAAAGCATCCTCGATTCGTAGTTTACGTTCCTTGAGTTCAGTCTCGCTAGCTGCACCAACTTTGATCACTGCTACGCCGCCAGCTAGCTTAGCTAAACGTTCTTGAAGTTTTTCTTTATCAAACTCTGATTCAGTTTCTTCCATACGCGTTTTAATTTGATTTACGCGTGCATCAATGTCTGCTTCATCTCCATCACCGTCTACGATAGTGGTATGATCTTTTGTAATTTCAGCTTTATTAGCTGTACCTAACATATCCATCGTAGCGTCTTTTAAATCTAAACCTAGGTCATCAGTAATCACTTGTGCGCCAGTTAAGATAGCTAAGTCTTCTAACATCGCTTTGCGGCGATCACCGAATCCAGGAGCTTTAACAGCTACAGCAGTGAAAGTACCACGCATACGGTTAAGTACGATATTTGTCAGTGCATCACCTTCAACCTCATCTGCAATGATAAGAATTGGTCGATTAGATTGAACGACTTGTTCAAGTAATGGTAGAACATCTTGGAATGATGATATCTTCTTATCTGTAATTAAAACATACGGACGTTCTAACTCTGCTACCATTTTATCAGAATCAGTTACCATATATGGTGATTGATAACCACGGTCGAATTGCATACCTTCAACAACCTCAAGTTCAGTATTGAAGCCGTTTGATTCCTCGATCGTAATAACCCCGTCATTACCTACTTTATCCATCGCTTCAGAAATGTATTTACCTATTTCTTCATCGGCTGCAGAAATAGAACCTACTTGAGCAATTTCATTTTTGTTTTCAACTTTTTGCGAAATGTCATGTAATGCTTGCGTAGCTACCTCGACCGCTTTATCAATTCCTTGTCTGATACCCACTGGGTTAGCACCACTTGTAACGTTCTTAAGCCCTTCTTGAATCATCGCTTGAGCTAACACAGTAGCAGTTGTCGTACCGTCACCAGCTATTTCATTCGTTTTGTTTGCTACTTCTTGTACAAGTTTAGCCCCCATGTTTTCATAAGGGTCTTCTAGTTCAATTTCTTTAGCTATAGTCACACCATCGTTAGTAATTAGTGGTGAAGTATAAGATTTATCTAATACAACATTACGCCCTTTAGGGCCAATTGTTACTTTTACTGCATTTGCTAATTTATCTACTCCACGCAACATAGATTGACGCGCGTCTTCAGAAAATTTTAAGTCTTTAGCCATATAATTTGACCTCCATATACGGATTATTTTTTATTCAATGATTGCTAATATATCTTCTTCATTTAGTATTAAATATTTTTGATCGTCTCGTTTTACTTCAGTACCAGCATATTCTTGAAAGACGACTTTATCGCCTTTTTTAACTTGTGGTTCTGCTCTGTTGCCGTCATTTAGAAGTTTACCAGAGCCTACTGCTACGATTTCACCTTCATTCGACTTCTCTTTAGCACTGTCAGTTAAGACAATACCACTTTTTGTTGTTTGTTCTTGTTCAATTTTTTTGATTACAACACGGTTTCCTATTGGTTTTAACATGCTGTCTTCCTCCTCAATTTAGGAAAATTTAGCACTTAGATGAAATGAGTGCTAACATACTTTTATAATAATCAAAGTTGGTCAATATTTCAAGCTTTATACTCATCTATTTTGTTTCAAGACCACTTTTACGATAAAATGAATTATATCTTAGAAACGGAGGCTTATCATGTCACGAATACTAGTTTCAATCTTAACTATTGTGATATATTTACTTGCACAATTTGGTCCGATGATCATTAAAAGTCTTGGGTTTTTAGATAATAATAATGCTCAAGCTACAGTATCGATGAGTTTATACATACAGGTCATCGGCTTTATAATCGCTGCCATACTCATTATCTTTCTAAATTATTTCATCAAAAATCCTTTAAAGCTTGAGCGACCACCTCGTGAGGAAAAGCGTTATGTTATTTTATGGGCAGTAGTTGGCTATGTCTTTGTCATGGTTATGCAAATGATAGTCAATTTAATTAATGTAAAATTATTAGGAGGACCTCAGAGTAGTCCAAATACTGAAAAACTAATGATGATCGCACGTAAATTCCCTATTTTTATCATCTTAATTTCCTGTGTAGGTCCGATGCTAGAAGAATATGTCTTTAGAAAGGTTATCTTTGGAGAAATTTACAATCTGTTTTCTAGTCAATATAAGAAGCTAGCCTTCATCATTGCAGCTATTGTAAGTTCATCCATATTCTCTGTTGCGCATAGCGATCCATCCCATTTCTTAACGTACTTCTTTATGGGTATAATCCTTGCTGGATTTTATGTTTATACTAAACGCATTTGGGTTTCAATCTTTATCCACATGGCAATGAACGCTTCAGTAGTGATCATGCAAGTCGTTATTGGTCCTGAAAAGATTAAACAAATGACTGAGTCTACCTCTTTTATTCTTAATTTCATTTTTCATTAACTTTCCTGCTATATTCACTTAATGTAATGAAATAGGAGGTTGACACATAAACCTAAAAAAAGAGGGAGCGGGACAGAAATCTAATTTGAATAAAAAAGATTTCGTAGTCCCGCCCCGGCAAGGATGACTAGAATTGAAAAAAGCTTGATACAAGCGCATTTTCAAATCAGTCATCTACTGCCAAGATGCTGAAAGAGGGAGCGGGACAGAAATCTAATTTTAAAAAAAGATTTCGTTGTCCCGCCCCGGCAAAGATGACTAGAATTGAAAAAAGCTTGATACAAGCGCATTTTCAAATCAGTCATCTACTGCCAAGATGCTGAAAGAGGCTGAGACATTACATTATGTCCCAGCCTCTTTCTCTCTCGTCAAAGACCATTATGTCCCAGCCTCATAAACTGTAAAATTTTTTATTTATATCGTTAATATATTAAATTATTATCACTTTTAATCCTATAAACAGCCTACCTTGTTATATTCACTTCTTTCGCAATTTTACTAATTGCTTGGCCTTCTCCTAACATTTCTACAACTCGATGATAAATAATGCGTTTTTGAAGATCCTTTGCATTAGGTGAGTATAACAATGAGCGTCCTTTATATACACCTTTTTCTTTCGCAACTTGAATCCCTTGTGCTTGCCTACGTTTACTTTCTATTCTTTCTTGCTCTGAAACCATTGCTAAAATTTGGATAATTAAGTCTTTCATAAATTTATCTAATAATGGATTGCCAATCACTTCATTCATCATAGGTTAACTGGTAATCATCAATTGAACTTCTTTATCTTTTAAATAATTAACTGTATTAATCGCTTCATCATAATTACGTTCTAAACGATCAAGCGATTCCACTACAAACCGATCCCCCATCCTCACAAAGTTAAGTGCTTCTTGAAACATCGGTCTGTTTTCAATAGACTTACCAGATTGTTTTTCTGTGAAATTTTTTCAACACCAAACGTTTTTAAATTTTCAAATTGTCTTTCTAAATTTTGATCAAGCGATGATACTTTTGCATAACCTATAATCATTCATCTTCACTCCACAATTAATATACATTCTAATCATGCTTTTTAGTTACTATAAATTCAACAATTTTACTTGTATGATTAGGGTGTACTCTAAACGTACAATATATGTAATCTCTTTATCCTAATTTTATATTTATTTGTATTTTTCTTTTATACTTTCCATATTAATATTTTCATTATGAATATTATACATATTAAATTCTTTAGAAAAATCGCTCATCATTGCATTTTTCATATTAAATACTAATAGTCTAATTATATCATTTACTATAGCTTGGAATTTTAACGCCTCGTCTTTACTATAAGATAGACCTTCATGAACAATTTTATTTCTCATAGGATAATAGTTATCAATATATTGGTTTATGCAATTTTCAATCTGATGAGAATTATTTAAATTTAATTTTCTTACTATTTTTAATAATTGGTCCTTAATAATATTTCTGTAGCCACATGCAAGCTTATTGCTAATTTTTTCATCACTTAGCTGTTGGTCTAATTTATAATATCTCTCTAAAAACTTTGTAATAAAAACTTCTAATGCAGTCTGAATTTGTATAATTGCTACATTGTAATCAGCCTTATAAATTGCTCTTTCACCTTTTCTCATAGCTATTACATATATATTACTAGGATGATTAGTGAAAATTTGATAGTTTTGCTTAATAGTTAATAATTCACTTTTTTTCAATTCTGAATATTGATCTTCTTCTATTTTACCCGGTTCATTTATAAGAAAAAGACTCATATCTTTTATCTCACCTTCCATACTGTATATGACATAATATGGAATACTTAATATATCACCAAGAGACAGTTGAAAAACATTGTGGTACTGATACTTCACACTGATAATTTTAATGAAATTATTAAGGGTATTAAATTGGTTATTAAAAACTTCAGTTAAAACTCTAGTTTTTTTAGACTCTCTAGAAGTAGATCCAGATTTTACTCTTTTAAACTGATTTTTATTAATAACTGAAGTGATTTCAATATATGTTTGTCTCTCTCTTTTAATGTTATCGTTTTCAAAAATATTGTGTTCTCTATGAATGAATTTCATAAATGTATTTTCTTCAGCTATAAAGTCAATATTTTCAATTTCTTTTATGGGCATTCTAAAAGGTAATAAGTATTTAAATGTTATCAATTGCCTTTTTTTGCTTCCTCTAAAACTTTTTTTTGTATAAATTTCATTTTTCAACATTTTAAATTCTTCTTTTATCTTAACTTTATCCAACATGTATTTCTCCTTTCTACATTTAAAAGTATTTATTTAAAACATAACTTTGCATTCTTCTCCACTATGATGTTATACTGTATTTAACAAAGAGAGTTCCATAGGTACACCAATCCCCTCACTACCGGAAATAGTGAGGGGATTTTTTGGTGCAGCTATGTCGCCTTATTACTTGTTACGATTGTTTAGCCAAAACGTGAAAATCGCAACAATGCATCCTGAAATCACAGGTGCAATTATACTAACAAAGAGAATTGCCATAGGTCTCACCCCCTTCCATAGTAACTTCGCCTATGGAAGTTAAGGCGACTCTATTATTATACCATCTGTATCTTCTGAAGCGTATGTACTTCCGATAAGTTGAATTATGTTAAATCAAACAAAAGACTTAAATACTGATTTAACAAGCTCTTTGTCGAATAGGAGTGGTTATTGAAAACCAGAGGAGGCTGGGACATAATGGTCTTTGACTAGAGAGAAAGAGGCTGGGACATAAATCCCAGCCTCTTCAACATCTCGGCAGTAGATGACTGATTTGAAAACGCGCTTGTATCAAGCTTTTTTCAATTCTAGTCATCTTTGCCGGGGCGGGACAACGAAATCTTTTTTTAAAATTAGATTTCTGTCCCGCTCCCTCTTTCAGCATCTTGGCAGTAGACGACTGATTTGAAAACGCGCTTGTATCAAGCTTTTTTTCAATTCTAGTCATCCTTGCCGGGGCGGGACTACGAAATCTTTTTTATTCAAATTAGATTTCTGTCCCGTTCCCAATATTAAACATAAGCGCATTATCTCCTTAATTTTAAGTGGTTAAGTACTTTTAATTAAAGAGATAATTGCGCTCTTTTTGTATTAAAAATAGGACCGGTTGAAGTCGCCAGTCCTATTTAGTATACACCCCTTATTCCTCATTTCGTATTGAATGATTATGCTTTCCTAGGGCGCCGTTTCAACCTGACTCCACTGGAAATACTCGTAAAAACTGAATCAGTTCCTTTGACTGTGAGCTGAGAATTACGTAAGTTTTTACGAAAACCATTAACTTTTTCAGTTACTAAAACATCATGGTCTTATCATCCTCTATATTAGTTACCTTCATGATGAACAGTTACTTTTTTTGAAATTCGGGTTTACGAAGTTTATAAATATAACCTACAACTGTACCTAAGAAAATAAGGACAATAATAGTGATTAACGAAATCATAGTTCTTTTATATTTAAGTTCATCGTTATTACCCTGATTCTCTTTATCTGTGTTAGTCATGGTCTCATTTTTGTTCTGTTGGTATTCAAATTGACTTTTACTATCCCCTTCAGTTTCATGAGGCTTCTTTAAATCTGGCATCGAACCGATAGACCCCGTGATTAACGCTAATACTTGTTGATCTAAATTCTTATAATAATGCGAGGCTTTTAAGGGATTAAAATATTGAAATTTAAAGTAGTTCGTTTGTTTTTGTAACGTATCTAGATAATGATTATCTGCGAAATTACGCTTTTTAATAATACTACTAAGTTGATTATTACTAACACTATTTTCGTTACGATGAAGTGCTTTAACTTGATCAACTACGAAAGGATTATATTTTATTGAGCCGGTAGCCATCTGTTTAAAACGTTGAAACACCGAATTATGACTTTCCTTGTTATTATATAAATTTTTAACGCCTCTAACCGTTTCTCGTTGATTGTTAGTCGTTTGACTCCCCGCATGATAGTTATCATGAGAAGTACTATGATTAAATGACGGAATAGGTAGCTGATAGTGATGATCACCTAAATTCGAGTTCACTGTGGACAGATGACCGTCGTTTTCAATTTGTTGGTTATTAGACACGTTTGGTCTTTGTCTTTTAGGTATTGAGTGACTTTGTTGGGGTTGATGTTGACCTTTATTATTTACACTAGAGCTGCCTCCTGGATAGTGCGGTGAGCTTCCACCACTTGGAGGTGTTGCTTGTCCACTCCCATCTGGGGTATGGCTAGGATTTGAATGTTTGCTTGGTTGAGGTTGAGGTGTTGCGCCTCCTTGGTTGTGTCCTTGGCCGTCACTAGAACCACTGCTCGGCTGTTTCCCATCATGGCCTCCTTGGGACCCTCCACTTGGAGTACCACTTCCTCCTTGACCTTGATCATCTGAAGAAGACGAACCTCCTTGATCATGTCCTTGGCCATCACTAGAACCGCCGCTCGGCTGTTTCCCATCATGGCCTCCTTGGGACCCTCCACTTGGAGTACCACTTCCTCCTTGGCCTTCGTCATCTGAAGAAGATGAACCTCCTTGATCGTCTCCTTGGCCATCACTAGAGCCGCCACTTGGATGCTTTCCATCATGTTGTCCTTGTGATCCACTATTTTGGTCATCGCTAGTATCTCCATTTGAGTGCTTGTCATTTTGTTCGCCTTGAGATCCTCCACTCGGATCACCACTTCCTCCTTGGCCTTCGTCGTCTGAAGAAGATGAACCTCCTTGATCGTCTCCTTGGCCATCACTAGAGCCGCCGCTTGGATGCTTTCCATCATGTTGTCCTTGTGATCCACTATTTTGGTCATCGCTAGTATCTCCATTTGAGTGCTTGTCATTTTGTTCGCCTTGAGATCCTCCACTCGGATCATCACTTCCTCCTTGACCTTGGTCATCTGAAGAAGATGAACCTCCTTGATCGTCTCCATGGCCATCACTAGAGCCGCCACTTGGATGCTTTCCATCATGTTGTCCTTGTGATCCACTATTTTGGTCATCGCTAGTATCTCCATCTGGGCGCTTACCGTCTTGGCCGCTTTGAGAATTATCACTCGGACGGTCGCTTCTTGCTTGGCTTTCATTACCGGAAGAAGATAACTTTTCTTGATCCTGATCACGTTTATTTACACCAGACGGCTTATGGTCTCTTTGATCTGTTTGGTCTAAACTATTATCTCTTGAATAATCATCCGTTCGCTGTTTAAGCGTCTCATTTAAACCGCTATCATGAGCTGATGAAACTTTATTAGAACTACTATGAGCTAACAAATTATTTTTCTTCATTATATTAGAATTATCATTCATATTTTTATTAGCTGAAAAAGTCTCGCTTTTTTGCTTAGCTGTTAGTGAAGTGTCCTCAAGTTGTGTAGCATGAAGGGGTTTCGGAAATAAAGAAGCGCTTATTGTGAAAAACAGACCAGTAGTTACTAGTTTTCTAGTAAACTTAGTAGTCAACCTCGCTCACCTCCTCTTATTTTATTCATTTCGATACTTTCTCTCACTAATAATTTAACATATTTAACATTGTAGATAGTACTGTTTGATTATCTAATTTTAAAATTAACTTTTTTGTAAAAAATTTGTAATAAGAAGTGTGTTATTATAAATATATCTTTTATATAAGTTGATTATTTTGAAAACGCTATCATCATTTAGTATAGTGATTATAATTACTTAAATAAAAGGATTGATTACAGTGAGATTACTTGTGCTACAATTTAAAATCGTCCCTGCCAATGTTCAAGAGAATGAAGATCATATATACAGATTGTTTAAACAACATGTAACTGAAAAAATTGATTGTGTAGTCTTACCAGAAATGTGGAACAACGGTTATGCTTTAGAAGATTTAAGTGAATTAGCTGATAAAAACGCCGTACGAAGCACGCAATTTATAAGAGACTTGGCAATAAAATATCAAGTTGATATTATAGCAGGCTCAATATCTAATAAAAAAGATAATGGTATTTACAACACGGCTTTTGCAGTTAATAACAATGGGGAGATCATCAATAGTTACGATAAAGTTCACCTCGTTCCAATGTTAAATGAGCCTGAGTTTTTAAATTCAGGACAAGAAGTCCCATCTCAATTTTATCTTTCAAATAACGCTCAAGCGACCCAAATCATCTGTTACGATTTACGCTTTCCTGAATTGCTGCGTTACCCAGCGAGAAATGGTGCACAGATTGCTTTTTATGTAGCACAATGGCCAGAAGCTAGAAAGTCTCACTGGAGATCACTTATACAAGCACGTGCTATAGAGAATGATATGTTTGTCGTTGGTTGCAATAGTTGCGGCGATGATGGAGAAACAGTATATGCAGGTCATTCAATGGTAGTTAATCCTAATGGAGAAATCATTTCTGAACTAACGCATGAAGAGGGAAATATTGAATTAGATTTAGATTTAAACGAAGTTACTCATCAAAGAAGAGCCATTCCAGTATTTGAAAATTTGAGAAAAGAGTTATATAAATAAGCTTATTGCACTTACAATACTCGCTATTCACAACAAAGGGAAAGCCGTGAGCTTGGGAGGGACTCACGGCTTGATTATTAAGGGAATGTTTTACAGTTATTTTTCTTTATCTATTTTTGGGGATGTTATTAATTATGAAAAAATTTAGTGAATTTACCGATTAATATAATGATAAATTGAATGATGTTACGATAGCTTACATGTTAATACTTTGCCTCTACTCTAAGCAAAATAATGACACTTAATTTGAGACTGAGTAACACTGCAGTCTTAATAGGGATTAATGATTGCTTATTTAGTGAACTTCTTAACAGTTTCTGCGATTAATTTAACAAATTTAGTTACTGTTTCTGTGATATCTTTAGCCATAATCAAGTACCTCCTTGTTAAATATTCAAAGAAATGATATCGTTCAATTTTCAACTATACGAAGAGCCAGTTACATCATTGAACGAAAGTCTTGAACCTCAATTGCGTAAATTAACTTTACCAATGTGAGAAATTCAAGTGACTTTGTATCACCTCTTTGTGATACATCTTTATTAAAACACGGTTACAACCCTATGAGTCGTATAATCCCTAACTCATTATTTTTCGTTCTAAACTGTTATCAAAATTATGTTAGAATCGAGGGATCATCGTATTCATAAACAGTTGAGAATTGAATATGAACAGTTAAGCATCTATTTCCACAGTTCTTATTTTAATTCTTATAATTGAAGTAAGGAGAAAACGCTATGATTAAATTAATAGATGATGGCATTGATAGATTTTCAAAGTACTTAACCAATAGGAATGATTTGGATCACATTACCTACTTAAAACTAAAATTAGGGATACAAACTTTGATTAACAATATTTTAAAAGGTATTGTTGTTTACAGTATTTCTATATTTAGTGGTTTATTCTTCTACACATTAACTGTTCATTTATCCTTTGTTTTAATTAAAACATTTGCTCACGGCGCTCACGCTAAATCAGCGTTACAGTGTCACCTACTCAACTTCTGTTTATTCATCGTTATGCCATGGTTAATCGTTTATAATAACATAAATTATGCGATACTATTGGCCTTTAGTGCCCTGAGCTTTATTTTCTTATCACTTTACGCTCCTGCTGCCACACTTAAACAACCCGTCCCATCTAGCAAACGAAAATCGAAAAAATTAATTTCATTAATCTTAGCCATATTATTGATATTTCTCTCTATCAATTTAAATGAACCTTTTAATAAATTAATTTTATTAGGTATTATTTTCATAGGATTTTCTCAGCTACCTATTTTTTTAACTAAGGAGGAAAACTAAATGGCTCTTCTGAATTATTTCATACATTTATTTATAAAAGTTTGTACTTATATAGGCGATAAAGCAATTGTGTGTGTATGTCAGTCTTGGTTTGATGAACCCGAGGTTCCCGAAGAATTACAAAAAATTAAACAATAAATGACATGTTTTAATTAATTACTAGAAAGTGTGTAGTATTATGTTAGATAATATTATCGGTGGTTTACAAATTCTTGATTTATTCCTACTTTTATCTATAGTTAACAAAATTAAATTTTATTTAAAAAATGTCTTATTTGTTTTAGGAACTTTAGTAGTCTCAATTGTACTTTTAAACTTTTTTGGTAGAGAAAGTTTTTTTATATTAATACCCATCATTATTTTCTTCGCTTATATAGAAAGAAAAATTATTGGAGTTCTCTCAATAATCTTATGTTCCATTATAAGTTATATATCTAATATCACTGCTATATGGTTATTATGGGCAACTCACCATTTAAATAATCAAGACGGCTTAGTTTATTCGATTGCATATATTAGTCTATACATTATCGTTTCGATTTTACTTGCTGCATTATGTAGTTTATTTACTAGACAACTATCTTCTTCTTTCTTATCTGATAATAAATCTTACTTAGTAATAGTTTGTATAGTTTTATTTATTATATTTATAGTACTATTTTATTTTTTACCAGATAATCTTGATACTTTCTTCAAATTTAAAATAGTAGCTATCGTAAGTGCTGTGCTTATTATTTCACTTTCTATCATACTTGTTAGCATCACCTTTGTTTACGTGCGCGATATGCAGTATAAGAAAAATATTAAAGAGATTGATAATTATTATAAATACACTTTAAAAATAGAAGAAATTAACCAAGATATGCGGAAATTTAGACACGATTACATTAATATCTTGTCTACTATGTCAGAGTTTATTAGAGAAGATGATATGGCGGGTTTAAGAAAGTATTTTAATGAAGAGATTGTACCTATGAAGGGCACGTTATACACGAAATCACTAAAAATTAATGGATTAGAGAACTTTCACGTTCGTGAAATTAAAGGGTTACTCACAACGAAAATACTCCAAGCCCAAGAGAAGAATGTTCCTATTAGTATTGAAGTTCCCGAAGTAATTGAGAAGATAAATCTTAAAGCCTTTCAACTTTCTCGTATCATAGGTATCATATTAGACAATGCTATCGAAGCTTCAGAGCAGCTTGAAGACCCTCTCATTAGAGTCGGTTTTATTCAACAGAGTAATTCTGTTACATTTATAGTAATGAATAAATGTAAACCAGATATGCCCCGGGTACACAAGTTATTTGAGGAAAACTTCTCTACTAAAGGGAATAATCGTGGTTTAGGTTTATCTACTTTAAAAGAAATTGCTAATGATAATGAAAATATTCTTCTTGATACAACTATTGAAAACGGCTTTTTCATTCAAAAAGTAGAAATATTAGATTTTGAGCCTTAAGGATGTGACTTGAATTGAAAATTTTCATTTGTGAAGATGATCAAAGGCAACGAGAAAGTATTGAATCTATCATCAATAATTACATTATGATTGAAGAAAAGCCTATGACCGTGGACTTATCCACCGGTGACCCTTATGAGATTCTCGAACGCTCTAAAGAAATCAATGATATTGGTTGTTACTTTCTAGATATCCAACTCGAAGCGGATATGAACGGTATTAAACTTGCAAGTGAAATACGTAAACACGATCCTATAGGTAACATCATATTTGTTACGAGTCATAGTGAGTTAACTTATCTTACTTTCGTCTATAAAGTTTCTGCTATGGATTTTATCTTTAAAGATGAACCTGATGAACTTCAAAAACGTATTATTGATTGTTTAGAGACTTCAGAGGCACGTTTAAAGTTACTTAGTAAGGAAAGCAATGTTGAAACGATTGAACTTAAACGCGGAAGTAATTCCGTTTACGTACAGTACAATGACGTGATGTTCTTTGAATCGTCTTCAAAATCTCATCGTCTAATCGCTCACCTTGATAATAGACAAATTGAATTCTACGGTAACTTGAAGGAGTTAAGTCAACTCGACGATCGTTTCTTTAGATGTCATAACAGTTTTGTGGTTAACAGGTTTAATATTGAATCCATTGATTCCAAAACGCGTACGGTTTACTTTAAAAATGGCGAGGAATGTTATGCCTCTGTTAGAAATGTTAAAAAGATTTAATGATAATATTTCAAACAGCTTAAGTGGCTCTGCGATTTAATACCGAGCCCACTTAAGCTTTAACATTGTTTATACTCTTTTAAGCTTTTCTCCTGCTCATACTTCCTCTACATAAAATAGACGTTTAAAATTGAGTATACTTGTCTTACCTTCTAACCCTATGAGTACATCACTTATTACTCCTGAGTAACTAGTACCCATGCTGGCAACTTAAATACTAATACGTAATCTCTGCTCTCTTTTAACCTTGAATAACTCCTATAAACTTTGTTTACCCTCAAGTAATAAATGTAAAGTAAGAACTCCTAGTAACGCGTCACCGAAACCGGGAGCGGGATAGAAATCTAATTTGAATAAAAAGATTTCGTAGTCCCGCTCCCTTTTAGGTCGTGTCGAGCCGTCTACTAAGCTAGTACTTATCCTGCAGCCATCTTGAGCATTGAGAACAGCTTCAGTTTCTCCATTGAAATCTTGCGATAAGATCACTTTTCATTAGAAAATAGCTTACTGCTTTTTTCGGGAAATCTCGTCCCACTTCCTGTATGACATTGTTTTATATCTTCAGCTGTCCCAATATCTTTGGAGAGAGTTTGTAATAGGATGAGAAAGCTAAGCTCCTTCTTTGTCCGACTCTCAATGACTCGTGCTATCATAGCTTTCCTTGTCCGTTAAGTGTGATGGATTCCGACCTTTATATGACTTAAGTTTTACTAAGAAGTTCACTGATAACACTCTACCTAATTGAGGAACCAGCTCTGCATGACCTCAAGGTATCATCACAGAAAAGGTGTCATTGCATGGAGACCTTCTAAATGATGAGTAAAACTTCTTTATTTTTAATAAAGGTCTCTAAAATTCGGAGTGAAATCAGAGATGTATCCTCGACAGTATTAACCCTCCTGCTGTGCGTCACTGCTCAACTCATATTTAGTGAATTTGAGATAAACTTGTCCTGATTCAGTGGAAGCTTTTATACCATTAGAAGCTTTACTAGGAAAAATGCGTGATGATAAGACTCGTTCTCCGTCGTTACAGAAGATTTCAATACTAGATGTATCAACAAATATGTGAAGTTGTGTTAACGGGTTAACAAGACGAGTTGTTCTATTCGTAACTTCTACTGGTTTAGGTAAAGCTCCACTTTCTGAGCGATCTAACGAAAGGTGTTGAGTGTGCGTATTGTACGAAATTAATGTAGATTCATCCTTTGATGTACGTAATTCAAAGTATAACTCAGTTGCTTCATTATCTAATATATCTATAATAAGTTCGTACTGCGTGCCATCATAAGGCATTAATTGCCGCTCAAATTTATTCGCATAACCTAACGCTGTTTCTTTATTTCTGCGTAATTTTTTTAACTGTGGTATAGGTCGTTGCTTTAATTGTCCTTCTTCGATATTGAGAATACGCGGGAGCGTTAAACAATGGGCCCACCCCTCATCGTCAGTAGGATAAGTTGTAGCTGGCATTCCCATCCAACCGATGAGGACACGATTTCCGCTTTCATCTACAAAGGTTTGTGGTGCGTAAAAGTCATATCCATGATCAAGTTCGTTAAACTCTCCATGATTAAAGCTTAATTGTTCAATATCAAATTGTCCTATAACGTACCCTGATTGATAAGACTTGCGACCACGTTCTCCATCTGGTCCAGTTCTTTGTGAGCAGAAAAGAAGCACATCATGTCCATCTAAGTCAAAGTAGTCGGGACATTCCCACAGAGATCCAAAGTGGTCAAGCTGCGTCTTTACTTCCCCTAAGAATTGCCAGTTGACTATATCTTCCGTTCGATATAATAACAAACGACCTCTATAGTCGATATTTTGCGCGCCTAGTATAGCATAGTAACTATTGTCTTTCTGAAATACTTTTGGATCTCTCAACTGGTCTGTATAACCCGTGGGTGCTCCAGAAATAACAGGTTTAGGAAATTTATTTATACTTCCTTTGGAATCCATCTTAGCCAGCATCTGTGAAGGGTTCCGCTTCCACTCTTTATCTCGGTGATTACCTGTATACATATAATATAGTTCGCCGTTGTATTGAAACGCGCTGCCACTAAACGCACCATGGCTATCATACTCCGAATCAGGTTGAATTAAAGGGCCTTGTGGCTCAAAATGCACAAGATCTTTACTAGTATAATTAAACCAATACTTTAAACCATGAACTGCACCTAATGGAAACCACTGATGTGACACGTAATATGTTCCTTGATAAAAAGTGAGACCACTAGGGTGATTTAACAGTCCTGTTTCTGGCTGAATATGATAAGTTTGACGATAAGCTGATGAAGCTACTTGCTCCTTTAAAGCTTCTAGAGTAACTGGAGTTACATCATCTAAAGATTGATAACGTTCTTCTCTTGACCACGTATTCATATATTTGCCTCCTATAATCATTCAATAATTGAAGTACCTACTTCATCAATAGTAACGGGTCCGTGCATGTATAGAGAGGTCGCGACAAAAGCATTTGGGATTTGAGCAGGGGGCCCAAGCAAAGAGAAACTGGTAAAACAGTTTCAACAAGCACAGCAAGTTGGGGTGGGCCCAAACTGGTAAACCAGTTTCCTCAAGTACTGTGAGTTGGGGTGGTGCCCCAACAAAGAGAAATTGGAACATAAAGGTTTTTGACTAGAGAGAAAGAGGCTGGGAGATAAATCCACGCCTCTTCAACATCTCGGCAGTAGATGACTGATTTGAAATTGCGCTTGTATCAAGCTTTTTTCAATTCTAGTCATCCTTGCCGGGGCGGGACTACGAAATCTTTTTATTCAAATTAGATTTCTGTCCCGCTCCCTCTTTCAGCATCTCGGCAGTAGATGACTGATTTGAAATTGCGCTTGTATCAAGCTTTTTCAATTCTAGTCATCCTTGCCGGAGCGGGACTACGAAATCTTTTTTGTTCAAATTAGATTTCTGTCCCGCTCCCATAAAGCGCAAGATAATTTAACCTAGTTCCATTTGCTCTAGCAATTCTGTTACATAGCTCTTAAACAAATATAAATTAATTAAGTTGATCAATAGTTCCCTGTTTTTAGCTACGCCGTCTCTAGTTTGGTAACTCGTCGACTCATTGTTAGAGTATCGTGAAATGGTTCTCTAGATACACAAGTCAAATCTGCAATACATCTAATATTTTCTTTAACTATACACTCTTGTCAATAGACTCATTTTAATGATCAGTGCTTATTTTACCATAAGGCCCGTGTGAGCCACACTATTAATCTACCAAATAATTTACTTGAAAAGTCATTGATCTTTAAACACTTATAATTATTTTCTCGTTAGTACAGTGACTAAGCTTTATCTTATCACAGGCAAACTCTAACTAGAAGCGCGCATAACTAAAGGGTTTGACTTGAAGATGAGTTACTTCAGTTCAAACCCTTTCCTATTCTGATATTTAGGCTTTTTGAATTGTAATCGTCCAGGAAGCGTCATCAATCTGTTCGTAGTTTGTTACAGGATAGCCTTGCTCAGCTGCCCAGTTGGGAATTGCTTCTGTAGCTTGAGTACAGTCAAAATCTATTTTAAGCTTGTCACCTGAATCTAAAGTTTCCATTTTCTTTTGCGCTTCAATCAGTGGGAATGGACAAACCATCCCGACAGTACCTAATTCATGTAACACGGTACAATCTCCCTTCATTAAATTGTTTGTGTTTCTTTAACGCGTGAATTTTTGCTTGAGTATTGAGTCTTTGTTTGAACCTTTTTCATAGGTCTAATAAAGATAAAGTAGCTCATAAACCATGTACCTAAGATCATCGAACCTAGAGCCACCCACCCTTTCCAAGAAAACATAGCTGTTTCTACTAAGCCATTACCTATAGAGCAACCGCCAGCTACAGAGGCACCAAAGCCCATCAACACACCACCTAGAGCACTGTTACGTAGCGTTTTCTTATCTGGTAAGCGCCATTTAAATTCCCGTGAACCTTTGGCAGCGACATAGGAACCAATGAATATACCCAACACTAACATGACGCCCCAATCGATAAACTGTAAATTACCAGTCATCAAGAACTGGACGAGGTTGGCAGAAGGTGTTGTAATACCTAAACCATGCATACGTCCTGTAAGTTCACTCAACGGCCACGCTAGTAGAGCAACTAAACCTACACCTATCGCTGCTACAAATGGATGATAGCGTTTTTCAAAAAGGTAATGTCTTATGCCTGAATATTTCTGTTTTAATTTAGGCACCGCCATTTTAGGTTTTGGTTTACGCAGAGTCTTAATGACAAAGAAAACTGTGATCGCTACTAGTATTAGCGCCCATATATAGGGCGGTATTCCTGTGGTTTCAGCCATATCTGATTTAATTTGGGTAGGTTGATTGATTCTCGTCATAACCGGAAGCAAGATACCAAATTTTGTAATCGCTGCTCCAAAACCATAAGCAAATAACGCTATCCAACTCCCTATTAAACCTTCACCTGCACGATACCACGTACCAGTCGCACAACCTCCAGCAAGGACTATACCTACACCAAAGATAAAGGAACCGATGATAGTGCCAACTAGTGGGAAAGCTCCATGTGGAATTTGTACTATCCCTATAGCTTGTAAAATCATTAAGCCAATACTTTGTACTGCAATAGCAATTAATAATGCATAAAACATTTTATTATTCTTCTGTACATACATGTCTCGAAACCCACCTGCGAGACAGAATCGCGTGCGTTGCATAACGAAACCAAGCAGTATCCCAACTATAACACCTGTTAATATTAGCCAGTTCATAATTTCACTCCTTATTAATCCGATTAAACTAATAAGATTAATAATAATACTTAGTGAAATAAAATGCAAGAACATAATGGCAATATTCTAAGGGTAAAACTATCATTTTAATTTAGACTAAATTGGTCAGTAATTAAGGGGACTACCTTCTAAAGAAATAAAATTAAAAAAATGAGCAGTAGCTGGTTAATGACTTGTTCTCTCACTATTCATTTTTTATAGTATGCTATCTATTCGCGAGGAAGACTGTGGGAGTGTTGACAATTAACTAGCGAGCTCTAGTCCATCAGTCTGTACACAGCTCAATTATTAAATAATAACTACTTCAACTATAGAATTCTGAATTATTTGGATATTGATTATAAAAAAATATCGAGACAAACAATTAATTCTCAACGTTAGTCTCGACTATACTCTATTAACTGTGACTTTGATAATTTTTCATAAAGAAAAGTAAAGATTGCAACTCAATGCCTAAATCTATATGATGGACCTGTACATCGCTGGGCGTTTCTATGCGCGCAGGGGTGAAATTCAATATACCGTTTACACCTGCTTCAACAAGTTGATCTGTAACCTGTTGAGCAACGCTTTCAGGAGTGGTGAGAATAACTACCTCTATCCCCTGTTGAGATAGAACTGAGCGTATTGCATCAGTATGCTTAACATCGACTTTACCAATCTCTTCCCCAATGACTTCTGGTCTAATATCGAAAGCTTCAGTAATCGTCATTTCATCATGAATAGAAAAGTTATAAGTCAACAGCGCCTTTCCTAAATTACCTACACCGACAAGCGCTATCTTAATATCTTGATTTTCACTTATTTCGCTCTTAAAGAAGTTGAGTAAGCTATCTATGTTATAACCATACCCTTTCTTTCCAAGTTCCCCAAAATATGAGAAATCTCTACGAATCGTAGCGGAATCAATATTAAGTCCTTCGCTTATCATCTTAGAATTTACACGATCTATACCCTTTGCTTTCAAAGTATTAACGAATCTATAATATAAAGGCAACCGCTTCAAAGTCGCACGAGGAATCTTATCGCTATGAATAGCCATGATGGCTTTCCTCCTATATAATTAGTATCTCTAATTCTTGAACACACTAAACCTGAGTATCAGATTGTTTTTTAGCGCTATAGAAAATGATAAATAAATACCTATTTAACAATCACAACGGTATTATACATGAATGATTGATAAAAATAAACTTAGCTTATTTGTTCAGAGACTTAATTGCTGTACAATAATGTATTGAGCGAGGTGCATAATACGATGATTTTATTACAACTCAATCAAATTACAAAATCATTCGATGGTGAAGACATCTTTAATGATGTTAATTTCGAAGTTAAGAATGGTGAGCGGATTGGTATCGTAGGTCGCAATGGTGCTGGTAAATCTACATTAATGAAAATTATTGCGGGAGTTGAGGACTACGATAGTGGCCATATTTCTAAAGTAAAAGATTTAAAACTAGGCTACCTCACACAACAAATGACACTAAATACTAATGAAACTGTCTTTGAAGCAATGTCTAAACCATTTGGATATTTAATGGATCTTGAAAAGAAGATGAAGGCTGAAACAGAATGGTTAGCTCAACACGCCGATAACTATGAAAGTGATGATTACCAACATCATATAGCCAATTACGAAAGATTATCTAATGAATTTGAAGAAAAAGAAGGCTATCAATACCAAAGTAAGATAAAAACCGTGTTACATGGACTATCTTTTAAAGAGGAAGATTTCAATCGTCCAATAAACGATTTCAGTGGTGGTCAAAAAACTCGGCTATCGCTTGCGCAAATGCTATTAAATGAACCCGACTTGTTACTCCTCGACGAGCCGACTAACCATCTTGATATGGAGACTACAGAATGGTTAGAGAATTACCTCAAGTTCTTTAAAGGCGCAATTGTCCTCATTAGCCATGACCGTTATTTTTTAGATAAAATAGTTAACCAAATTTATGATGTTGCGCTCGGTGAAGTGAAACACTATTACGGAAACTATAAACAATTCATAGAGCAACGCGATAAATATTACCAACGTCGTTTGCAAGAATACGAAGATCAGCAAGCAGAGATTCAACGATTAGAGAACTACGTGGATAAAAATATCGCTAGAGCTTCCACCAGTGGAATGGCGAAGAGTCGCCGTAAGATGCTAGAAAAGATTGAACGCATAGACAAGCCTATGCTAGATGCGCGTAGTGCGAATATACAGTTTCATTTCTCACGTAATACAGGTAATGATGTCTTTCATATTCGCGACTTAGAAATCGGCTATCACGATTCACCTATCACTGAGCCTATAAATCTCGACGTCTTCAAAGGTGATCATATAGCAGTTATAGGAAGGAACGGTATAGGTAAATCAACCTTTATTAAAACGATTGCTGGCAAATTGACACCACTTAATGGTGAGATCACATCTGGTGCAAACTTAAAGATCGGTTATTATGATCAAAAGCAAGCAGAGTTTCGATCTAATCAAACGATCTTAGATTACGTATGGGACCAATATCCAACTATGCCTGAGAAAGATATCAGAGCTGTATTAGGCCGCTTCTTATTCGTTCAAGAAGAAGTAAAAAAAGTTATCAATGATCTGTCGGGTGGAGAGAAAGCGCGATTGCAACTTGCTCTCCTCATGCTAGAACGCAATAACATCTTAATATTAGACGAACCAACTAACCATCTCGATATCGATTCTAAAGAAATGTTGGAACAGGCACTAGCAGGATTTGAAGGAACTATTATATTCGTTTCCCATGACCGATATTTTATCGACCAACTTGCTAATAAGGTCTTTGATTTAGATTCTCAAGGCGGTAATCTCTATCTCGGAAACTATCAATACTATATTGAAAAGCTAGAAGAAAAAATAGCTTTACAAGAAAAAGAGGCTGACCATCAAACAACTCAGAGTTCATCAGTGAGTCAAACCAACGATTACGTTAATCAAAAGCAGCGTAAAAAAGAATTACGCCAAATTGAACGTCAAATCGAAACCTATGAAATGCGTATCACAGAGTGTGAACAAAGTATTCACGATATCGATCAACAATTAACACAACCTGAGATCTTTAATAACCCACAAAAATCACAAGACTTAGTTAACCAAAAATTAGATATCGAACAAACGTTAGAACAAGCTATGACGGAATGGGAAAAATTACAGGATAAGTTAAATTAATATTTACTTTTTAAGTGATGAGCGAGTAACAATTTTTACTTTCTCATCCTCTTTTTTTACTTTTTTCACTTAATTTTATACACAGCTAAAAGTGTTATATTCGTAGATATCCACAAAGTTATCCCAATTATCCACAAGTAAATTGTAACTACATTTTCTTTTATTTTCGACTTACTCACTTATATCCACATCATCATACACGACTTATCCACAATTTGTGCACTTTTTGTTGATAAGTACGCATGTTCCCCCTTGACATTTTCTATTCAAATTAAGACACTCACCCTCATTTGTGATCTAAATATAAACATGCCATACTAGATTTATGCAAATAGAAAGGAGAAAAATGCATGCCAGTAATCTTGTGGGTATATATTTCTGTACTTTTCGGTTACATCTTAGTGGCCACATTCGTCAGTTTACTTTTAAAACTCATAGAACAACTTAGTTTAAAAAAAGATATTAAATCCTTATGGCGCCGCCGCAAACGACTAGAACAATTCATTCGGCCTAATCATGTGTATGAGCGGTTATTCTCAAAGGATAAATCACAGTACGAACATTATGAATACATAGATGATAAAACGTGGTCCGATCTCAATTTAGATGAAGTGTATCAGCAACTCAACTATAATTTCACATCTATCGGAGAAATGCGTTTATACGCTTCCTTAAGAGGTATGGATACTGTTAAAAATGAGCGATTAATACAAGACATTAAAGAACGCTCACAATTCAGAGAAAAAATTTCACTTTATCTTGCTATGATAGGTAAAGCAGTCTATCCGCTTTACCCTGATCAAGTGCATCCACTGTCTCGTAACATATTTAAATGGTTAAGCCCCTTCTACCCGCTCATAGGGTTTGTGATCATGTTTATGTCAGCTAAACTAGGTGGGCTCTTAACCTTACTCGCCATTATATTAAATGTCTATCTTTCCACAGGTCAAAACCGAGATAAGATGAAAAATAATGAGGACTCTGCTTTCTATACGGTAGGGGTGATTAAACAAGCCAATAGAATTGCACATCTAGCAGAGTCTCCTCGACTAAATATAGACCTTAATCACTTTAAAATAGTTAAGTATTTTGGGTGGCTCATTGGTGGAATAGGTAGCAAAAGTGAAGCAGCACTTTTCATAGGTATCATTAAATCCATGTTCAATTTAGATTATTTCCTTTACTTTTTACTACAACGCAGCTTTATGAAACATGAAGATGAAATTATGGCAGCTTATAACTATTTATCTTACATCGACAATCACTATGCGGTAGCGCTCTGGAGAGAAACCCTCACACAAGAAATAAGACCGGAAGTTACAGAGTGTAAAAATATTAAATTTAGAGGGGTTGTTCATCCATTGCTTGCCGAAGCGGTGCCTAACGATCTTAGCATTCAATCCCACATCCTACTCACGGGTTCAAATGCTTCAGGTAAATCCACATTTATGAAAGCTGTGGCGCTTAATTTAATATTAGCTCAATCCGTCAACACCGCGCTAGCTGAGCAATTCACTTATAAACCTGGCAGTGTCTATACCTCAATGGCTAATCAAGATGACGTACTTACAGGCGACAGCTATTTCATGGCTGAAATTAAGGCCATACGCCGTTTGTTTAAGCTATCACATGCAGACTATTGCTATTGCTTTATTGATGAAATATTTAAAGGTACGAATACTACTGAAAGAATAGCTGCTTCAGAATCGGTGCTCAACTATTTAGGAGAACGTAATAATTACCGAGTTCTTGCAGCCACACACGATATTGAGCTTGCTACATGGCTACATCCACTTTACGCAAATTATCATTTCAATGAAGTCATCCAGGATAAAGAAATTTACTTTGATTATAAGATTAAACCAGGTAAAGCGAATACACGCAACGCTATAGAACTTCTCCGTATCACACAGTTCCCAGAAACTATTTATAAACAAGCTCTTAAAAATACAACGAAACTGGAAAGTAACTCATAAAGCTAATCTATGATGACTCACATAAAGACTACAGCAATAGAAATAGACCCTTACTCACTAGTTTGATTTATAGTAAAAAAAGGCCGACTACTGATGTGTTAAGAACCTACACATCGAGTAGTCAGCCTTTTCATTTATCTTAATCTCCAGCTTTTCTACGAGGTTGGGAGCGGGACAGAAATCTAATTTGAATAAAATGATTTCGTAGTCTCGACCTCCTCTAAATTTAAACTTACCTAACTATTCCTTTGGTACACCTTACAGTTATTCTGCATTAATCATCCACGTCACACCAAAGGGATCATTGAAAATACCATATAATTTAGACCATTCCGTTTCACCAAGTGGTATTGATGCTTCACATCCTCCTTCTATGGCTTTACCGTAGAAATCAATAGCTCGCTGTCTTTCTCTTTCGTCATTATAATTAAAGGTGAATGCAACGATAGCCCCACTATTATCAATCTTTTTATTTTTATAAGTATCACTGCAATAGAAAGTTTCACCCATTATTTCAAAAGTTGCGTTTAAAGTAAAATCTTTATCCATTTTATATTCCTCTGGCATATGCTCGAAGCGTGCATCATCGCCACCCACTCGTTGAATATTTGTTGCGCCTAAATATCTTTCATAAAAATTAAGCGCTGCTAAACTATTCTCAAAGTTAAAGTATTGAATCGCTTTCATCTATGACAACTCCTTTATTATAGCTTATTCACTTATACCCATTACATTAAACTATTAATAAAATAATCGTTAAAACTATATCAGAGTTCAGCCGGCAGGAGGTACAAGAACAAGCAACTTAACTATCGCACTACTCCTCTATATCAATGCTACTTCGCCCATTCAAACTCATGTCTGCTCTAACCCCAGCTTCGAATAAATAGAATCCAACAGCAGCTATCATCGCTGCGTTATCAGTACATAGCTGGGGATGAGGTATTGAGAGTTTAATGTCGCGTATTTCGCATGCTTCTGTAAGTTGTTCACGTAACCCGCGATTACTTGCTACTCCTCCAGCTACTATTAAATGATTCACATCATATGCTTCACACGCTCGTACAGCTTTACCTACTAATACTTCAACTACGCTGTCTTGAAAACTTCGCGCAATGTTTGCTCGATTTACATCTTCACCTTTTTGATTCAAGTTGTGCTTTTTGTTTATTACAGCACTTTTCAATCCACTAAAACTAAAATCATAGGTATCCTTTTCTAACAATACACGAGGAAAATCATACGTGTCCTGACCTTCACTTGCTAACGCATCTACTTTCGGCCCTCCAGGATAACCTAAACCAATTGTCCGCGCTACTTTATCATATGCTTCTCCAACTGCATCGTCACGCGTCTCTCCGAGAATTTCAAAGTCAAGATGATCCTTCATGTAAATGAGTTCAGTATGACCGCCTGAAACGATAAGAGAGATTAGAGGAAATTCAAGTGGTTCTTCTAAATTATTTGCATAAATATGACCGGCAATATGATTCACAGGTATTAAAGGCTTATCGTAAGCAAATGCTAGTGCTTTAGCAGCATTTATTCCTACGAGCAACGCACCTATAAGCCCCGGCCCTTCTGTTACTGCGATGGCGTCTATCTTCTCCATTTGTATACCTGCAGTATTTAAAGCTTCTTCTATAGTAGGTATGATTCCCTCGACATGGTGCCGGCTCGCAACTTCAGGTACTACGCCACCAAATCGTTTGTGACTCTCAATTTGACTGAGCACAATATTAGCGAGAATTTCGGTCCCGTCTTTAACAACGCTAACACTGGTTTCGTCACAACTTGATTCAATTCCTAAAATATATCTATTTATTGTCATCTTAAAGTCACCCACATTACCATAGCATCTTCACCTTCACCATAATAATTTTTTCTTTTTCCGCCATACTTAAACCCTAAATTCTTATAGACGTGCTGTGCAATCGTGTTGTCTACACGCACTTCCAGGCTCATAGTATCACATTTAGTCTGCGCATATTGCATAGCATAGCGTAGTAGTAGCTGTCCTAATCCGCATCCTCGCTTCTCTTTTTTAATAGCAATTGTTGTAATCTGTGCTTGATCTATTACTAGCCATAAACCTACATAACCTACAATTGTATTATCGAATTCTATGACAAAATAATAAGCGAAATTATTTTTTAGTATTTCATGATAAAAAGCATCAATCGTCCACGAGCTATCATTAAAGCTTTCTCTCTCTATATCAAATACCTGAGGAACATCATCTGCGCACATGAGTCTAATATTTAACGCTTGCTGTGTTGATTGTTCCAATTTCTTTCTGCCTCAGATAGTTTGAGATAATTAGGAGTAAACGTCTTAATATCTGCAGATTCAGCTATTAATGTGCGCATTGAAGAAGCTTTAGGTAACATCTCCAGAACTTCTCCGTTTAAGAAATCTTTTAACTTCACCGCGTCTATGCCGACAAATAAGAATTCTTCATCTAAATTATTTAAATAACGGTTCAAATCATTGATGGTTATATATTGTTCTTCAAATACTACTTCTAGAGTATCTCCTTGCTTTTTAAACACTCCAGCATAAACCGCTTCTCGTCTAGCATCGAAGATAGGCACCAGTAATTGCTTATCTATGTTTTTAACAGTAGCAGCAAGCGCTTTTAAAGAAGAAACTCCATATAACTCTGCGTTTACACTATAAGCTAATGTCTTAGCCACGGTAACTCCGATTCGTAAACCTGTATAAGAGCCTGGTCCTTCAGCAACTACTATTCGATCTATCGCTCGTTTCTCAACATGCGAGCGTTCTATAACTTTCTGCACTGCAGGCATTAATTGTACTGAATGATTTACTTTCTTATCATTGTTAACTTCAGCTAATACCTCATCATCTTGCATCAATGCTACAGAAAGCGGTTGGTTAGACGTATCAATGAGTAGATAATTCATTTTCGACATCCTCCTTTAATGACTCAAATCTAGCTCCGGAGGCTTTCAGCTTAATAAAGCGTTTCTCCCCTTCTTCAACTCGTATATAAATATCTAAGTGTTCAGCTGGCAGAAGATCTGCGATAAATTCACTCCACTCTATAACAGTCACAGCTTGATCCTCAAAGTATTCATCAAACCCTAAATCTTCCTCACTATCTTCCAATCTATAACAATCCATATGGTGAAACTTTAAGTTTGTACCTCGATATGATTTGATAATATTAAAAGTTGGTGAGTTGATATTTCTTTTAACACCTAAATATTTACCAATCATTTGAC
This sequence comes from Staphylococcus marylandisciuri, assembly GCF_025519785.1. GTDB lineage: Bacteria > Bacillota > Bacilli > Staphylococcales > Staphylococcaceae > Staphylococcus > Staphylococcus marylandisciuri. The sequence continues at coordinate 13,959 of NZ_JAOPKZ010000008.1, read as the reverse complement.
TTAAAGTTGTTTTTCCTGCTCCCAAATTACCGTGAAGTAAGACGAGATCTTTAGGTTTAAATTTAGAAGTTAAAGATTTTGCAAAATCGTTCATTTCTTCTAGATTATTGATTTCAATCATGGCTAATCTCCTCGTTCATGACTAACTTTATAAATCTATTCATTATGTAACCTCTTTATTTTAACAAATTTAAAGCTCTCTGACTTCTATTCAATTCGCTTTACTTGCTAGAACAGCGTTAATCAATTGAGTGAGGTCATTCGGATTAAAGGTTAGCAATACGTAAATGATTCACGCATTAAGAAAGCGACTAATAATGACTAAACTACATAGCCTCTCTAAAGCCTTAACAAGCGAGAGATGCGCGTTATTTCATTTGATGGGAGCGGGACAGAAATCTATTTTGTATACAAAGATTTCGTAGTCCCGCCCCGGCAAGGATGACTAGAATTGAAAAAAGCTTGATACAAGCGCGTTTTCAAATCAGTCGTCTACTGCCGAGATGTTGAAGGGAGCGGGGCAGAAATCTATTTTTGTATATAAAGATTTCGTAGTCCCGCCCCGGCAAGGATGACTAGAATTGAAAAAAGCTTGATACAAGCGCATTTTCAAATCAGTCATCTACTGCCGAGATGTTGAAGGGAGCGGGACAGAAATCTAATTTGAATAAAAAAGATTTCGTAGTCCCGCCCCGGCAAGGATGACTAGAATTGAAAAAAGCTTGGTACAAGCGCGTTTTCAAATCAGTCATCTACTGCCAAGATGCTGAAAGAGCCTGAGACATTACATTATGTCCCAGGCTCCTATTTTTTTCTAAGATTTATCTCCCAGCCCCTTTTCTCTCTAGTCAAAGACCTTTACGTCCCAGCCACAATAAATATAGATTTGCCGTTGACCCAACATCAGTTTAATATTTTGTAAGAAAATTCTAAAATTCATATTGACAACTCTTCTAAGTTATAGTAAATTTTATTTAACAAATTTTTAGACAATTAGTAAAAATCACAAAACCATTCAATGAAAGGAGTATATTAAAATGACTAATATGACAAAACAGCAAACACCGACAACAGAAAATATTTTAGTCATTTTATTATGCTGATGGGCTGGAACATTAGTACATTCTAATGTTTAAGTCCTATTTCAAGTTGAATGGGACTTAACAGCGTCCCAATTTTATAATTGGGACGCTTTTTATTTTTCAACTACTGGGGGAATTGAAATGAGAAGTGACATGATCAAGAAAGGAGATCATCAAGCACCGGCACGTAGTCTATTACACGCTACTGGAGCATTAAACGAACCTACAGATATGAATAAGCCATTTGTAGCGATCTGTAATTCTTACATAGATATCGTCCCTGGGCATGTTCATTTAAGAGAATTAGGAGATATTGCTAAAGAAGCTATTCGAGAAGCGGGCGCTATTCCTTTTGAATTTAACACTATAGGTGTCGATGATGGTATTGCCATGGGGCACATCGGAATGCGTTATTCTTTGCCTTCAAGAGAGATCATCGCAGACGCAGCTGAAACGGTGATTAATGCGCACTGGTTTGACGGTGTCTTCTACATACCGAATTGCGACAAGATCACGCCAGGTATGCTACTAGCTGCAGTTAGGACTAATGTACCGGCAGTCTTTTGCTCTGGTGGACCTATGAAAGCTGGCCTTTCTTCGCAAGGTAAGGCTTTAACTTTATCATCGATGTTTGAAGCGGTCGGAGCTTTCAAAGATGGATCAATCACTAAAGAGGAATTTCTAGATATGGAACAAAATGCTTGTCCTACTTGTGGCTCTTGTTCAGGCATGTTTACTGCAAATTCTATGAACTGTTTAATGGAAATCTTAGGTGTAGCCCTACCCTATAACGGTACAGCACTAGCAGTGAGTGAACAACGACGCGAAATGATCCGTCAAGCTGCTTTTCGTTTAGTTGAAAATATTAAAAATGATATTAAACCTCGAGATATTATCACTAAAGAAGCAATTGACGACGCTTTCGCTTTAGATATGGCTATGGGAGGTTCTACAAATACAGTACTTCATACGTTAGCTATTGCAAATGAAGCAGGTATAGATTATGACCTGACTCGCATCAACGAAATTGCTAAGAAAACACCATACTTATCTAAGATCGCTCCTAGTTCTTCGTATTCCATGCATGATGTGCATAATGCTGGAGGCGTCCCTGCAATCATCAATGAACTGTTAAAGAAAGACGGCGTCTTACATCCAGATAGAATCACAATAACTGGCCAAACGATTAGAGAAAATAACATAGATAAAGAAATTACAAATGACAAAGTCATTCGTAAACTTGACAACCCTTATGATAAAGAGGGGGGGTTATCGATCTTATACGGTAATCTCGCACCAAAAGGAGCTGTCATTAAAGTAGGTGGCGTCGATCCGTCTATTAAAGTATTCACAGGTCGTGCTCGATGCTTTAACTCACATGATGAAGCTGTAGAAGCTATCGACAACCATACTGTCCGACAAGGCGATGTTGTAGTTATACGTTATGAAGGTCCAAAGGGTGGCCCAGGTATGCCTGAAATGTTAGCACCCACTTCTTCGATCGTCGGAAGAGGTCTAGGTAAAGATGTAGCACTCATTACAGATGGACGCTTTTCTGGTGCCACAAGAGGTATTGCAGTAGGTCATATATCACCAGAAGCCGCTTCAGGAGGACCCATAGCATTGCTTAGAGATGGGGATGAAATAACGATAGACCTCACTCAACGTACTCTGAATGTAGATGTATCAGACGATGAACTATTGAAACGCAAACGTGAAATTGCACCTTTCAAAGCTAAAGTGAAAACAGGTTACCTTGCACGTTACACAGCGCTAGTTACCAGTGCAAACACAGGTGGCATCATGCAGGTTCCAGAAGACTTAATATAAGGAGTGATGCAACATGACAGAAAGTACCAAAACGAAGAATAAAGACAAAACTTTAAATTTAAAGAAAGTTGATGCTTCAGGGACGCAATCCCCCCGTGACCTGAAAAAAGATAAAGTTAAAAAAATGAACACTGGTTCTGCTTTACTAGTCGAAGCTTTAGTACATGAGCAAGCAGACTTCATATTCGGTTATCCTGGGGGCGCTGTCCTCCCCCTTTATGATACGTTTTACGACGGGCGAATAAAGCATATCCTAGCACGACATGAACAAGGGGCAATACATGCAGCTGAAGGCTACGCTAAAGTCTCAGGCAAACCAGGCGTGGTAGTTGTAACAAGTGGCCCAGGAGCAACTAACACTATCACAGGTATTGCTGATGCGTATAGCGATTCTATTCCGCTCGTGGTTTTCACTGGACAAGTTGCATCCCCAGTGATCGGTAAAGATGCGTTCCAAGAAGCGGACTTACTTTCAATGACTACTCCTATTACCAAACATAATTACCAAATTAAAAACGTTGATGATATACCTAGAGTTATACATGAAGCCTTTTATATCGCGAACTCTGGACGTAAAGGACCAGTTGTCATCGACTTTCCTAAAGATATGGGTGTCTTTACTACAGACGCAGAGGTCACTGATGCTTTAGATTTACCTGGCTATGAAGTAGCACATCAACCTAGTTTTGACGAAATTCAAAAGTTGCGTGATTATCTTAAATCTGCCAAGCGTCCTCTCATCTTAGCTGGAGCTGGTGTACATCACGCTGAAGCAAACGAGTTATTAACAGAATTTGCGCGTCGCCATGAGTTACCTGTAGTCAATACGCTTTTAGGGCTAGGCTCAGTTCCTTATGAGTATCCGCTATTCCTAGGTATGGGAGGAATGCACGGATCATATGCTAGTAACATGGCTATACAAGAATGTGATTTGTTAATTAATTTTGGTAGTCGTTTTGACGATCGCTTAGCTAGTAAACCGGATGATTTTGCCAAAAATGCGAAAATTGTGCATATTGATATCGATTCCTCTGAAATTGATAAAATTATCCAAACAGATTTAGGAATAGTAGCGGATGTAGGTGCTACGTTAGAACAATTACTTCGCTATGATAGTTATACATTTAAACACACTGATTGGAATGAAAGATGTAAATTAAATAAGCGCAAACATCCTTTTAAATACGACAGAGAAGATCAAAGCTTCATTAAACCGCAACAAGCCATTCAATATATCGGTAAATTAACGAAAGGTGAAGCTATTGTAACGACTGATGTAGGACAACACCAAATGTGGGTAGCGCAATTCTATCCATTTAAACATCGTAATCAGCTCGTTACGAGCGGTGGTTTAGGCACTATGGGATATGGCATTCCTGCAGCTATTGGTGCTAAGCTAGCTCATCCTGATCAAACTGTTGTCGCAGTAGTAGGTGATGGCGGTTTCCAAATGACTAACCAAGAGATGGCTATCTTAAATGAATACGGTATCGATATTAAAATCGTACTCATCAATAACGGGACTTTAGGAATGGTTAAACAATGGCAAGACAAATTCTTTAATCAACGTTTCTCTCACTCAGTATTCAAAGATCAACCTGATTTTAGAAAATTGTCAGAGGCATATAGGGTGAAGAGTTTCTTATTAGAGGATCCCGATAAGCTATACCAAGAATTAGAAGAAGCTTTAAATTACCAGGGTTCAGCATTAATAGAAATTCGCATCTCCCCAGCAGAGCCCGTTCAACCTATGGTACCAAGCGGCAAAGCTAATCATGAAATGGAGGGGCTCGAATGAGACGTACATTTAGAACTAAAGTGAGAGATAAAGCAGGAACACTTAACCGTTTAACCAGTATATTCGTTCGTCGTCAATTTAATATCGTTTCCCTATCAGCAGTACCTACACTTGAACCGGGAATTACTGAGATAACATTTGTGGCTTCAATACCAGACAATAATACGCTTAGGACTTTAATTCAACAGTTAAAGAAGCAAATAAATGTGATCACAGTTGAAGATATCACTGATACGAATACCTATAACCGTGAGCTTGTTCTAGTCAAGCTTCAAAAACCTGAACGAGAAAGTCAGTTACAGGCAGTTATTAAACCTTATGATGCACTGGTGTCAATCTTGCATACCGAACAAGACTACATTTATCTACAAGCATGTGGTCCACGTTATACCATGAATAATTTGCTAGATGACCTAACATCATTAAACATTATCCAAGTTTCTAGAACTGGTTCGGCTGGAATTATTTAATTTTATTTTACTTAATATTGGAGGAATTATTTATGACAACTGTTTATTACGATCAAGATGTAACTCAAGATGCTTTACAAGGTAGAAAAATCGCTATTATCGGTTATGGATCTCAAGGACATGCACACGCCCAGAACTTAAAAGATAATGGCTACGATGTAATTATCGGAATTCGTCCAGGAAAATCTCATGATAAGGCTAAAAAAGATGGATTTGAAGTCTTTACAGTTGATGAAGCGGCTAAACAAGCTGATGTCATTATGATATTACTGCCGGATGAAATTCAAGGCGGTGTTTATGAAAACGAAATACAACCTCATCTAAATGAGAACGACGCACTCGCTTTTGCACACGGATTTAACATCCACTTTAACGTTATTCAACCACCGTCAAATGTAGATGTCTTCCTCGTAGCTCCTAAAGGTCCCGGACATCTTGTGCGTAGAACGTTTGTTGAGGGTAGTGCAGTCCCTTCCCTATTCGCTGTTCAACAAGACGCTAGTGGGAAAGCTCGTGAGTTAGCTCTGAGCTATGCTAAAGGTATCGGTGCTACTCGTGCCGGAGTTATTGAAACGTCATATAAAGAAGAAACTGAAACTGATTTATTTGGGGAACAAGCAGTACTTTGTGGTGGCGTAACGCACCTTATTCAAGCAGGCTTTGAAACTCTAGTAGAAGCTGGCTATCAACCTGAAATAGCCTATTTCGAAGTTCTACATGAAATGAAACTGATCGTTGACCTCATGTATGAAGGTGGCATGGAGAACATGCGCTATTCAATTTCTAACACAGCTGAATTCGGTGACTATGTTTCAGGACCACGCGTGATTACTCCTGATGTTAAAAAGAATATGAAAGATATTTTAACAGATATACAAAATGGACAATTTAGTGATCGATTTATTAAAGATAATGAAAACAACTTTGCAGAGTTCTTGAAATTACGTGAGGAACAACATGGACATCAAATCGAATCAGTTGGTAGAGAATTGCGTGAATTGATGCCATTCATCAAATCGAAAAGTATTGAAAAATAATTTTTAAATGAAGTAGTTATTAAAGGTATGTTGAAAGGGCGACAAGGGGCTCGGACTTCGATGGTACAGTTGTTGTAACTAATGCTCACTAAATCGCTGTACTGTCGTCGTCAATCTAATAAGGTCACGAGTAATTAACTTATTAGAAACATAAAGCTATGCGGGGTAGCACGAGCGATATCGATTCGCTTTCTGTGTTAATCCCGCTCCCCTATTAAATTATAATGAAATCCACACTTTAAAATACAGAATATTTCAAATTATAAAACATATAATTTTATCACACTTTTTAGCAATCTAAATACTTATATTGAGGAGATGAGAACTATTGACTATTTCAGCTAGTACAGATCATATTCAAATACTTGATACCACTCTTAGAGATGGAGAACAAACACCAGGTGTTAGCTTTAGCTTTGATGAAAGAATTAAAATAGCACAACAATTAGAGCGCTGGGGAGTGGACGTGATTGAAGCCGGTTTCCCTGCTTCAAGTCCTGGAAGTTTCGAGTCAGTTAAAGCTATTTCACAAATATTAACTCAAACTGCCGTCAGTGGTTTAGCGCGCTGTGTAAAAAAAGACATAGATGCAGTTTATGAAGCGACGAAACACGCTGCTATGCCGAGAATTCACGTCTTTGTAGCAACAAGCCCTATTCACCTTGAAGCTAAATTGAAATTAACACAAGAAGAAGTGTTAGCAACAATTCACGAACATGTTACCTATGCAAGAAATTATTTTGATATAGTTCAATTCTCTCCAGAGGATGCTACGCGTACTGAGTTAGACTTTCTTGTCAAGTGTGTTCAGACAGCTGTAGATGCAGGCGCAAGCGTAATTAATATACCTGATACAGTCGGCTTCACTTACCCTTCAGAATATGGAAATATCTTTAGAGTATTACAAGAAAGTATAAACACAGATCGTGAAATAGTTTATAGCGCCCATTGTCATGACGACTTAGGTTTAGCTGTAGCCAATAGCATGGCAGCAATTGAAAATGGCGCCAATAGAATAGAAGGAACAATTAATGGAATTGGTGAGCGAGCTGGGAATACGGCGTTGGAAGAGGTTGTGTTAGGTCTACATGTCAGACAAGACCACTATAAAAGAACTTCGCGCATTAAATTAAAAGAAACGAAGCAAACTTCTGACTTAATTTCACGATACGCAGGCCTTCGAGTACCTAAGAATAAAGCGATTGTCGGACAAAATGCTTTCAGTCATGAATCAGGTATCCATCAAGATGGAGTGCTTAAAAATCCTGAAACATATGAAATTATGACGCCACAATTAGTAGGTGTGAAAAGTACTGAACTTCCACTTGGCAAGCTTTCAGGTAAGCATGCTTTTAAAGATAAATTGAAAAATCTAGGCTATGATATTTCACCTGATGAACAAGCAATACTATTCAAACAGTTTAAATCTATAGCTGATAAAAAGAAATCAATAACAGACAGAGATATTCACGCACTTATCCTAGGTTCAGAACATGAACTAAACGCCCCTTACCAAGTTGAACAACTCCAAGTCCAATTTGTATCTAATGGTTTACAAAGTGCAGTTGTACTGATCAAAGATAAAGATGGCCATACGTATAAAGATTCAAGTATAGGAAGTGGCTCAATTGTAGCGATTTACAATGCTGTAGATCGTATATTCAATCAAACTACAGAACTCCTCGATTATAGTATCGATGCGGTAACTGAAGGTACAGATTCACAAGCAGAAGTACACGTCCATTTGAAAGTGAATCATACTGAAGCCACAGGTGTAGGTATTGATCACGATATTTTACTTGCTTCAGCTAAAGCCTATGTTGAAGCTCACGCTAAAGCTGGCGTTGAAATTAACGAGCAAAAAGGTGTGAGCTCATGAGCTATCATATTGTAACGTTGCCTGGAGATGGAATTGGCCCTGAAATTATGTCAGGTACAGTAAAAGTGCTCAAACATCTAAGTAATCGATTTCAGTTCTCTTATACTCTAAAATCGTACGACATTGGTGGAATTGCAATAGATAAACACAATGATCCTTTACCTGAGAGGACTTTAAACGCTTGTCATTCAGCAGATGCGATCCTTCTTGGAGCTGTAGGTGGACCACAATGGACCGATGCATCGATCAGACCTGAACAGGGTTTATTACAACTACGTAAAGAATTGAATTTATTTGCAAATATACGCCCTACTACAGTGACGCACGAAACCAGCCACCTTTCACCTATTAAAGAAGAACGAGTGAAAAATACGAACTTCGTGATTGTTAGAGAATTAACTAGCGGGCTCTATTTCGGGGAGCCCAAATACTTCAATGACGACAAAGCTCTAGATTCATTAACTTATACTAAAGAGGAAATTACGCGAATTGCTCACGTCGCTTTTCAATTAGCACAAACTCGAAACCGTAAATTAACCTCAGTTGACAAAGAAAATGTTCTAGCTTCAAGCAAATTATGGCGCTCGGTCATCAATGAAGTGGGACAATCCTATCCAGATGTAGAGCTTGAGCATTTGCTAGTCGATGCGTGTGCTATGCATTTAGTTACTCACCCTTCACGCTTCGACGTAATTTTAACTGAGAATATGTTCGGGGACATCTTGAGCGATGAAGCTTCAGTCATACCTGGCTCTCTAGGTTTATCCCCTTCTGCTAGTTTCGGTAGTAACGGGCCTAAACTCTATGAACCAATTCATGGCTCAGCGCCGGATATTGCTAATCAAAATATAGCTAACCCATTCGGTATGCTACTTTCTTTAGCAATGTGCCTACGTGAAAGCTTTAATGAGACTGCAGCGGCCTCTCATCTTGAAACATCTATTTTTAAGCTTATTAAAGAGAAGAAGACAACACGTGATCTCGGCGGAAAATATACGACCGATGAAGTCATAAATCATTTACTAGAATATATTTAGAAGGAGGAGAAGACTAATGGCTCAAACGCTTTTTGATAAGGTATGGAATAAACACGTCCTAGCTGGGAACGAGGGTGATCCCCAATTACTATATATAGATTTACACCTCATACACGAAGTTACTTCTCCTCAAGCATTTGAAGGATTAAGACTTCAGAACAGACAATTGAGAAGGCCTGATCTTACGTTTGCGACATTAGATCACAATGTCCCAACAGAAGATATCTTTAATATTAAAGATGACATTGCAAATAAACAAATAACGACGCTACAGCGTAATGCAGCTGAGTTTGGTGTGCGCCTCTTTGATATAGGATCAGATGAACAAGGAATCGTACATATGGTAGGTCCCGAAACAGGTTTAACTCAACCCGGGAAGACGATCGTGTGTGGGGATTCTCATACTGCCACTCATGGTGCATTTGGTGCAATTGCTTTCGGTATTGGTACGAGTGAAGTTGAACATGTCTTTGCAACTCAGACACTTTGGCAAACTAAACCGAAAAACTTAAAAATTAATGTGACTGGAGAACTCCCAACTGGTGTGTATGCTAAAGATATTATCCTCCACCTCATCAACCAACATGGCGTCGATTTTGGTACAGGGTATGCTTTAGAATTCTGCGGTAATACGATTAAACAGTTGTCTATGGATGCGCGTATGACTATATGTAATATGGCAATAGAGGCTGGTGCAAAATATGGTTTAATCGCACCTGACGAGACGACATTTGAATATGTGAAAGGACGTCCTTACGCTGCGAATTATGATTTAGATATCGATGGATGGCGTGAACTTTACAGTGATTCGACTGCACACTTCGATAAAGAAATTCAACTCGATGTGAGTCATCTTGAACCACAAGTAACGTGGGGTACGAGTCCAGAGATGGGCGTAAGTTTCAACACCCCATTTCCTGAGATTAAAAGTGTTAATGATGAGCGTGCTTATAATTATATGGGTCTTAAACCTGGGCAAAAAGCTGCAGATATCGATCTCGGTTACGTCTTCCTAGGTTCATGTACGAATGCACGTCTATCTGATTTAATTGAGGCGAGTCATATTGTTAAAGGAAAGCAAGTTCATCCTCGTATAACTGCTATAGTGGTACCGGGCTCAAGAACTGTTAAAAATGAAGCGGAGCAATTAGGTTTAGATAAAATATTTAAAGAAGCGGGATTTGAATGGCGTGAGCCTGGATGCTCAATGTGTTTAGGTATGAATCCTGATCAAGTCCCCGCCGGAGTACACTGTGCTTCTACTAGCAACCGTAATTTTGAAGGTCGCCAGGGTAAGGGAGCTCGAACTCATCTTGTCTCTCCAGCTATGGCTGCTGCGGCGGCAATTAATGGGAAATTTGTCGATGTTAGAAAGGTGGTCGTTTAGTTGGAAATAAAACCTATTACTAAATATACAGGTAAAATTGTACCATTGTTTCACGATAACATAGACACGGATCAAATTATCCCTAAATCTCATCTTAAACGTATCTCTAAGACAGGTTTCGGACCTTTTGCTTTCGATGAATGGCGCTATCTCAACGACGGCACAGAAAATCCAGACTTTAATCCTAATAAGCCTCAATATAAAGGAGCCTCTATTTTGATTACGGGTGATAATTTTGGATGTGGCTCAAGTCGTGAACACGCTGCGTGGGCTCTCAAAGATTACGGCTTTCATATTATTATTGCTGGTAGTTTCAGTGATATTTTCTATATGAATTGTACTAAAAACGCGATGTTACCCATCGTTTTAGATCAAGAAGCACGTGAGCATCTCGCTCAATTTGATGAAATCACTATCGACCTTCCTGATCAAACTGTATCAAGTAGAGAGCGTACGTTTACTTTCAATATTGAAGAGACATGGAAGAATAAATTGGTAAACGGTTTAGACGATATAGCAGTAACCTTACAGTATGAAGATAAAATTCTAGCTTATGAAGAAGCTTTAACTAGAAGTAAATATTAATTGAAAGGTGAAGGTACATGAAAGATACAGTGGTAGCAAGAGATATAGAAGAAGCTTATTTAACACTTAAGAATGTGGTTAAAGAAACACCACTTCAAAAGGATCACTACTTATCTTTAAAATACGATTGTAATGTTTATTTAAAGAGAGAAGATCTGCAATGGGTTCGTTCATTTAAACTAAGAGGAGCTTATAATGCAATCGCTGCATTAACTGAGAGCGAACGTCAACGAGGTATCACTTGTGCTAGTGCAGGAAATCACGCTCAAGGGGTTGCTTATACTGCTAATAAGTTAAACCTTTCTGCAACGATATTTATGCCAGTGACGACGCCTTTACAAAAGATTGACCAAGTTAAATTTTTTGGCGGCGCTCATACTGAAGTGATCTTAACTGGAGATACATTTGATGATTGCTTAAAGGAAGCATTACTTTATACTGAGGAACATTCTAAAAACTTTATTGATCCATTTAACAATATCAATACGATATCCGGGCAAGGTACGATCGCATTAGAAGCATTAAACCAAGCTAAAGACGACAGTGTCAACTTTGATTACCTATTTGCTGCTATAGGTGGCGGAGGGCTCATCTCAGGTATTGGAACATACTTTAAAGCCCATTCGCCTCACACCGAAATTATCGGGGTAGAACCAGCTGGAGCAAGTAGTATGTACACTTCGGTGGTTAAGGAAGATAAGGTCGTTACCCTACCCAATATCGATAAATTTGTTGATGGAGCTTCAGTAGCTCGCGTAGGTGATATAACCTTTAATATTGCTAAAAAAGTAGTTAGTGATTACGTGCAAATTGATGAAGGTGAAGTATGTTCTACAATTTTAGATATGTACACTAAACAAGCTATTATCGTTGAGCCTGCTGGTGCTTTAAGTGTGTCAGCTCTTGAACACTACAAAGCAAACATTAAAGGAAAAACGGTGCTTTGCGTGATTAGTGGTGGTAATAATGATATTAACAGAATGAAAGAAATTGAAGAAAGATCATTATTATTTGAAGAGATGAAACACTACTTCATCCTTAATTTCCCACAACGACCTGGTGTTCTGAAAGAATTTGTTAATAACGTTCTAGGACCAAATGATGATATCACTAAATTTGAGTATTTAAAAAAATCTTCGCAGAACACTGGGACTGTAATTATAGGAATTCAGCTCAATGACCATGCGGATTTAAACCAACTTAAGCAAAATGTTAATCAGTTTGATCCATTAAATATTTATATTAATGAGAATAAGATGCTCTATTCTTTATTAATATAATTGACACTACAACTTCTTAGTAGAGATAGATATAAAACTTTATTTCACAATTTATATCTATCTCTTTCTCTCGTAAAAAACGCGTTCTTCCAGATTGAAGGTTTTTGACTTCCTTAATAATAGTTCCAACAGCCCCAACCCGCATTGTTTGCGGAAACTGATTACTCAGTTTCTCTGTGTTGGGGCCACCCCAACTCGCATTGCTTGTAGAAACTGATTACTCAGTTTCTCTCTGTTGGGGCCCCGCCCCAACTTACTTACCACGAGTAAGCTCGTTTCGTCTTTCGCTTGTCTCATCGATCCTAGGCATGTCGACTTCGATAAAGCTAATTTTCAGAAGTTAAGGGAGCGGGACAGAAATCTAATTTGAATAAAAAGATTTCGTAGTCCCGCCCCGGCAAGGATGACTAGAATTGAAAAAAGCTTGATACAAGCGCATTTTCAATTCAGTCATCTACTGCCAAGATGCTGAAGGGAGCGGGACAGAAATCTATTTTGAATAAAAAGATTTCGTAGTCTCGCCCCGGCAAGGATGACTAGAATTGAAAAAAGCTTGATACAAGCGCATTTTCAAATCAGTCATCTACTGCCAAGATGTTGAAGAGGCTGGGATTTATGTCCCAGCCTCCCTTTCGGGCTCAATTGTCTGGCAACGTCCTACTCTTGCGGAACGTAAGTCTGCTACCATCGGCGCTAAGGAGCTTCTTTATCTTGTCATCCATGGCTATTATCTTCTTCGACTACTCTCCTTCCTCACTCACTTACCCCGAGTAAGCTCGTTTCGTCTTTCGCTTGTCTCATCGATCCTAGGCATGTTGACCTCGATAAAGCTAATTTTCAAAAGTTAAGCTCCTCCTCTATAAAAAAAGAGCCCTTTCGGGCTCAATTGCCTGGCAACGTCCTACTCTTGCGGAACGTAAGTCTGCTACCATCGGCGCTAAGGAGCTTCTTTATCTCTCGTAAAAAACGCGTTCTTACGGATTGAAGGTTTTTGACTTCTTCAATAACAGTTCCAACAGCCCCAACTCGCATTGCTTGTAGAAACTGTTTACTCAGTTTCTCTGTGTTGGGGCCCCTTTCCTCACTCACTTACCCCGAGTAAGCTCGTTTCGTCTTTCGCTTGTCTCATCGATCCTAGGCATGTTGACCTCGATAAAGCTAATTTTCAGAAGTTAAGCTCCTCCTCTATAAAAAAAAGAGCCCTTTCGGGCTCAATTGCCTGGCAACGTCCTACTCTTGCGGAACGTAAGTCCGACTACCATCGGCGCTAAGGAGCTTAACTTCTGTGTTCGGCATGGGAACAGGTGTGACCTCCTTGCCATCGTCACCAGACAACAAATGTAATTGCTACATTCAAAACTAGATAGTAAGTAAAAGTATCAACCAAGTCAAAACGTCTATTTGATTAAGTCTTCGATCGATTAGTATTCGTCAGCTCCACGTGTCGCCACGCTTCCACCTCGAACCTATTGACCTCATCATCTTTGAGGGATCTTATAACCGAAGTTGGGAAATCTCATCTCGAGGGGGGCTTCATGCTTAGATGCTTTCAGCACTTATCCCGTCCATACATA
>NZ_JAOPKZ010000007.1 GCF_025519785.1 Staphylococcus marylandisciuri | reverse complement strand
TGACTACGGATTTAAAATCCAAGAGACCGCACGATCTACTTCTCTCTTTAACTATAAAAAATAGCTATGAAAAAATCTATCGTCATAGATTTCTTCATAGCTAATCTTAGTATGTTTTCTCTCTAGTCAAAGACCGTAATGTCCCAGCCTCTTCTTTAATTTGAGAAATGTTTAAATTTGAAACTACGCTTGATCCGATGGAATAGTTCACTTCGAGGATATGACTATAAACTAAAGAACCTTAATATAATAAATATGTTATGCTGAAAGTACTTTAAATTAAGAAACGATAATGGCAATCACATCTTTTAGTCACTCCAAAATTATATGAAATTACAGGCTAATCACGACTGTCTCTTTACATATTAGTGACAGTTAATAAAATTTAATAGTTTAACTAAGTCTTAAGTCCTAGTTTATGATACAATTTAATGGAAGCAAATTTAATGATTAATAATATCACAAGTAAGTAAAATGTGACTTTTTGTTTTGGTTTTTAGGTTGAAATCAGATAGTAAAAATTATAAAATTCTTTATGAGTCTTTAAGAATTCACGGTGTTTATCGTGATTCGAAATATACATAAAAACGCATAGTGACGGTGTTTTAAACCGTTCGAATATTATGAGTGATAGGGCGATAGAGCGTTTAAGTTAGTTGGTCGGGATAGTTTAGATTAGAACGATATGATTAAGTATACGCACTTTAATGTAGCTCAGTACAAGGTTGTAAATGATTATAGTTGGCTCTTGAAATTTAGCTTTTCTAGGGCCATTTTCTAATTGAAAGTGAGGTGGACATCGTGGAGCAGTTTTACCAATTAGGATGGACATTGGACTCTGCTGGAGGCGCATCTGGGGAAGCTTACATGGCTGAACAAGATGGACAAAAACTGTTTTTGAAACGCAATTCAAATCCCTTTATAGCGGCTTTATCAGCGGAAGGAATTGTACCCAAACTTGTGTGGACAAAAAGAATAGAAACAGGTGAGGTAGTAACTGCTCAACACTGGAAGAATGGTCGTGAACTCACTTTCTCAGAAATGCCGCAAACTAGAGTGATTAGTTTATTAAAGAAAATTCATAGTTCAAAGACGCTACTTAATATGTTGAAGCGCATGGAGATGGAACCGATTACGCCAGAAATCATGTTAAGTAAGATCAACGCATCGTTGTCTAAAGAAGTTTGGACGCACCACGTAGTGAGAAAGGCACTTAACTATTTAGAAAATAATATGCCACAGCTAGATCCGCGATTTTTTACAGTAGTACATGGTGACGTCAATCACAACAATTGGTTATTATCTGATCATGATGAATTGTTTTTGGTAGATTGGGAAGATGCGATGATTGCGGATCCAGCTATAGATATAGGCATGTTGCTATACAACTATGTGCCTGAATCTCAATGGACGAATTGGTTAGAGCACTATGGCGTCAATGAAACAATTGATTTACAAAAACGAATGAAGTGGTATACAGTTACGCAATCAATAGCAGTGATACAGTGGTACGAAGATCAGAAACGTTTTAAGGATATGAATACGTGGCTAACATTTCTGAACCAAATTATGAAACATAATGTGTTTATTTGAGGAGAATTATTCATGAGAATGCGCTATAAACCTTGGGCGGATGATTATCTTAAAGAGCATCAAGATATTGTAGATATCGATGGCACGCATGCTAAAAAAATGGGTCAATGGTTTGAGAAAACACAACCGATATATATTGAAATTGGGTCAGGTAGAGGTCAATTTATTACTACCATTGCAGCTCAACATCCTGAGATCAACTTTGTTGCAATTGAAAGAGAGAAGAATGTAATGGTTAACATTCTACGTGACGTCCTCGATCACAGTATTACGAATTTAAAACTAATTTGTAATGATGCAGTGGAGTTGACTGAGTATTTTAATTCACATGAAGTTGATCGCATTTATTTGAACTTTTCTGATCCTTGGCCTAAGCGCAGACATACAAAACGTCGACTCACATACCCTACTTTTTTAGCGATATATAAAGAAATTTTAAAAGGTGAAGGAGAAATCCATTTCAAAACAGATAACCGTGGTTTATTCGCTTACAGTCTAGAAAGTATGTCTCAATTCGGCATGTATTTTACTAAGATTAATCTTAATCTACACGAGGAAGATGACGAAGATAATATCGAAACAGAGTATGAACGTAAATTTGCTGATAAAGGATCACGCATTTATCGTATGGAAGCAAAATTTCACGGGCACTAAGGGTGGGTATGAATCTATAAGAGATTCAGACTCACTCTTTTTGCATATCGCATTTTACCCAATACAATCTTTATATTAATATAGATTTAACTCATTATAAAAAAGAGGGGATATTATGAAAGTTGGACAGTTCACAATTAATTACTTAGATGGAGGCTACACACATATGGACGGAGGCGCTATCTTCGGTGTAGTCCCCAAACCTTTGTGGTCGAGAAAAATAAATGCTAATGAAAAGAACCAAATACCTCAGCCCACGCATCCTATACTCATTCAAACGAAAGATAAAAATATAATTATTGATACGGGAATTGGAAATGGCAAACTGACAGAAAAGCAATTACGTAATTATGGAGTGAGTAATGAAAGTCATCTTGAAGATAGTCTACAAGACTATAATTTAACTGCTGCTGACATCGATATAGTATTGATGACTCACATGCACTTTGATCACGCCACAGGGTTAACAAATGAAGAAGGAGAAGCTGTTTTTCCGAATGCCACACATTATATTCAGTCTGATGAGTGGGACGAATTTCTAAACCCTAATATAAGAAGTAAAGCTACTTATTGGTCAATAAATCAAGGTAATTATAAAGATAAAGTTGTCGAATATAAAGATGAAATATCACCTTATCCTGGTATTACTATGAAACACACTGGCGGCCATAGTAACGGACATAGTATCATAACGATAGAAAGTGAAAACGATAAAGCTGTACACATGGCAGATATCTTCCCAACCCACGCTCATCAAAATTCACTATGGGTCACAGCTTATGATGATTACCCGATGGATTCTATCAGTGAGAAGGAGAAGTACATTCACCAATTTATTAAAGAAAATTATTGGTTTTTATATTATCATGATCCTAAATATTTTGCTGTTAAATTCGACTCAAGTGATGAAAAGATTATTGAAGATTTTATCACCCGTAATATTTAAGGAAAATTGTACGTCTAGAGGTTAGGTGTTAATGTTTATGAATATAGAAAAAGCTAGAACTTTACAACGCATAAAAAAATTAACTGAATTACACGGCGCTCCCGGGTTCGAAGCAGATGTAAAGGAATATTTAATTGAGGAGATGTCACCCTACGTGGATGAGTTTGTCTACAATCGTCTAGGTGGTTTTTATGGGGTGAAAAAATCTAAGAAAAGCAATGCGAGACGTGTAATGGTAGCCGCTCATATGGATGAGATAGGGTTTATGCTGACACATATTACAGAAAATGGTATGCTGCAGTTTACTAGTTTAGGTGGTGTGGCACCTGATATTTGGCAAGGTCAAAGACTTAAAGTGAAAACTCGTTTTAATATAGAGTTTACAGGCGTTGTAGCCAATATACCTAAGCATTTTCGAACAGGGAGTGAAGGCACACCAAAGATTGAAGATTTAATGCTAGATATAGGTGAAACTTCTGATAAAGCAGTTCGTGATAGAGGTATTGAAATAGGAGATTCTATAGTGCCTGACACTATATTAACGCAACTTAGTGAATACCGATATACAGCTAAAGCCTGGGACAATCGTTACGGCTGCTTAATAGGAATAGAAATATTAGAGCTATTAAAAGATGTTGAGCTTGATGTAGACCTCTACGTAGGGGCTAATACTCAAGAAGAAGTTGGTTTAAGAGGAGCTCGTCCTTCTGTTGAGTTAATAGATCCTGACTTAGCTTTCGTAGTAGATTGTTCGCCTGCTAATGATATTAAAGGTCAACAACAACTTTCTGGAGAAATTGGGAAAGGAACACTAATTCGAATTAAAGATGGCACGATGCTTTTATCATCAAATTTCAGAGATTATTTGTTAGATCTCGTTAAAAATTATGATATAGCTCATCAATATTATATATCGCCTGGTGGTACTGATGGTGGAGAGATCCATAAGGCTAATATCGGTGTGCCTACTGCCGTAATAGGCGTATGTGCTCGTTATATCCACAGTACAGAATCAGTTTTTGATTTGAGAGATTATGAAGCGGCTCGAGAATTATTGTTACGATCTATCACTCATCTTAATGAAGATATAATCCACTTTTTACAGTACAATCGATAAGGAGTTTTTAATTAGACAAATACTTCAATGTGAATAAGACTTTAAGGGATTAACTCAAGGCGGACGGTGTTTATGTTCACAGCAAATTGATGTCCTGATTGTAAAGTTATCGAGCCTGATTTACCACAGCTAAAAAGTAAATATGAGGAAATAACGTTCATATCTGTAGATAGAGAGGACGGGACAAAAGCGTTTAGGTTTTGAGCAGGGGGCACCAACACAAAGAAACTGGTTCATCAGTTTCCACCAGCAATGCGAGTTGGGGTGGGGCCCCAACAAAGAGAAACTGATAAATCAGTTTCCACAAGCACAGCGAGTTGGGGTAGGGCCCCAACAAAGAGAAACTGGGACATAATGTAATGTCTCAACCTCTTGTACAGAGCTTAACATTATGGGCATACCTAGTTTTCTAGTGTACGACAATGGAGAATTGATCGTTAGATACATAGGAAAAGAACGAAAGTCTATCCAGCAAATCGACCAATTTATTGCTCAAAGCTTCAAGAAATAATGGATAATCGGTATAGTAATTATTTAAAATTAATGCCCTTAACGTGCACTTTTTTTCTGTTCGTAAGGGTTTATTTATTGTAAACTGAATAAAGAAACGCTTAGAGGAGTGTTAATAATGAATGTCTTTCAAATGAGAGATAAACTCAAAGCACGCTTAAAGCATTTAAATGTAAAATATAGTTTCAATCGCGAAGAAGAAACTTTACGTATATATCGCTCAGATAATCATAAAGGTGTAACGATCAAACTTCAGTCTATTGTTGCGAAGTATAATGAGCAAAAAGATGAGATAGTCGATGAAGTTGTCTATTACGTTGAAGAAGCTATTTCACAAATGGGAGACAATAATCTTAACGATTTAGATGATATCAAAGTTATGCCTGTATTAAGAGCGCCTAGTTTTCAAAAAGAAAATAGTGAAGGAAACGAACTCGTTTATGAACAGCATACTGCCGAGACGAATATATATTATGCACTTGATTTAGGGAAATCTTACAAACTTATAGATGAAACCATGTTGAAAGAACTAGGTGTTACACGACAACAGTTAAAAGAAATGGCTTTATTTAATGTAAGAAAGCTAAAAAATCCTTATAAAACTGATGAAGTGAAGGGTAATTTATTTTACTTTATTAATTCTAATGATGGCTACGATGCTAGTCGGATCCTAAATACGAAATTATTAAATGATTTCGAAGAACAATGCGAAGGTGAGATGCTTGTAGCTATTCCACACCAAGATGTGTTAATCGTAGCTGATATTAGAAACCAAACGGGCTATGACGTCATGGCTCATTTAACGATGGAATTCTTTACTAAAGGTCTTGTCCCTATCACTTCATTATCTCTAGGATATGAAAATGGGCATTTTGAGCCTATATTTATCTTAGGTAAAAATAATAAACAAAAACGGGACCCGAATGTAATACAAAGATTAGAAGCAACACGCAAACAATATAACAATAAAGATCGAGATTAAGGAGTATATATAGTATGAATTTATTCTATAATCCACAAGGAGTAGGGGACGTAGCCTTTCTTCAAATCGAACCAGTAGAAGGAAATTTGGAATATCAACAACATGGTGATGTCATTAGCATAACTAAAGACGGACGTATAGTTGGTTTTAATTTCTTCAATGTTAACGATATAGATTTCAATGGCAACGGACACATTAAACTTAATGAATCTATTATAAAAGGATTGCAACAAAAAATAGATGACGCACAAATCAATTACAAGCTTGACACTGATTTGTCCCCGAGCTTTGTAGTAGGCTATGTTATTGAAAAAGAAAAACATCCTAATGCTGATAAATTAAGTATAGTTAAAGTTGATGTCGGTGATGACACATTACAGATTGTTTGTGGTGCGCCAAATATTGATAAAGCACAAAAGGTGGTAGTAGCTAAAGTGGGTGCTGTTATGCCTAGTGGTATGGTGATTAAAAACGCCGAATTACGTGGTGTAGCTAGTAGCGGAATGATTTGCTCAATGAAAGAACTTAACTTGCCAGACGCTCCTCAAGAAAAAGGGATTATGGTTCTATCTAATGACTACGAGATTGGCGCCCCATTTTTTAAAGAATAAAAGGAGGTAACTTTTAGTATGAGCTGGTTTGATAAATTATTTGGTGAAGAAGATTCAAATAATGACTATTTGAGTAGAAGAAATAAAAGACGTCAAAGTAACCAAAAAGAAAAGCAACATACATTGCTACCTCAAAATAATGATATTTACGATAGACCCAAAGGTAAATTCCGGTTCCCTATGAGAGTGTTAAACGAAGAAGAAATTTCTCAGAATGTCTCCGATGACGAGTTTTCTTCTAGTCAAGCCTCTGATAGCGAAGCCAATCTCTCTTTCAGTACGCGAAAAAAGAAACGCCATAGAAACAGGGGCTCAGCTGATGTATCTCAACAGCGCTTCAGTGAATATAACAAAGAATCATATGAACGCGACAGTAGTCCCCTCAGTTCACAAACTCAGCATCGTAAATCTGAATCACCACGTAAACAACGTATTCAAACTGATGTGTTACGTGCTGAAAGAAACAATCTTAAGAGTGATAAACGTAATTATGCCAGTAGAGATTTCAAAGCTTCAGAAGTGCCATCAGCTATATTTGGCACCCATAAGCCTAAACAACTTAAAAATGGCATGATACCGAGATCATATAATAAAACTGATGACGATAAGCAATCAGAAGAGAGCAATGATTCATCTCTTACGTCGCCGCTGGGCTCAACATCCTTCGATAAAGAAAAGAGAGATCAATCTACTACTAATCAATCAGGCTTCACTTTATCGAATGATAAACTTCAAACTAAGGATGCGCAAACCAGAGACAGAAATAAAGATAAAGCGGCATCATCTCATAACACTAAAAACCATAATAATATGGTAAGCCTCGAGAATTTTTACGCCTCTCAAATTGTTGAAGAAATACGGAGAGAGCGCGAGAGAAAAGTGTTACAGAAGCGGCAGTTTAAAAAAGCACTACAACAAAAACGTCATCAAGAGGATGATAAAGACGAAGTGCAGAAAGCAATTGATGAAATGTACGCTAATCAAGCTAAACGTTATTTAGGTGAAAGTTCTCTAGATATGCCTTACCAGTCGTCATCATCAGAAGTAGAGCATGCTGAAACAGATGAAGAACAAGAACCTACTACTTCGTCCAAGTATAATTATGAAGAAGTAGATCTAGATCAGATTCGTAACGTACATAACATCAATGATGATGAGGTAGTGGTAAATCATTCCGATTCCTCCTTAAATAGCGGTCAAAAAGAACAAGAATCATCGAAGCGTGATAATGAGGATCTCTCAGCTAATAGTGAACAACATCATATGGAGGGTGATCAACCACCTGAAGGTAGAAATGATTTTAAAGCGCAACATTCTACTTTAAATCAGAGCGCGAGTGATAACAACTCTTTAGATCAAGTGGACTTCCAACAAGAAGATGCGGTAGATAACGATGTTGAAGACGCAGCCTATCGGGATTTAAATACAAACGAGGACGCCTCTGAAACTAATGAAGATAAAGAGAGGATCAAACAGAAACAACCCGCTTCTCCCGATGATAAAGAGACGGTTGATATAGGGTTAGAAGATTCGACAGAGGATTTATCTTCAGAAGTTGAAAGGGAAGAACGTGAATCTTCTCATCAAAAAGAGAATGCGAATAACGTTGACCATATAGAGAATGAATTCAATTCTCAACAATCTACACATCAAGAAAGTATCTCAAACCCTCAGTCCAATGAGTATACACAATCTAAAGAAGACTCAACACAATCTAACAATTACAGTTCAAAACCTTCAGCAGACAACAAATCAGAAGTAGAAGCTAAGAATTCTAACCAATCATCAAAAACGAAAAGTAACTATAACAGTTCTCAAACTACACCTAAAAGTACTAAACCTTTCAACGTGTTGATGACTCCATCAGATCGCAAAAGACTTACACGTTCTCAAAATAGAAATAAAAGTAAGGTAGAGACACCACAGTTGAAGCCTGAAATGAAAGCACAAACTCAGTCCAATGAACGTTCTCATTCATCAGATGAGGAATCCTCGCATCTAGAAGAAGTTCAAAATAAGCCATCTCATGAAGAAAACAATGAAGAACGTTCTTCTCAGCGGCCACAAATAGAGACGAACAATAATGGTGATAGAGAATCACGGACATCTAAAGAAACTGTTGAAGCAGCGGTAGAAGGTTCAAAAAATAGCAGCTCCATCGATCAGACTAGAAGAGATGATCTAGGCGTTGAAACTGAAACACAATATCAACAGGCATCCAGATCTTTAAATCAATCTACTTATGAGCAATCTGATTCTGATAATGATGAGCTTCAATCACACACTGATGGTTCCACTTCGGAAGCAAGCGGAGTAAGTCAAACTAGTGACTCACATGTACCAGACAACAATAAAGAAACAGCGCACCATCATAACCGATTCGAAGATACGCATTCAAGTAGCACGACGATTAGAAAGGGGCCCAATTTAAACCTACCTAATATCAACTTGTTGGAAGAGCCTGAACAACATGAAATAGATGAAGCTTGGATTGAAGAAAAAAAAGAAGAACTAAATGATGCGTTCTATTACTTTAACGTGCCAGCTGAAGTCAAGCATGTGACAGAGGGGCCAAGTGTCACACGGTTTGAACTGTCGGTAGAAAAAGGCGTTAAAGTTTCACGAATCACTAATTTACAAGATGATATCAAGATGGCTCTAGCTGCCAAAGACATCAGAATAGAAGCGCCTATACCAGGAACGAGTCTGGTAGGAATAGAAGTGCCTAACCAATCTCCAACGAAAGTGAATTTACGTTCAATCATTGAATCAGATCAGTTTAAAAATGCGCATTCCAAGTTAACGGTAGCAATGGGATATCGCATCAATAATGAACCCTTATTAATGGATATAGCTAAAACGCCCCATGCTTTAATAGCCGGAGCAACGGGATCAGGTAAATCCGTATGTATAAATAGTATATTAATGTCTCTACTATATAAAAATCATCCTGAAGAATTACGCCTCCTACTTATTGACCCTAAAATGGTGGAACTGGCACCATACAATGATTTACCTCACTTAGTTTCGCCTGTAATTACCGATGTTAAAGCTGCGACGCAAAGTCTTAAATGGGCTGTAGACGAAATGGAACGTCGATATAAGTTATTTGCTCAATATCATGTGCGTAATATTACCGCGTTTAATAAAAAGGCAAGTTATGAGGAACGTTTACCTAAAATTGTCATCGTTATTGATGAATTAGCAGATTTAATGATGATGTCTCCTCAAGAAGTTGAGCAATCCATAGCTCGAATCGCTCAAAAAGCACGTGCTTGTGGAATTCATATGTTAGTCGCTACGCAGAGACCATCAGTTAATGTCATTACAGGTTTAATCAAAGCAAATATCCCAACTCGAATTGCGTTTATGGTATCATCTAGTGTGGATTCACGGACTATTCTTGATAGTGGTGGTGCTGAACGATTATTAGGTTATGGAGACATGCTTTATCTAGGTGGTGGAATGAACAAGCCTATTAGAGTACAAGGTACATTTGTCTCAGATGAAGAAATCGATGAGGTCGTTGAGTATATTAAAATGCAACGGGAACCAAATTATATATTTAAAGAACAAGAACTTCTTAAGAAGAAAGCAAATCAACCTAAAGACGAACTTTTTAAAGATGTTTGTCGCTTTATGGTTCAAGAAGGACATATCTCTACTTCTCTTATTCAAAGACACTTTCAAGTGGGATATAATCGAGCAGCTCGTATAGTTGATCAATTAGAGCAGCTAGGATTTATTTCTGAAGCGAACGGTTCAAAACCACGAGAAGTATATATAACCGAATCAGACTTAGAAGAGGATTAATCATTAGTATTTAAGGAGTTGTTAAATATGGCCCATTATCACTTTGTCGGCATTAAGGGCTCAGGTATGAGTTCACTAGCTCAAATTATGCATGATTTAGGCCATGAAGTGCAGGGATCTGATATAGATCAATATGTATTTACAGAAGAAGCTTTGAAGAATAAAGGTATTAAGATCTTACCTTTTAATAGAAATAACGTGGAAGAAGACATGGTTGTCATTCAAGGGAACGCTTTCTCAAATGACCATGAAGAAGTAGTGCAAGCACAGAAATTAGGATTGGAAATAATTCGTTATCATGATTTCTTAGCTTACGTAATAAATCAATATATATCAGTTGCAGTCACTGGTGCTCACGGTAAAACTTCCACTACTGGACTCTTATCACACGTTATGAATGGAGATAAAAAAACCTCTTTCCTCATTGGTGATGGAACAGGATTAGGCATACCTTCAAGTGAGTACTTCGCATTTGAAGCTTGTGAATACAGAAGACACTTTCTGAGTTATCATCCTGATTATGCTATTATGACAAACATAGATTTTGATCACCCAGATTACTTTAAAGATATCGATGATGTCTGTGATGCTTTCCAAGCGATGGCGAATAATGTTAAGAAAGCGATCATAGCTTGGGGTGGAGATAGATATTTACGCGAGTTAACAGCAAATGTACCAATTTATTATTATGGCTTAACTGAAGATAATGATATTTATGCTAATAATATTACTTATAGCGACAAAGGTACTCAATTTGACGTCTATATTAAAGGTGAATATTACGACACCTTCCTATCTCCTCAATATGGTGATCATAATATTCTCAACGCCTTAGCGGTCATTGCGATATGTTACTTTGAGTCTCTCAACGTAGATAATATTAAAGAGGCTTTAGAGACGTTTGGTGGTGTTAAAAGACGCTTCAACGAAATTACGTTAAATAGTCAAGTTCTCGTGGATGATTATGCACATCATCCTCGAGAAATAAATGCGACGATTGAATCAGCTAGAAAAAAATATCCGAATAAGAAAGTAATTTCTGTTTTTCAACCCCATACATTTTCAAGAACGCAAGCTTTTCTAGAAGAGTTTGCTGAAAGTCTTAGTCAATCAGATCACGTTTATTTATGCGATATATTCGGATCTATAAGAGAAAATACTGGTGATCTATCTATTCAAGATCTTCTCAATCGAATTGACGGAGCAGACTTGATTAGTGAAGAAACGGTGGCACAGTTAGAAGACTATCCATCAGCTGTAATATTGTTTATGGGTGCAGGAGATATTCAGAAAGTCTTGCGCGCTTATACAACACATGAAGGAAAAGTAGCAGAATTATAATTTTTTAAGCATGTTTATGTTAAAATAAGTAGGGTATTAAAAATAAATAACAACATACGTAATTTAGGAGGCGTTTTTAATGGAATGGATTCTACCTATAGCTGGAATAATTGCGGCCATAGCTTTCTTAATCCTATGTATTGGAATTGTTGTCGTATTGGTTTCAGTTAAGAAAAACTTAGACCACGTAGCTAAGACACTTGATGGTGTTGAAGGTCAAGTTCAAGGTATTACTCGTGAATCAACAGATTTATTACACAAAGTTAATCGCTTAACTGAAGATATTCAAGGTAAGGTTGAGCGCTTAAATTCAGTTGTTGATGCTGTTAAAGGTATCGGTGACTCTGTTCAAACATTAAATGGTTCAGTAGATCGTGTAACTAACTCTATTACGCATAACATTTCTCAAAATGAAGATAAGATTTCACAAGTTGTTCAATGGTCAAATGTAGCGATGGAAATTGCTGACAAATGGCAAAATAGAAGACAACGCAGAGAAAGTGCAAACTACAAGAATAACAGTGTAGCAAATGATGGTAATACAAGTTACACTACACACGTAGAAAAAAAATAATTTATACTTAACACAATAGTGCACTTAAATGAGGTATTAAACTTTGTTTAAGTGCATTTGTTATAGGAGGCGTAATCATGCACTATTACAATCGTGATGAATTTGAAAGAGGTAAAGAGAACTATACTCAAGCGAACCATGTTAGTCGTTACCAACCAAGACACTTTGTCTTTGGTTTTGTCTTTGGAACAGTAATTGGTTCTGCCATAGGATTATTCGCTAATCATAAGAAAAAATTAAATGAACAAGTGCCATCATCTGAAACTAAGTTTGATAGTGATCTATCACATACTACAAGAGAAGAGCAAGCAATCGCAGAAGAACGTGTGGAAAAAATTCGTGGAGAAGTTAACAATGTGGTAGATGAAAAGGTTACACCTTCACAGCAAGAATTAAATGCACAACAAGCAGCTATACAACAAGAAGTATCAAATCATTCGCTAGCAGATACGTCACCTGTCGGTCAAGAGAACGATAAAGTAAGCGAGACAACATCTTCATCAGGGTTACAACATATTGATGATACTAAAGCAGCGAAACAAGAGGAGATTGAAGCTCAACAACAAGCTATTCAAGAAGAAGTGGACCAATCTCCATCTAACCAAGAAGGACAAGCTAATGGAACGAGGGCGCAACGCTTAGCATCTGCAGCTCGAACGAAGTCTCAACAACTTAGCGATGATAGTGATGTGAGAGCACGTACTCAACAATTATTAGCCAGTGAACCGATATCATCTGCTGGTGCTGATTTCGTTGTACCACGCTTAGATGGAAGATCATCAAGTACGGTCAATGCTCTTAGTCTTGCGCAAGCTGCTCGAGATAAAATGAATCTAATAGCGAAAAACGCCACAGTTAGAGGCAACACTGAAAAGTTATTGAATGCTAAAGAAATTTCTAAAACTAAGCTAAGAGAAGTTCCAGTCTTGGTTAAAGAAAGTAAAATTAAAAAAGAAGAACGAGCTTCTTTAAACAAAACTAAGCAAGAAGCACAACAAAGTGTAGTTGATAGTCAAGTTGAACAAAAGACAGCAAAGAATAAAGCTAGTTCTAAATCTTCAAAGTCTAATGATAAAGTAGCTAGTACAAATACTTCTAAGACACATAGATCAAGTAGTAGAACTGATAATGAAAGCAAGCCGAAAAACGCAGAGAAAATAGCACCGCAAACTCACGAGAGAGCGCAGTTTAAAGAGGGGCATATCATCCACAATGGTTCTGGTCGTAAAAAGAACAGCAAGCAAGATAAACTTCAAAGTAATACAGAGCATACCACTATTAAAAAGGATGATAGTCCTGCAACAAGTAGTAAAAAGGCTTCAAAAAGTAAAACTCAAAAGCCAATTAAAAGCGAAAAAGCTAAGAGCAAAATAGATAAACGCACTTTCGGTGATAAGTAACGAGTTGAGTGATCATCGCGACTAGATGGGGCTAGAACTTTAATATCTCAGTAACCAAAACTTCGAGAGAGGTAGGGACTAAAGCATTTAGAATTTGAACAGAAACGGACGATAGGAGCGGGGCAGAAATCTAATTTGAATAAAAAGATTTCGTAGTCCCGCCTCGGCAAGGATGACTAGAATTGAAAAAAGCTTGATACAAGCGCGTTTTCAAATCAGTCATCTACTGCCGAGATGTTGAAGGGAGCGGGACAGAAATCTAATTTGAATAAAAAGATTTCGTCGTCCCGCCCCGGCAAGGATGACTAGAATTGAAAAAAGCTTGATACAAGCGCGTTTTCAAATCAGTCATCTACTGCCGAGATGTTGAAGGGAGCGGGACAGAAATCTAATTTGAATAAAAAGATTTCGTCGTCCCGCCCCGGCAAGGATGACTAGAATTGAAAAAGCTTGATACAAGCGCATTTTCAAATCAGTCATCTACTGCCGAGATGTTGAAGAGGCTGGGATTTATGTCCCAGCCTCAAATTTTGTCGAGTCGTGCGTATTTCTGTTAGAAATCCTGCTTTTGGGGCGCCGTTTATCAGTTCCTCAGAGCACAGAAACTTTAGTTCTTAACCTCGACCTCGAAGTTTTTCCTTATACATAAAAGTAGAATAGAAACGAATATTATTATTTGTTTTTAATTAGGTTGTTGAAAAAACTTTGTGGGTTGTGTATGATTAAATACATCAATTTAATTTTTGACGGAAAAGTGCGAATTGTCAAACTAATAATATAGCGTAATCTTGAAATGAGCTAGTAGAATTGTTACAATAACTATCAATCATTATTTTATCGCTTTAAAGCAAGACAATAATAGAATGACTAAGAGGTGTCCCATATGGCTGATGAACTAGAACAACACAGAGAAGAAATAATTAAATTAAATGAACAAATTCTTGAACTGTTAACGAGAAGAGGGGAAGTAGCCAAAAAAATTGGTGAAGTCAAACGCAAACAAGGGATTATTGTATATGATCCTAAACGAGAAAAAGAAATGTTAAATACATTGATCGATCAAAATAAAGGTCCTTTTTCAGATAGTGTAATCAAACAGTTATTTAAAGAAATATTTAAAGCTTCAACTGATTTACAAAAAGGAGATCATGAAAAGCATTTATATGTTTCACGTAAACTAAAGCCTGAAGATACAGTTGTGAAATTTAACAACGGTGGTGCGATAGGTGACGGCAAGAAATCGTTTATCTTCGGGCCATGTTCTGTTGAATCCCAAGAACAAGTCGATAAAGTAGCAGAAAATTTAGCTTCTAAGGGTGAAAAGTTCATAAGAGGTGGTGCATTTAAGCCGCGTACTTCACCTTATGATTTCCAAGGTTTAGGAGAAGAAGGTTTAAAAATTTTAAAGAAAACTAAAGACAAATATGATTTAAATATCGTCAGTGAAATCGTTAATCCTGCTGATTTCGAAATGGCTGATAAGTACGTCGATGTATTCCAAATTGGAGCGCGTAACATGCACAACTTTGAACTTTTAAAAGAAGCTGGACGTACACGCAAACCCATCTTATTAAAGAGAGGGTTATCAGCTACTATAGAAGAATTTATTAAAGCAGCTGAGTACATTGCATCAGAGGGCAATAATAATATCATTTTATGTGAACGCGGTATTCGCACGTACGAAAATGCTACGCGAAATACATTAGATATTTCTGCAGTACCTATTCTAAAGCAAGGTACGCATTTACCAGTTATGGTTGATGTTACTCACAGTACAGGTCGTAAAGATATTATGTTACCAACAGCTAAAGCAGCTTTAGCTGTCGGAGCGGACGGAGTAATGGCTGAAGTGCATCCTGATCCGTCAGTAGCTTTGAGTGACAGCGGACAGCAAATGGATTTAGAAGAGTTTGATGAGTTTTATAATTCATTAAGCCCTTTAAGTAAAAAATATAATACCAACGAATTATAACAGTTAAAGTTTAACTATATAATCTTAAAAATTTGCTTAACATGGGATTAAAAGGGAGCGGGACAGAAATCATTTTATTCAAATTAGATTTCTGTCCCGCTCCCTCATCCCTTTTTTTCTTATTTATTTGGATTTTACTGGCGTTAAGGTGATATCTTTCTACTTTTTTAAGTAATCAAATGAAAAAGTATAAGAAATTGAGCTGATTATTATATAACAATAGTTTAAAACTACTATTAATTTGTTATATTTTATTTATAAACTGTGTTTGACATCATTGTGACAAAGAAGACATTTATATTTTTCAATCAATGTTTTTATGATAAACTATGAAAAAGTTATGAAAACAAAGCAGAATCAAGTTAAAGCCGTATACAAGGAGGTCGCTTATGACTGTTACAATTTATGATGTTGCGAGAGAAGCTCGTGTATCAATGGCTACTGTTTCAAGAGTAGTGAATGGTAACCAAAACGTGAAACCTGAAACGAGGGATAAAGTTAATGACGTTATAAAAAGGTTAAATTATAGACCTAATGCAGTCGCTCGTGGATTAGCAAGCAAGAGAACTACTACAGTAGGGGTAATCATTCCAGATATTTCTAATATCTATTACTCTCAATTAGCTCGTGGCTTAGAAGACATTGCTACGATGTATCAATATCATTCTATCATTTCTAATTCTGATAATGATCCCTATAAAGAAAAAGAAATTTTCAATAACTTGTTAAGTAAGCAAGTAGATGGAATTATCTTTTTAGGTGGAACTATCTCAGAAGAAATGAAGGAAAATATTAGTAACTCCTCGGTGCCTGTAGTCGTGTCTGGAACGAATGGTAAGGATGATAATATAGCTTCAGTAAATATTGATTTCAGAGCTGCAGCTAAAGAGGTTACTGATCATCTAATACAGAGTGGTGCAAAGAATTTTGCTTTTGTAGGTGGATATTATTCTAAAAAAGCTCAAGAAGAAGTCCTAAAAGGGTTGAAAGAAGTTTTAAATGATAATCATTTATCGCTAGCAGAGGAGAATATTTATCATGGAAATGAAACATACAAAGACGGGGTTAAGGCATTCAAAGAATTAGATTTCTCTAAAATCGATGCTCTATTATCTATCAGCGATGAACAAGCTATCGGAATTGTGCATAGTGCGCAAGATCAACAAATTAATGTGCCAGAAGATTTACAGGTAATCAGCTTTAATAATACGCGCTTAGTTGAAATGGTAAGACCGCAATTGTCTAGTGTCATTCAGCCTTTATACGATATCGGAGCTGTAGGAATGAGATTGCTGACTAAGTATATGAAGGATGAAGAAATTGAAGATGAGAATATGATCTTACCTCATCGTATCGAGTATCGTGGTACAACTCAATAATTCATTCTTAGATTGATAACTGAGTAATGAGCCATAGCGTCTCATAGGGATAAATAATTTCTTTCCACGTGGGCAAGAACAGAATGCTTAGGAGCTAACTGCCTGCTCAATTTCTAGAACAGTAGAATGCTTTAGGGTGGTGTGCCCTTGCTATTCTCACTTCCTTAGTCCTGGCTTGTTAATCAGAAATGTAAAGCAGATTATAAATAATAATTTAAAAAGTGTATAGGTATAAAAATAAATGAAAGCGTTATTGTAAATAATCGACAAGCCCCATCAAGTCGGTTAAGATAAACTTGTAAAGGTTTTAAGGTAGCAATGATTTATCAAGTTTATTGTAGTTTAGGATTATTTAAAGAAGGGGCGGATTAAGTTGGCACACTTATCGGACTTAGAAATTGCAAATCAATCAAAACTAAAACCTATTAATGACATAGCGCGAACAGCAGGTATTCCAGAAAGTGCACTAGAACCTTATGGTCACTACAAAGCTAAAATTGATATCAATCAAGTTAAGGATAATGGAGATAAAGGTAAAGTAGTATTAGTGACAGCAATGAGCCCAACTCCAGCTGGAGAAGGTAAATCCACTGTGACTGTTGGTTTATCGGACGCTTTACATGCTTTGAAGAAGAACGTAATGGTAGCTTTGCGTGAACCTGCGCTAGGACCGACATTTGGTATTAAAGGTGGAGCAACTGGTGGCGGTTTTGCTCAAGTATTACCAATGGAAGATATCAACCTTCATTTCAATGGAGACTTTCATGCTATAACTACTGCGAATAACGCTTTATCAGCCTTTATAGATAATCACATCCATCAAGGTAATACATTAGGTATTGATCAACGACGAATCGAATGGAAACGTGTACTTGATATGAATGATAGAGCTTTACGAAACGTGGTAGTAGGATTAGGTGGCCCTACCCAAGGTATACCACGTGAAGATGGTTTCAATATAACAGTAGCTTCAGAAATTATGGCTATCTTGTGTTTGGCTACTAGCCTCAAAGATTTAAAAGAAAAGATTTCACGTATAACGATTGGCTATACGCGCGAACGTAAACCAGTAACCGTTGCAGATTTAGAGGTGCAAGGCGCTTTAGCTATGATTTTGAAAGATGCGATTAAACCTAATCTGGTTCAAACTATTGAAGGTACACCTGCGCTAGTACATGGTGGCCCGTTTGCAAATATTGCTCATGGTTGTAATTCAGTACTTGCTACAGAAACTGCACGTAAATTGGCTGACATTGTAGTTACCGAAGCGGGATTTGGTTCAGATCTAGGCGCTGAAAAATTTATAAATATTAAAGCTCGTGAAGCAGGATTTGAACCTTCTGCGGTCGTAGTAGTAGCTACAATTCGTGCATTAAAGATGCATGGTGGCGTATCTAAAGAAGAGCTAAAAGAAGAAAATGTCGAGGCGTTAAAGAAAGGTATTGTAAACTTAGAACGACATGTAGATAATGTGCGTAAATATGGTTTAGAGCCAGTGATAGCACTTAACGCATTTGTTCATGATACTGAAGCTGAAACAGAATTTGTTAAGCAATGGGCCAAAGATAATGGCGTGCGTTTAGCTCTAACTGAAGTGTGGGAAAAAGGTGGAGAAGGTGGCATCGATCTTGCTAATCAAGTATTAGAAATTATCGATGAACCACAAAGTTTTAACCATCTTTATGATTTAGAGTTGCCTATTGAAGACAAAATAGAAAAAATCGTCACTGAAATTTACGGTGGTAAAAAAGTGACATTCAGTAGTAAGGCTCAAAAGCAACTCCAACGCTTCAAGGAAAATGGATGGGATAATTACCCAGTTTGCATGGCCAAAACTCAATATTCTTTCTCAGATGACGCCTCTCTATTAGGAGCACCTGAAGATTTTGAAATTACTGTACGTGAACTTGAGGCTAAAACAGGAGCAGGATTTATAGTAGCTTTAACTGGTGCCGTAATGACGATGCCTGGTCTTCCTAAGAAACCGGCTGCTTTAAACATGGATGTTACCGATGATGGACAGGCGATCGGATTATTCTAATTTGAAGAAACGAGAGTTTAATATTCAAATTTGAATACTCTAAGCATGTATACTTTGCGAGTAGGACGACACACATTAAGAACCTATTAACTTGTCGTTCTACTCTTTATTATCACTCGTCGCGTCGTTTTAATTTCATTACTAGTGAAGTGCTCATGATGAACAACTTTTAAAGAAGGATAAGAGTTAAAAGATTCTGTTATATATTTAATGCGGTTGAAGCTTTATCAATGAGTGGA
The DNA here is from genome assembly GCF_025519785.1 of Staphylococcus marylandisciuri. Classification (GTDB taxonomy): domain Bacteria; phylum Bacillota; class Bacilli; order Staphylococcales; family Staphylococcaceae; genus Staphylococcus; species Staphylococcus marylandisciuri. The sequence continues at coordinate 106,525 of NZ_JAOPKZ010000007.1, read as the reverse complement.
CCTTCCTCATTGAGTACTGTTGGCACATCAAACGGGAAATTGACTTTTTAACTATAGTTACTTATAATAAAAATCAATTCAAAATAGTACTGGATTAGAGGAGAAGTAGTTAAGGTAGATTGATTCAGAAAGTTAGTGGGTGCTGTGAACTAACCATATACTTTGACGAATACACCTTACTTTGTAGTTAGCTACAATAATCCAACGTTTGATAATGAACGTATCGTTATTAAAGAGAGCTCTTTTGAGCTAAGTTTGGTGGTACCGTGCAGCTATGCGCCCTTACGTCAAGTAGGGGTTTTTTTATGTGACAAGAATTGTTAGAGGAGGAAGTAAATAATGTCAAATACACTAATTGAAGAGTTAACCTGGAGAGGTCTTATATATCAACAAACAGATGAAGAAAAAATTGAAGAAATTCTTAATAAAGAACAGGTCACGCTGTATTGTGGAGCTGATCCTACAGCTGATAGTTTACATATTGGTCATCTCTTGCCGTTTATGACATTGCGTCGCTTTCAGGAACATGGGCACCGTCCGATAGTGCTTATCGGTGGGGGCACAGGGATGATAGGTGATCCTTCAGGTAAGTCAGAGGAGAGAACGCTACAATCTGAAGAACAAATCGAAAAGAATGTTCAAGGAATAAGTAAACAAATGCATCAACTCTTTGAATTTGGGACAGACCAGGGAGCTGTGTTAGTCAATAACAAAGACTGGTTAAGTGAAATATCACTCATTCGTTTCTTAAGAGATTATGGGAAGCATGTTGGCGTTAACTATATGTTAGGAAAAGACTCTATTCAAACACGATTAGAAAATGGTATTTCATTTACTGAATTTACTTATACCATTTTACAAGCTATTGATTTTGGCCATCTTAATAAGGAATTAAATTGTAAAATTCAAGTAGGTGGATCCGATCAATGGGGAAACATCACTAGTGGTATAGAGCTTATGAGACGTATGTATGGTCAAACTGAAGCATATGGTCTCACTATACCGTTAGTAGTGAAGGCAGATGGCAAAAAGTTTGGTAAGACCGAGAGCGGTTCAGTATGGTTAGATCCAGAGAAAACAAGCCCGTATGAGTTCTATCAATTTTGGATTAACACGACAGATGATGATGTTATTAAATTCTTGAAGTTCTTTACATTTTTAAGCAGAGAAGAAATAATTGAACTTGAACAATCAGTGAAAGAAGCTCCTCACTTAAGGGAAGCTCAAAAAGCGCTGGCTGAAAATGTCACACGTTTCATTCATGGTCAAGAAGCTTTAGATGATGCAAAACGTATTTCACAAGCTTTATTCAGTGGTGACTTGACAACATTATCTGCTGATGAATTAAGAGCTGGATTTAAAGACGTGCCGCATGTGTCATTGTCTCATACGACTACTAATCTCGTGGAAGCGATCGTAGAAACAGGTATTTCTTCATCTAAAAGACAAGCGCGAGAGGACATTAATAATGGCGCGATTTATTTGAATGGCGAACGCAAGCAAGATTTGAAATATGAACTTGGCGAGGAAGACAAAATAGACGGCGAATTTACGATTATAAGACGCGGTAAAAAGAAATACTTCATGGTAACTTATAACTAAAATGACACAAAAAGAAGCTGGAACATATACGTCTTTGACTAGAGAGAAAGAGGCTGGGACATATATCCCAGCCTCTTTAACATATCGGCAGTAGATGGCTGATTTGAAAACGCGCTTGTATCAAGCTTTTTTCAATTCTAGCCATCCTTGCCGGGGCGGGACTACGAAATCTTTTTTTATTCAAATTAGATTTCTGTCCCGCTCCCTCTTCAACATCTCGGCAGTAGATGGCTGATTTGAAAACGCGCTTGTATCAAGCTTTTTTCAATTCTAGCCATCCTTGCCGGGGCGGGACTACGAAATCTTTTTTTATTCAAATTAGATTTCTGTCCCGCTCCCAATAGATCATTTAAATTAAGGCTTTTTAGAAAGACCGGAATGAATAGCTCAATAGCTGAAAAACTTCGAGGGTTTCGTCACAATTTACGAAAGACCTCGAAGTTTTTACTTTATTGATACCTCGAGTAGCATAACGCGCTACACATTTCTTGATATTTAATTTCATAGACGCTTGAGCTTAAAACTCAAGTATATTCTAAAGTGCTATTTACTGGTATCATCACACTTTAGATAGCGTTTGTGAGTGTGCTCTACTAGTGACTTAACGGAGTAGCACTGGTATCCGTCGTTATCATCTTAGTGTCATTATTCAAAAGGGTTTAGGTCCTCAGTAAATGACTTTTTATGATTTTGAGATTTTTGCTCTTTAAGTTTGACTGAAACTGTCTTAGTCTCGCCATCCCGTTCTACTGTCAACTTAACACTTTCACCAGGTTTTTTATGTTCATATAGGTAAGAACGTATGTCGGTATCTTTTTCAACTTTCTTACCATCTATTTGAGTTATAATATCGCCTTCTTTGATACCATTCGCGTTATCAACTTTTGCTACGTAAACTCCTTTATCTTTATCAACATGTAAATGATCTTTGTAATCTTCAGGGATTTCTTCTAAATTGATTAACCCGAGACCGATAGAAGGACGAATGATTTTACCCTTTTCAACGAGTTGCTTGATTGTTTGCTCTACTTCTTTGCTAGGTATTGCAAATCCTATACCTTCAACTTGCTCATTCGCAATCTTCATTGAGTTAAGACCGACAAGGTTACCATTTAAATCTACCAATGCGCCACCTGAGTTACCAGGATTAATCGCAGCATCGGTTTGTATAACATTCACTTTATGAGACCCATTCGCAGTATTAGCATCAATCGTTCTTTCATTAGCTGAAATAATTCCAGAAGTCACTGAATTAGCGAATTCAAGGCCAAGTGGATTGCCCATAGCAAAGACACTATCACCTGTTTTTACTTTAGTTGAATCAGCAAATTGTATAGCTTTAATGCCGCTCGTACTATTTATTTTCAACACAGCTAGGTCAGTAGTGGCATCTTTTCCTACAAGTTCAGCATCCACTTGTTTAGAATTATGTAACTGAACCTTAATTTTATTAGCGCCGTCGATGACATGGTTGTTAGTAACTATATACGCATTGTTCTTGTTCTTTTGGTATATAACTCCCGAGCCGACGCCTGCTTCTTGCGATTTAGATTTTCTTCCTTTTAAGAAGTCTTCTAAACTGTTAACTTTTTGCATATTTACCACGCCAACTATAGCAGGGGAAACATCGTGAATCATTTGATTTACAGAATTGTACTTGTCGCTTTTGCCATCAAGAGTGTTACCACCACTGTTCGAATGAGATTGGTTCACTTTTGCTCCATCCTTTTCAGGAAGCGTGTGATCTATGAATTTAGCAATACCAAATACTATTAGAGCACCAATAATTCCAGCTATTAGAGCTACAATAATAGTTTTAAACCACGGAAATTTAGGTCGATATCTCCTAGCATGAGGGGAGGAGACAGAGTAATTAGTGTTTTCTTTATAATTATTTTCAGACATGTTGAACCTCCATTAACTTTCTTACTTATTATTATGAGAGTTTTAATACATTTTTTCTAGTAAATTACTATTAAATAAGTGAAATCTTATTGTATTGAGAGTCCCAAAGCGAAATGGTAGAATTAATTATTATATTAAAGAAATTGAAGTAGGTGAAGACATGTATAATTTTTGTCGGAGAATCTTAAGCTTTATACTTATTAAAGTATGTAAAAGTTTAGAAGTTCATGGGAAGGAAAATATACCTCAACTTTACCGTTACGTAGTAACTTGTACCCATGAAAGTTATAATGAAGTGATCATGCTAGGTTTAGCTATTAGTCCAAACCAAATACACTATATGGCAAAAAAGGAATTGTTTACTAATAAGCTGATCGGTTCCTTTTTAAAATCATTAAATGCGTTTCCGGTAGATCGCGAAAATCCTGGACCGAGCACGCTTAAACAACCTATTAAATTATTGAAGCAAAATAAAACCGTAGGCTTGTTTCCAGCAGGCCATAGAACGAAGAAAAATGAAGATGCGCCACTTAAAAGAGGAGCGGCCACTATTGCTATGATGTCTAAAACGCCGATAGTGCCCGCTGCATATGTTGGTCCTAAAGACCTTAAAGGTTTATTCTTGGGTACTGCTCATATTAAGTTTGGTGAACCGATCGATACAAAATCGCTTCCGAACTCCATGAAACGTAATGAGAAGTTAAATTATCTTACTCAAGAATTAGAAAAACGTACTAAAGCTTTACACGAAGAACTCGTTCAGGCGTACGGTCAAGATTAAACTCAAAGAGATTAAAATTGCAAGCTCTCAAATAATGTTGTCATAATGTTATTTAAGAGCTTTTTTTAAGCATGATTATTTGACTTATTATTAGACTTTAACAAGTAGATTACAGACAGTGAATAGTTACAGTGGTATGCTTTACTCAAAGAGATAAGTTTATCGTTAAGCACAGTTTAATAACCATTCAATTCTATCTCAATAAACAGAAAAGAGGAGAAAAAAATGTATAGCTTTTTACAACGTTTAGGAAGATCGCTTATGCTTCCTATCGCAGTACTACCTGCTGCAGCAATAATTACAGGTATAGGTAACGCGCTCAATGCCATGCATATATTGCCTAATGTTGCCCAATTTTTTACTATCGCTGGTACTACTGTACTTGATCAATTAGGTATCTTATTTGCTATTGGTGTAGCATTAGGAATGGCAAAAAAGAATGATGGATCTGTTGCCTTAGCAGCTACGATAGGTTTCTTTTTAACAACTCGAGTCCTAAGTCCTTCTAAGTTAGCTGTACTCTGCAATATTAATAAACAAGATGTCGATACCGCTTTTAATCAAATGGATAACTCTAATGTATTTATCGGATTAATTATAGGATTAATTGCAGCAGCTACGTATAATCGTTTTAGTCATACAGAATTACCTATGGCGCTCTCTTTCTTTAGTGGTAAACGCTTAGTACCGATCATTACGGCTTTCTTTTCTTTAATACTTATTGGAATAATGTTTCTAGTTTGGCCCTATTTCTATGGAGCAATCGTAGCATTTGCTAAGTGGATGATTGGATTTGGACCAGTTGGTGCATTCCTGTATGGCTTCTTTAACCGTTTACTCATTCCAACAGGCTTACACCATGCACTTAATTCAGTATTCTGGTTTAACTTAGTAGGTATAGACGACATACACAAATTTCAAAGTGGTGACGGCGCGATCAAGGGAATCACAGGACGATATCAGGCTGGTTTCTTTCCAATAATGATGTTTGGTATTCCAGCTGCAGCTCTAGCCATGTATCACACCGCTGAATCTAAGCAGAAAAAACGTGTGTATGGACTTATCTTAGCAGGAGCAGTTTCTGCATTTGTTACGGGTGTTACTGAGCCTATAGAATTTGCATTTATGTTCGTAGCTCCAATCCTATTTGTCGTTCATGCATTACTTACAGGTCTCTCTCTATTTATTGCAGCATTATTTCATTGGACATCTGGATTTGCGTTTAGTGCAGGTTTAATAGATTATCTCCTATCATTAGTCAATCCAGTCGCTAATCATCCATTAATGCTATTGGTCCAAGGTTTAGTGTTTTTCATAATTTATTATGTGCTCTTCAGATTGATGATTAAGTTATTTAATTTAAACACACCTGGAAGAGGAGATAACTTACTCAAAGACCCAGCAGTTGATAAGTCATCCTCCACTGCTGGGGACACGTCTACTACTAATCAGTATTCAAAGATAGCTTCCGACATATTAGAGGGGTTAGGTGGTAAACAAAATATTAAGAGTTTAACGCATTGTGCTACACGCCTACGTATGGAGTTAAACGATACTAGCATAGTAAATGAAGAGAAAATTAAAGATTCAGGAGCTATAGGTATAAATAAAAATGGGAAGCATAATATTCAAGTAGTAATAGGGCCTCAAGTCCAGCATATTGCTGATGAGATGGAAGACAGATTAAATGAATAAGAGGATGAGATATAAAATTTTAGTGCTCTGCGAAACCGAGTAACGTCGTCTCAAAAGCAGGATTTTCGACAGACACGCTCACGATTCGGGAGCGGGGCTACCAAATCTTTTTATTTAAATTAGATTTCTGTCCCGCTCCCTAAAAAAGTTTAATCAAAATGTTAGTTATCAAATTTGAGTTTAGGAATAATTTTAATATCGACATTGCCACGAAGTGAGTTAGATACCATGCAATTCGAGTCAGCTAAAGCAATAAGACGATTTAATTTACGCTCAATGGATTGCTGATAAACTGGTGGTAAAGTAATTTCTGGATAATGAATGATTTGATTCATCCGAAATTTACCATTTTTAAACTCTGCTTCACCAATGGTAGTTAATCTAATGTTCACATCTCGATAATGAGTACGTTCAAGAACTGCTGCTAAAGAAATAATGTAGCAAGAAGAGGCTGCTGATATTAATAATTCATCTGGGTTAGTGCCTACACCCATGCCTTCGAGTTGTTTAGGTATAGATATCTCTTCCTTAATAATATCGCCTGTAACAGTACCGATCTGGTTTCGACCGCCATTCCAATTAGTACTTACTTTAAATTGATGAGAAACCATGTGGGCTGACCCTCCAATTGTCTTATTATTAACCTTTAAAATTGAATGAAAATTAGAAAGGTGGTGTGCGAATGGGTAAGACTTTCTTATTACCATCATATGCTATTATAGCTCATAGAGGAAATTCTTACTATTATCCAGAAAATACAATGTTAAGTATCAAGAATGCTGTAAAAAGCTCAGTGTCAATGATAGAAATTGATATTCACATGACTAAAGATCACGAGCTAGTAGTTGTACACGATGAAAAGATTGATAGAACGAGTAACGGAAAAGGTCGTGTGAGAGACTATACATTAAGAGAATTGAAAACGTTTGATTTTGGTACCTGGAAAGGTGCTCACTTCAGTAATCAACATATTATGACGCTTAAAGAGGTGTTTAATTATCTAGCTAATGAAAATATTTGTCTACTTATCGAACTCAAATGTCCTCACAAGTATCCAAATATAGTAAGCATCTTACTAGATGAAATAGGGCACTCTAGCTTTCCTAAAAATCAAGTTATTATTCAATCATTTTCTGTCAAAAGCTTAATTCAGATCGCTCAGTTTGACACTCAAATATCGTTAGGGTTATTAGTTAAGAGAAGAAACTTTTGGTTACAAAATTTGAAGCTTAAGCGTTATAGAAAGATAGTAGACTTTATCAATCCACATTATAAAAGCGTGAATAGCAGATGGATAGCGAAGATACATAAACTAGGGTTTAAGACCTTCCCATACACGGTAAATACCTTTCAAACTGGTTTGAAAATGTTTAACTACGGAGTCGATGGTATTATCTCCGATCGGCCGGAATTAATGATTGATATTAAAGATAATATAATTGAGGCTGGGACATAATGGTCTTTGACTAGAGAGAAAGAGGCTGGGACATAAATCCCAGCCTCTTCAACATGTTGGCAGTAGATGACTGATTTGAAAATGCGCTTGTATCAAGCTTTTTTCAATTCTAGTCATCCTTGCCGGGGCGGGACTACGAAATCTTCTTATTCAAGTTAGATTTCTGTCCCGCTCCCAATATAATTGGCAGTAAAAATCCCGAGTAACCACTTGTGTGGGTTGCTCGGGATAATAATAGGAGAAATATTATCTTGAGTAGTACTCAACGATAAGTTGTTCATTGATTTCAGCTGGTAATTCACTGCGTTCAGGGACACGCACAAATTTACCAGTTAAATTATCAGCGTCAAATTCTAAGTATTCAGGTACAAAGTTACTAATTTCTACTGATTCGTTAATCACTGTTAGTTTTTGAGATTTCTCACGTACAGCAATTTCTTGACCTGGTTTTAATGTATAAGATGGGATGTTTACACGACCACCATCTACTTCAATATGACCATGGCTTACTAATTGACGTGCTTGACGACGAGTACGTGCTAAACCTAATGAGTAGACAACAGCATCTAAACGAGATGCTAATAATTGCATGAAGTTTTCACCGTGAACACCATGTTTTTTACCTGCTAATTCAAATGTGTTACGGAACTGTCTTTCAGTCATGCCGTATAAATAACGTAACTTTTGTTTTTCACGTAATTGTTGTCCATACTCAGAAATCTTTTTACGTTGATTAGGACCATGTTGTCCTGGAGCGTAAGGACGCTTTTCTAATTCTTTACCAGTACCGCTTAAAGAAATTCCTAAGCGACGAGATTTTTTCCAACTTGAACCTCTGAATCGAGCCATAAATTGACTCCTCCTTTTCTTTTTTGTTGTTATGAATAACAAAAAAGAGTGTTGTATGCTTGAATCGATATATTGTTTTATGTGTCCTCGCCTCATAGCTACGGTTACACGGCACGTCCACTTTGGGAACAACATAGAGCGATTCAATATACAACTGCTATTTTCGTTAATTCACACAAACTTCATTGTACCATGAAACGATATCCTGTCAAGATCTAAGTAAATGCTTATTTCCACTTTTAAATAAAGCGCTCTATAACCTTTACTGTTTCACTTAGACCTTCTTCATCTGTTTGGGTGAAGCGATCAGTAATAGGCGCATCAATATCTAATACCCCGATAATTTCTCCATTCTTTCTAACGGGTAGTACTATTTCTGATTTACTGTTAACATCACAAGCGATATGACCTTTAAATTGAGTCACGTCTGCAACACGTTGGATTTGCTTCTCTTTAACTGCCATTCCACACACGCCTGAACCTATTTTAATATGAACACATGCAGGTCGACCTTGAAAGGGTCCAAGTATTAGCTCGTTATTCTCGATCAAATAGAAACCGACCCAGTTAATTTGATTTAAATGCTCGTTTATAAGTGCAGAGCTATTACTTAAAATAGCGATTAAGTGGTTCTCACCCTCAAGAAGTGCATTTAATTGTTGATTCAGTGCTCGATAGTTAGTAGGTTGAACTTGAGTCATTGCTTTACCTCTTTCCTTTTTTCTGTATAGTATAATAAGTATACTTATTAATGACAATTTTTAGCTCTAATTTCAGTGAAGACGTGACTTTCACATGGATCACTCGTCTGTGAAAGCCTAAAAGGTATTATTTAATTTAATATATTCTCATATTAACCTCTTTTATCTATTTAAATTGACAGGCGACTTACGTTATAATGAAGAGTGATTAAATAGGAGGAGAAGGCGAATGGTAATCTTGTATATAGTGTTAGCGATACTCATTTTAATAGTTATTGCTATCGGGATCTTATTCTATATGCGTTCACAAAAAACGCGCACGATTGAACAAGCAGAAGAACGTAAAGTAAAAATTGAACAACTACCTTATGACAAAAGTTTAAATCAATTGTCTGAACTAGAATTGACTGGCGAGACAAGAGATCGCTATGATTTATTGAAACACCAAGCGACTGAAAGTAAGAATCACTATCTCATTCCTGTTGAAGATAAGATTCAACAAGCTGAAGTACATCTAGACAAGTTTCGTTTCACTCAAGCACAGACTGAAATTGATGAAGCACACGAACTCATGGATAAATATGAGGAGAATTATAATTCTTTAAATTCAGATGTTGAAGAAGTCTTCTCTGTACATAGGGAAAATGATGAATTATATAATCTCTGTCAAACAAATTATCGTGAGATGAAAAGAGATGTATTAGCTAATCGTCACCAATTCGGTGAAGCAGCAGAGCCCCTTGAAAATGAAATAGAATCATTTGCACCAGAGCTCGAGCGTTATAACGAATTAAAAGAAAGTGGAAATTATAATGAAGCTCATTCTCATATCAAAGCGCTATACGATGATATGGAATACTTAAAGGCTAATATGGAAGAAATCCCCGAATTAATTAAAGAAGCACAGAAAGAACTTCCCGGTCAATTTCAAGATCTTAAGTATGGTTGCCGAGATCTTAAAGTTGAAGGTTATGACTTAGATCATGTGAAAGTTGATAGTAATCTTCAAACGCTTAAAACTGAATTGAGCTTTGTTGAACCGATGATTAGTCGTCTTGAATTAGAAGAAGCTAATGACAAGCTCAATGCGATAAACGATAAGTTAGATGAGATCTATGAGCTGATAGAACACGAAGTTAAATCTAAAAATAACGTCGAAGAATCAAAAGAGGTTATAACGGACAATCTATTTAAGGCGAAAGACACGAATTATACACTACGTACTGAAATTGAATATGTACGTGAAAATTATTATATCAACGAGAGTGACGTACAGAACGTAAGACAATTTGAAAATGAAATTCAAAATCTTATTTCAGTCTATGATGAAATTCTTAGAGAAATGGCTAAATCAGCTGTTCGCTATAGTGAGGTTGAAGACAACCTTAAGTACATAGAAGAACATGTGAATGTCATAAACGAAAAACAAGAAAAACTTCAGAATCATCTCATTCAATTACGTGAAGACGAAGCTGAAGCAGAGGAAAATATTCTTCGTGTACAAGGCAAGAAAGAAGAAGTGTATAGACGATTATTAGCTTCCAATTTAACGAGTGTGCCTGAACGTTTTATTATTATGAAAAACGAGATTGATTACGAAGTGCGTGAGGTTAACAAAAAATTTAGCGTTAGACCTATTCATGTCAAACAGCTTAAAGATAAAGTAGCTAAAGTCGTATTACAAATGAATAAATTCGAAGATGAAGCGAACGATGTACTAGTAAATGCAGTCTATGCTGAGCGAATCATTCAATACGGTAACCGTTACCGTAAAGATGATACAAACGTAGATAAGAGCCTCAATGAAGCAGAACGATTATTTAAGAATAATCGTTATAAACGTGCTATCGAAATCGCTGAGCAATCACTTGAATCTATTGAGCCAGGTATAACTAAACAAATAGAAGCCCGAGTGACCGAAGAACAGGATCTGTGATTTAGTGTTTGGGGCACTGAACCAAATAACTTCCTTCAAAGGAGGAGGCTGGGACATAAAGGTCTTTAACTAGAGAGAAAGAGGCTGGGACATAATGTAATGTCCCAGCCTCTTCAACTTCTCGGCAGTAGATGACTGATTTGAAAATGTGCTTGTATCAAGCTTTTTTCAATTCTAGTCATCCTTGCCGGGGCGGGACTACGAAATCTTTTTATTCAAATTAGATTTCTGTCCCGCTACCATATACGATATACACGTGATGTTATTAAATTTTTTAAAATGTTATTCTGTATGATTTATGGCAATCTGTTATAGGCAACTGAAAGATGAGTATGATAAGATTGTTACGTTATAAGGAGGAACTAATGTGATTTATCTAGATAATGCAGCAACAACAGAACCTAATAACGATGTCTTGGAATCTTTTGTTAAAGCGAGTCAATCGTTATACTATAATCCTAATAGTCCTCATAAAGCAGGAAATCAAGCTGAACAATTACTTATGCGAACTAAATCACAAATTAATAATATTCTAGGACTTAATGATGAGTTTAACATCCTGTTTACTAGTGGTGCTACAGAGTCTAATAATATAGCTCTGAAAGGTATTGCGTACCATAAACGTGACGCCGCACCGGAAATTATTACTTCCGTCTTAGAGCACCCTTCAGTATTAGAGGTTGTAAGAGCCTTAGGAGAAGAAGGATTTAAAGTAAAGTATTGTCGGGTAACTTCTGAAGGTAAGCTTGACCTCAGTCATTTACAATCTTTAATGACAGATTCAGTAGGATTAGTAACCTGTATGTATGTAAACAATATTATGGGGCAAATTCAACCCGTGTCGGAAGTAGGAGCTATTGTTAAACAATATCCTAAAGCACACCTTCATGTAGATGCTGTACAAGCTATCGGCAAGATTCCTTTAAATTACACCAATATTGATAGTATGAGTTTAAGCGGACATAAATTTAACGGTTTAAAAGGTCAAGGTATATTATTTATTAGAAATTTGCATCATCTTCAAACTACGATTCACGGTGGAGGGCAAGAGTACGGTTTACGAAGTGGCACCGTTAATTTACCTCTCGATATTGCAATAGTCAAAGCGCTAAGATCTAACGTTATGAAGTTAGATGAAAACTATACGAAAATAAAACGTTTTAACGAAGATTTACGAGAATTTCTTAGCAACTACAAAGGGGTATATATTAATTCTCCTCATAATGCGGCGCCTCACATTCTGAACATAGCTCTCCCAGGGGTAAAAGGAGAAGTAGTAGTCAATGCATTTTCAAAGTATGATGTAATGCTCTCTACTACCAGCGCTTGTTCTTCTAAAGAAGCGAAGTTAAATGAGGTCCTATTAGGTATGAAGATTAATGATGCACGCATTGAAGGATCTATACGTATATCATTTGGAAATACGACAACTTGCAATGATATTCAAGAATTTAAATCAGTTTTTAAGAATGTTTATGACGAAGTTAAGGAGATGTTACTATGATAGCTGATCATATCCTAGTTAGATATGGTGAACTTACGCTCAAAGGATCTAACAGAAAGAGTTTTGTTAATCAATTAAAGGTCAATGCCCAACGTGCGCTTTCAAATTTAGATGGCTTTAAACTGAAGGCTAATCGAGATCGCATGTATATAGAGCTCAGCGATGAAGCGGACACATCCGCTATCATTCAACGTCTGACACAAGTGTTTGGTGTAAAATCAGTCAGCCCTGTTTTTAAAATAGATAAAACGTTAGAAGCGGCAAATAGACAAGCGGTTGCTTTAGCGAATGCCTACCAACCTAATCAGACATTTAAAATTAACGTAAAACGTTCGGATAAAGGTTTTCCTATGGAAACGTTTGAATTGCAAAGAAAAATAGGAGCAGCCGTACTAGAGAACACAGAGGATCTTACTGTAGATGTACATGAGCCAGATCACAATATTCATGTAGAAGTTCGTCATGATGCAATTTATGTATATGATGAAATTGTAGATGGTCCGGGTGGCTTACCTGTAGGTACAGGTGGAAAAGCCTTGTTGATGCTGTCTGGTGGTATAGATTCGCCGGTTGCTGGGATTGAAATAATGCGTCGTGGCGTAACGGTGGAAGCGATCCATTTCCATAGCCCACCCTTTACAAGTGAAAAAGCCAAGGAAAAAGTGATTGAACTAACTCGTATAATGTCTAAACGTGTAGGAACGATTAAGTTGCATATCGTTCCATTTACTGAAATACAGAAGCAAATTAATAAAGTCATTCATCCGCGTTACACAATGACTTCTACTCGTAGAATGATGATGCGCATCGCTGATAAACTCGTGCATCAAATTGAAGCTGACGCAATTGTAAACGGTGAGAACTTAGGTCAAGTTGCGAGTCAAACGTTAAAGAGTATGTATGCTATCAACCACGTAACGTCTACGCCAGTGTTGAGACCACTATTAACGTTAGATAAAGAAGATATCGTTAAGAAAGCAAGAGCTATCGGCACTTTTGATATTTCAATTGAGCCTTATGAAGATTGCTGCACTATCTTTACACCTAAGAATCCAGTTACAGAACCTAAGTTCGCTAAAGTAGAACAGTATGAAAGTGTGTATGATTTTGATGAAATGATTGAGCGCGCCACTGCGAATATTGAGACTTTAAACATAAATGAAAGTTATCAAAGTGAAACTAATTCATTAACAGAAGAATTAGCTGATGATTTATTTTAAAGTTCGTTAATATAACATTAGATATGAGAAGTTATCTAACTTTTAATTATGGGTTATGAAAGTAAGTAAGTGTCAGGATATAAAGTGCTTGGATAAATGAGATAAGAGGTCGGGACAAAAGCGTTTAGGATTTGAGCAGGGGCCCCAACACAGAGAAACTGGTAAATAATGTAATGTCCCAACCTCTTTCAGCATCTTGGCAGTAGATGATTGAATTGAAAATGCGCTTGTATCAAGCTTTTTTCAATTCTAGTCATCCTTGCCGGGGCGGGACGACGAAATCTTTTTATTTAATTAGATTTCTGTCCCGCTCCCACAAGCACAGCAAGTTGGGGTGGGCCCCAACAAAGAGAAACTGGTAAATCAGTTTCCCCAAGCAATGTAAGTTGGGGCGGCCATACAAAAGCGAAGCCGGAGGGAGCGGGATAGATATCTTTTTGATTTCTATCCCGCTCCCTCGTCTCGTACTTTTCTTATATCAACTGCCATTATTACAAAGCTAATTTCCTCTTAACTTTATTGATGACTCTAACCGACAGTCGAATGAAATCCAATATAGCGTTCATCAATCTATTAACAGGTGCTACATTAATCTTTCTTTTATTATTCATAACTATACAGATATCACAGCTTATGTTTAAATAATAAATATCTGTATGAAAAGGAGGACCTGTAATGTCAAAAAAGCGAATAATCGCTATTATTCTAGCTGTAGTCATTATACTAGGTGGTATAGTAATGAGTTCTATATCCGCAGTGGTATCGACCATTTTTAATGATAATTCTGATAGCGCGTTGGATCCATTTACAGAAGAAGTAGAAAAGAGTGGGAACAGTAGTAAGCGGATAGCGCATCTGACTCTTAATGGTGAGATAACTCAAGATGGTGAAAGCGGTGGTTTATTAGGAGGAAATGGCGGATACAACCATAGCTCTTTCCTAAAGCAACTCGATGATGTGAAAAAAGATAGTTCAGTCAAAGGTGTATTATTAACAGTGAATTCTCCAGGTGGTGGCACATATCCAAGTGACGAAATTTATCAAAAGATTAAGCAGATTAAACAGAAGGATAAAAAAGTCTATGTTCAAATTAAAGATATGGCAGCTTCTGGTGGTTATTACATATCGTCACCCGCAGATAAAATTTACGCTGGACCACAATCTATGACAGGTTCTATTGGCGTAATTATGTCTAATGTCGATTATTCAGATTTTCAAAGGAAATTAGGTATTAAAGAAAATGTTATTAAGTCAGGTAAACATAAAGATATATTAAGTAGCTCGCGCCATATGACTCCTGAAGAGAAGAACATCATGCAATCTGTTATTGATGATAGTTTTGATCGTTTCGTTGATGTAGTAAAAAATGGTAGACACATGTCTGAATCTAAAGTTAGAAAGTTAGCAGATGGTAGGGTTTATAGCGCACAACAAGCTAAAAAGAATGGTTTAATTGACCAAATCGGTTATGAAAACAATGCGCTGGATGCATTAAGCAAGGATATCGGTGTTAAAAAACCCGAAGTCTTTACTTATTCTGCTGATAATGGATTTTTATCTTCTATATTTAGTGCTAAAACCTCAATCAATGGTGTTAAAAACAGTATAGAAGAGCTAAAATCTGCTATTCATAATGACTCAAAAGCTAAACCAGAATACTTGTATGAAGGGTAGGTGAATATAATGAGTGACATTTCTTCGCCTGAAATTACCAACAGCGATCTCGATAGGAATGAGCAGCAAGAAGTTGATGAGATATATAAGGAAAGTATAATAAATCAAGTGTACGCTGGCTTTGGAATTCGCTTTGTCAGCTTTGTAATAGATTGTCTCATTATAAGTGGTTTCCAAGGTTTAGTATTTAAACCTATTTATCATGCCACTCATATAGATGAAGTCAAATTATGGATTAATTATTTCAGTATTGATCATTTAATTACTGCTTTAGTCTTTTATCTCTACTTTGTATTGATGACTAAATATTTTAAACAAACCTTAGGCAAAATGATATGCAATATTAGAGTAGAAAGAGTGGATCGTGCAGATCTGAAATGGTCTGATATTCTTTTTAGAGAGTGGATAGGACGGATTATTAGCGGTGTTTGCTTTAATTTGCCTTACCTCGTAGTTCTATTTACACCTAAACATAGAGGGATACATGATTATTTCGCTAATACAGTCGTTATTAGAAATAAGTTTGCATCAGTATTTTACTTGAAAAAATGAGTTTAGTTAGGGTTGAACGTTGTTATTAATATAATGTAAGCGTTATAATAAAAATAAGAGGAATGATAGTTATTTCAAAATCAAAAAATAGCTTGCCATTTCTCGGTGGAATTCTGTTCGTTTAAATCTTGATACAGGATAAGAAATGTTCGAGTAATATAAAGTTTACATTATTGTAGAAAGTATTTAAAAATAGGTTATATTGAGGTTGAGACATAAAGTTTCTGAACTCTGAGAGACCGATTAACGGCGTACCAATAACAGGATTGACGACAGAAACGCTCATGATTCGGGAGCGGGACAGAACTCTAATTTGAATAAAAAGATTTCGTAGTCCCGGCCCGGCAAGGATGACTAGAATTGAAAAAAGCTTGATACAAGCGCATTTTCAAATCCTAAACACTTTTGTCTCGACTTCAGTAATGTACCATCACACAAATTCAATCCGCTTGAATTCATAAAACCTGAACTGAGGGTTATTTGTAAAAGAGGTATAAAAGTAGTTGGTGACTGGATTCTAAACGGTTAATAATTAATTTCAAATATTCGTAGTCAGTTATCGGACCTTTAGATAACGATACCAATGATATTTCCGTTATCCACTTAACTACAATCAGTTTAAAAACGCTAATATTGACAACACATATTATCCTGTCCATAATGATTGAATACATATTTAAGCAAGGCACCTTAATCATTTCGTAAAAACTTACCTTGTTCATCTATGTAATCTCTTATGGACAGTTTTACTATAGAAAGGACAATATTATGACTGAAGAACAATCTATCATGGAGAAACTTTTTAAAGTGTTAGATGAAAAAACTAAATCTCTACATGAAGAAAATGGACAAAGCTTAGTTGAAAATCTAGGGTTAGCGATGGAGTTCGTGTATACACAAGATAGAGAGCTGCTTGAACAGGCGACCCTTCAAGATCGGAGAAAGGCTTTTCAGTTTGCTTACCTAAGTCTACTACAAGAAGAGCAAGTTCAAGCCAATCATCAAATTACTCCTGATTCCATTGGACTAATACTTGGTTTTCTCGTTCAGAGATTTATGTCTAATTATGATGAGATGCATGTCGTAGATTTAGCTAGTGGTGCAGGTCATTTGAGTGCTTCAGTTCATGAAGTTCTTACAGATACCACACTGATGCATCATTTAGTAGAAGTGGATCCTGTACTATCAAGAGTGAGCGTGCATTTAGCTAACTTTTTGGAAATACCGTTTGATGTTTATCCTCAAGATGCTATTAATCCTCTTCCGTTTGAAGAAGCGGATGTAGTTATCAGTGATTTACCGATAGGGTATTATCCAGTAGATGAACGCAGTGAGCAAATGAAACTTGGTTTTAAAAAAGGACATAGTTTTTCTCATTATTTACTTATTGAACAAGCTATTCAGACACTCAAACCAGCTGGATATGCGTTCTTAGTAGTGCCAAGTCAAATATTTGAAGGACATAATGTGAAACAGTTGCAGAATTATATTGCAACAGAAACAGAAATGCAGGCATTCTTACATTTACCGAAAACACTTTTCAAAAACGAACAAGCGCGTAAATCACTGTTGATTCTACAGAAGAAGAAAGCCAATGTAACTAGACCTGTAGAGGTTTTATTAGCAAACATTCCGGATTTTAAAAATCCTCAACAATTTAAAGGTTTTATGCAAGAATTAAACGAATGGATGGGGCAAAATCACTCTTAATTGAAACTGTATTATTCTTGATAATTAACTGTGATAATGGTTAAATATAATTAAAGAGAAATGTTAATTGGAGGTCGCGGGTATGTCAAAGTTAGTTTTAGCAATCAACGCTGGTAGTTCTTCTTTAAAGTTTCAACTTATAGAAATGCCAGAAGAAAGATTAATTTCAAAAGGGTTAATAGAACGTATCGGTTTAGACGATTCTGTTATTACAATCGAGGCCAACGGGGAGAAATTTAAAGATGTCAAAGATATAGCGGATCATGTAGAAGCAGTAGATATTATGCTTGATAGTTTAATTGATCATGGTGTCATCAGTGATATTAACGATTTAGATGGAACAGGACATCGCGTCGTGCATGGTGGTGAAGCTTTTCCTAATTCTGTATATGTTACAGATGAAGTTGAAGAAAAAATTGATGAATTAAGTGATTTGGCACCTTTACATAATCCAGCGAATCTGATGGGTATACGTGCTTTCAGAAAGTTATTACCTGAGTTACCGCACGTGGCCGTATTTGATACATCATTCCATCAAACAATGCCTCAGGAAGCTTACATGTACAGTCTTCCTTATAACTACTATACGGATTACGGTATCCGTAAATACGGTTTTCATGGTACAAGCCACAAGTACGTGAGTAGAAGAGCAGCTAGTCTATTAGATAAGCCGATCGAAGACTTGAGATTAATTACATGTCATATCGGTAATGGAGCTTCTCTAGCCGCTGTGAGTGGGGGAGAATCTATAGATACTTCTATGGGCTTTACGCCACTAGCTGGTGTCACTATGGGAACTCGATCTGGTAGCATTGACCCAGCACTCGTACCATATATTATGGAGAAGACAGGTAAAAATGCTGCAGAAGTAAGATATACTCTGAATAAGGAATCAGGCTTACTTGGACTTACGGGTAAATCGAGTGATGTTCGTGATGTTGAAAAAGAAGCAGCGGGAGGTTGTGAACGTTCTGAACTTGCACTGAATGTCTTTGCAAGAAGAATTCACGGCTATATCGGTGCTTACGCTGCGCATATGTCAGGAACAGACGCAATCGTCTTTACAGCTGGTGTTGGTGAACATTCAGCTAGTATGCGTGCTCGCATATTAAAAGGTTTAGAGTTTATGGGGGTTAAACTCGATCCTGAAAAAAATGATTTGGTTGATGACGGTGAAGCAATTATTAGTACTGATGATTCAGCGGTTAAAGTCCTAGTTATACCTACGAATGAAGAAGTTATGATTGCAAGAGATGTCATAAAATACGGTAATGTGTAAGTTAAATAGATTAACTTAACTTGAGCTATATTGGCTTATAAGATTTAAATAGTGAATATTATGAAATAAGACACTCGTCGATTTAATGAAATTTGTCATTAAATTAACCGTAGTGTCTTATTTTTTGATACATTTATTAGTCGCTAAAAGTGATAAGAAAAGTTATTTTCCTGAAATGTAACAATCATTCGTCTAACGAAGATATAAGGCGGAATAGTGAGGTTGGCTTCACGAAAAGTGAGTTATATTAGTTAAAAAGGGAGCGGGACAGAAATCTAATTTGAATAAAAAGATTTCTGTCCCGCTCCCTTTTTAGTTGGGATTAATCTCCCGGACTTATCATACACTACGTATTTATTTTATTTAGTGCGTTTGGTATTTAGCTCTGAATTCATTAGTAGCAACTTGAGGTTGGAAATCTTCAGGCATTTCTTCAGTACGGACAACGAGGACATCACACGGTGCGTGGCGCACAATAGACTCTGAAACTGAACCGACTATAAATCGTTCTACAGCATTAAGTCCTGATGTACCACACATAATTAGATCGATACCTAATTCTGTTGCTAATTTTTTAGGGATAATTGCTTTAGGTGAACCGAATTCTAGGCGAGTCGTAACTTGATTAACTCCGGCTTCCGTAGCAACTTGTTTGTAGCCGTTAAGTAAGTCTTCTGAAAAGTTCTTTGATTTTTCGGTAAACTGAGCATCATAAACTTCGTATGAGGAATAAGTTCTTGAATCAATAACGTTAACTACAGTGAGCTGTGCCTCGTTACGTTTAGCCACCTCTACAGCTTTATTAAAAGCCCATTCAGCTTCATGCGAACCATCTACAGCGATTAAAATATTCTTATAAGTTAACATCGCTTTTACCCCCTTAACTCTTATTCACTTGTATTATACCACATTTAAGAAATTTTCATATGATACAAATATTTGAAATTTTTTTAACTTTTATGATTGCGCTTTCATTACTTCCACGTTAATATAAATTTGGAGGTGGAGAACATGCTAATTGGTATTCCGAAGGAGATAAAAAATAATGAGAACCGGGTGAGCTTATCACCTAGTGGAGTTCATGCACTCGTAGATCAAGGGCATGAAGTCTTAGTTGAAGCGTCTGCTGGATTAGGATCTTATTTTGAGGATAAAGATTATGAAAAAGCTGGCGCTAAAATTGTAGATTCTCAGGCTAAAGTTTGGGATGTTGAAATGGTTATGAAAGTAAAAGAACCCTTGGAAGAAGAATTTCAATATTTTAAAGAAGGGTTGATTCTTTTCACATACCTTCATTTAGCCAATGAAGGTGAGCTCACTAAAGCACTTTTAGATAATAAAGTGGTTAGTATAGCTTATGAAACGGTTCAATTACCCGACCGCTCATTACCATTGTTAACACCTATGAGTGAAGTGGCTGGAAGAATGGCTTCTCAAATCGGAGCTGAATTCCTACAGAAATATAAAGGTGGTATGGGAATCTTACTTGGAGGCGTACCAGGTGTAGCTAAAGGTCGTGTAACTATTATAGGTGGAGGACAAGCGGGAACGAATGCTGCTAAGATAGCATTAGGTCTAGGAGCAGACGTAACGATTCTTGATGTCAATCCTAAACGCTTACAAGAATTAGAAGATCTATTTGGAGGTCGCGTTCACACTATAATGTCTAACCCTTTAAATATAGAAGAATGCGTTAAAGAAAGTGATTTGGTAATAGGCGCTGTCCTCATACCAGGTGCCAAAGCGCCTAATCTCATTACTGAGCAAATGGTGAAACAAATGAAGGATGGGGCAGTCATAGTGGATATAGCTATTGATCAAGGTGGTATATTTGAAACGACTGATAAGATCACTACCCATGATGATCCTACATATAAAAAACACGGTGTGGTTCACTACGCAGTAGCAAATATGCCTGGCGCAGTACCGAGAACCTCAACTATTGCATTAAATAATGCGACATTGCCTTATGCTTTGCAACTCGCTAATAAGGGATATGCGCAAGCTTTAGCAGATAACAAAGCGCTCTCTTTAGGTTTAAATACGATTGACGGTAAGCTAACGAATAAAGCTGTTGGTGAAGCCTTAGATATAGAATATATTACTGTCGAGGAAGGATTGCGCTAACCTGACATTTTCTTTAGTGCTGTACAGGTTAGAGTAAATCAGCTTAATAATTTATAAGCACTTAAGACGAATTAGCAGTATAAAAGGGAGCGGGACAGAAATCTTTTTAGTCAAATTAGATTTCTGTCCCGCTCCCTTACTTTAAGCTATTTATGCGTTTAATAACAGATTTTAACTCATTTATACTGCTCATTTTTCTTTTTTATTTGCTATAGGTGGTAAGTATTTGAGCTCCATTGTTGGTCACAAGTATGTCATCCTCGATGCGCACACCAGCAACGCCTTTAACATAAATACCTGGTTCGATCGTTATAACCATACCTTCTTCGAGAACATTGTGATTATCGCCAGAAATATCTTGGTATTCGTGAGCTTCTATACCTATACCGTGACCTAATCTATGCGTGAAATATTCTCCGTATCCATGTTGGGTAATAATATCTCGAGCAATCTTATCAATTTCACTAATTTCAATTCCAGGTTTAATAGCCTTGATTGATTGTGTCTGAGCTTCTTTTACAATTTCATAAATTCTTTGAGCTTGATTATCAGGGGTGCCAAAAGCTATCGTACGAGTGATATCACTGCAATAGTGGTTATATACCACACCCAAATCGAACAGGACATATTCATCTTGTTGTAACTTGCGGTCTCCAGGTACACCATGGGGAGATGCTGCATGATCTCCAAATAAGACCATCGTATCAAAACTCATTTCATTAATACCATATTTCTTTATTTCGTTTTCAATATGATTTACAACTTCTCGTTCAGTACGTCCTTCCTCTAAATAGTCCACGCCAATAGCTACACATCGATCTGCTAAATTTGCAGCTTTTGTTAATTTCTCAATTTCTTCTGATGATTTGATATTGCGTAGGTGTTTTAATGTTTCATCGATGTCACCAAATTGTTGTGTATCAAAGTGCTGTCTGAGTTCACGTTGGCGCTGTAATGTAAGGTGCTCTGCTTCAACTAGCAAGACTGATAAACTTTCACGTGCCTTTAGCAGAGGGTTTTCTGAATCTAAATAACTTATTATTTTTCCAGTAAATGGTGAAAGTTTTACATCTTCTACCTCTAGTTGTGGGCAGAATAGAATTTGTTCTCCATTTGGTTTAATTAATAAGGCGTAGAGTCTTTCGTGAGGATTACTATAGTAGCCCGTTAAATAATAGATGTTAATAGGGCGAGTAATCCAAGCTCCATCAGCGTCTTGTGCTTTAATTGACTCAATAATTCTTTTAATTTTCATAAATTTCACATCCTTTTTAGTATAATAAATTTTAAAATATTTCAAAGTCAATTTGCAACTCCATTGATTAAAATAATTAATATGAAGCATAGTTTAAGGTTTAGAAAAAATTGTTTTACGTTATATCTAAGCCATTACGTGGTATATTTATTAACAAGAATATATTAGGGGAGGATTTATCATGAAACTAT
This sequence comes from Staphylococcus marylandisciuri, assembly GCF_025519785.1. GTDB lineage: Bacteria > Bacillota > Bacilli > Staphylococcales > Staphylococcaceae > Staphylococcus > Staphylococcus marylandisciuri. Next base: position 84,088 of record NZ_JAOPKZ010000007.1, on the reverse strand, counting down.
CTTTTCATGGACAGTCAACAATTTATTTTGAAGCAAATAATAAAAAAGTAATTGTAGATCCATTTATTACCGGTAATGAATTATCTGATTTAAATGTGGAGGACGTTGAAGTAGATTATATCATATTAACTCACGGTCACGGTGATCACTTTGGCGACACTATAGAGCTCGCTAAAAAGAATAATGCAATGGTAATCGGCTCAGCTGAAGTGGGTGATTATCTAACTACAAATAAGGGACATGAGAATGTTAGACCGATGAATATCGGTGGTAAAGCAGAATTTGAATTTGGAACTGTTAAATTTGTTCAAGCGTTTCATAGTTCAAGTCTAACAGATGATAATGGTATACCAGTTTATTTAGGTATGCCTATGGGATTGATACTCGAAGTAGAAGGCCGCACTATTTATCATACTGGAGATACTGGATTGTTTAGTGATATGAAATTAATTGCTGACCGTCATCCCGTAGATGTATGCTTCATACCAATCGGTGATAACTTTACAATGGGGATTGAAGATGCTAGTTATGCTATTAATGAATTTATTAAACCACAAATTACGGTACCAATTCACTATGATACTTTCCCATACATTGAACAGGATCCAGAAGACTTCAAGTCTGCAGTTAAAAAAGGTGAAGTTCAAATATTAAAACCGGGTGAAGAAGTAACATTTAATTAATAAATGTTCTTCAATAGTGAAGGGAGCGGGACAGAAATCTTTTTATTCAAATTAGATTTCTGTCTCGCTCCCAATTATTAGCATTTATATTCACTTAGATATTACGCATTTACTTGTATCTCTGGATAAAAAGTTAATTGCACTAACAAGCTCCTTTCAAGTTAGCTATGATTTAATAGAACTTTGAAAGGGGCACCTTTATTGTGTAACTACTATGATATCATGCGCTAATTGCTTTTATGCAAGCTTAATCAAGTCATATAAAACGAGACGTAACTTAGCATTATTTAACGATAAGTACAGGGATGTGGGCGCGCTTCGCTACTTTATGACTGACACTACCTAATACAAATTTCTTCTTATCTTCAGCTTTACGGTTACTGAGTACTACAATATCATACTTGCCACTATTAGCTTGTTTCAATAATTTCTCTTTCGCATTACCTCTGACGATAATTTCTTGGTAGTCGATACCATAGTCTTCCAATGCTTTACGAGTGGGCTCTAACGCTTTACTCCGTCTTTCTGTTAACGCATCAATGTGTACGCCGGATTTGATAGAGGCCTGAGCATCTTGCTCACTAATTGAGTTTAAAATCGTTACTACTGTGCCTTCTCCCGCTAATTTTGAAACTTCTTTTAACGCTTTTTCATTCTTCAATTGTGTATCTACACCCAGCAGTATATTTTTATACATAGATCATCCCTCCTTACTTATATTTTAATAAAATAAGGAGTTGTATTTCAATCTAATTTTAAAATTTTTCAAATAAATATATTAATAATAACGAGTCATAACTTTTTTAGTATGATTGACATTGGACGGAGGTGGGTACAAAAGCGATTAGGGTGTGAGCAGGGGCCCCAACAAAGAGAAACGGGGACTACAGTTTCCACAAGCACAGCGAGTTGGGGTGGGGCCCCAACAAAGAGAAACTGGGACATAATGGTCTTTGACTAGAGAGAAAGAGGCTGGGAGATAAATCCACGCCTCTTCAACATCTCGGCAGTAGATGACTGATTTGAAAATGCGCTTGTATCAAGCTTTTTTCAATTCTAGTCATCCTTGCCGGGGCGGGACTACGAAATCATTTTGTTCAAGTTAGATTTCTGTTCCGCTCCCGACTCGCGAGCGTTTCTGTCAAAATCCAGGTTTTTGAACACCGCTTATCGGTTTCCCAGTGCACAGAAACTGTATGTCACAGCCTCGTATTAGCAAGCTGTTTTAAACCTTTATAGGATAATTAGTCTCGAGTATGTAAAACGACGGCATTAAGATTTTTTACTTTTCTTTAAAGTGAAGTAGATTCTAGCTAGATGAATCGCATTTTATCTAAGAAAAAGTTATAATGTCTCTTAAGAGAAAAGAAATAAGATGAGGGAAATATCATGACGAAACACGAACAAATTATAGCCTATATTGAAACTTTATCTATTGGGTCTAAAATCTCTGTGCGTAAAATAGCTAAAGTGCTTCGCGTTTCTGAAGGAACCGCTTATAGAGCGATTAAAGACGCTAGCCGCTTAGGTCTCGTAGCTACTATAGATCGTGTTGGTACGGTGAGAATAGAGAAAAAATCCCGGGATCGCATTGAACAACTTACGTACGACGAAATCGTACAGATTGTCAATGGCAAAGTCCTTGGTGGAAAAGGCGGCTTGTCTAAAACGCTTTCTCAATTTGCTATTGGAGCGATGGAACTTAAAGATGTATTGAAGTATCTTAGTCAACATACGCTCTTAATTGTTGGTAACCGAAGAGAAGTACAGTATAACGCGTTGAAAAAAGGAAGTGCTGTATTAATCACCGGTGGGTTTTCTACTTCTAAAGAGATCATTCAATATGCTAACAAACACGAACTTCCTCTCATCTCTTGTAATTATGACTCGTATATGGCGGCAAATTTAATTAATCGCTCACTTTATAATAAAAAAATACGAACGGAAGTACTCGTCGTGGAGGATATTGCCAAATCGATCGATGAAACTTGCGTGCTTTTAGAGAATATGACGCTTCGTGATTATAAAGAAAGGGCAACTGCTACCGGTCATTCTAGATTTCCAGTAATAGATGATAACTGGCGTCTTACAGGATTAGTGACTAGTAAAGAAATAATAAATATGGGCGAAAATGATTCTGTCAAATTGCATATGTCTACACCGCCTATTTATGCTCAATTACACACGACGATTGCAAGTTGTGCCTATATGATGATATGGGAAGGTATTGAGCTACTACCCGTTGTCTCTCCGAGTAAGAAGTTAGTTGGAGTAATTACTAGGGAAGATGTCTTGAAAGCCATGCATGTAATCGGCCAACAGCCACATGTCGGGGAGACGATTAACGACCAAATTGCTAAACATATTACATTAAAAAATGACAAGATTAAATTACTCGTTTCTCCGTTACTTACTAATCAGTTTGGGATGTTAAGTAAGTCGGTTATTGTAGCTATCATTGAAGAAACAATACGTTATGAATTTCATAAGTTTAAAAAATTAGAAGTTATGATAGAGAGCTTAAATATCGTTTATATCAAATCACTACCTATTGAATCAGATATAGAAGTTAGTTATGATATGTTAGATATCGGTAGAAGTTTCGCTAAGGTGGAAGTAACCATGCACAGTAATAATGAACGAGTAGTTAGCGCCATGATTATGTGCCAATTATTAGATTAGTAGTAACCTCAGGGTTGATTAGAATAATATTACACGCCTTGAGGTGAGTTTAATTAATGTGGAAAGAGGATTATACAAATATGGCAAAAGAATTCGAACTTATTATGGATAGAATTAAAGAAGCACAAACAATTATTATACATAGACATGTTAGACCAGATCCTGATGCGTATGGTTCACAATTGGGATTAAAACGCTATTTAACACTTAAATTTCCTGAGAAAAAAGTTTATGCAGTAGGTGAAACTGAGGATTCCTTGGAATTTATGGGTAGCCCTGATGATATTAGTGATGATGTGTATCAAGGAGCGCTCGTTATCGTCTGTGATACTGCAAATGCTCCTAGAATTAGTGATGGACGGTTTAATCTAGGTAAACATCTGTTGAAAATTGATCATCATCCTCCAACTGATCAGTATGGCGAAGTGAATTATGTTGATGTCACTGCTTCTTCTACTAGTGAAATTATCTTTGATATGATTGATTACTTTAATGACGTTACGATGATTGACCAAGAGGTAGCTCGATTACTTTATTTAGGTATAGTAGGTGATACGGGTCGTTTCTTATTTAATAATACAACCCCTCATACTATGGAAATTGGTGCACGTCTATTAAATTACGAGTTTGATCATATGAACGCACTCAATCAATTAGCTGAAAAAGATCCGAAGTTGTTACCGTTTCAAGGTTATGTTCTTCAAAACTTTACTTTAAATGATAAAGGATTTGCAAAGGTACAAATTACTTCAGATGTACTTAAAAAATATCAATTAGTTCCCAATGAAGCATCACTCTTTGTAAATACTATAGCTGATATACAAGGTTTAAAGATTTGGGTATTTGCAGTCGATGAGGGTTCCGAAATTCGCTGTCGGATACGTTCTAAAGGAATTATTATCAATGATGTAGCCAATGACTTTGGTGGGGGAGGCCATCCAAATGCTTCAGGGGTTTCAGTTAGAGATTGGCAGAGGTTTAATGAGTTAGCTGAAGCGTTAGATAGTAAGCTCTAATAGGAGGTCAGGTAGTATGCAAGCTCATTTAAATATTCATACCTCATACGATTTATTAAATTCAAGTATTCGAATTAAAGAGGTAGTCAGTAAAGCGGTTAAAGAAGGATATCAAGCGCTTGCAATTACCGATACAAATGTACTCTATGGTTACCCACAGTTCTATGATGCCTGCATAGAAGCAGGCATACATCCCATCTTTGGAATGACTACCTATTTGACTGACGGATTAACGTCAGTTGAAACGCTTATACTAGCTAAGAATAACTCAGGGCTTCAATTACTTTACGAGCTGTCTACAAACTTGCAACTAGAAGACTTAACGGAAATGCCTATATCTTGGGTTAGCAGTCAAACGCAAGACCTTGCGTTGATTTTAAAAAATCTCAATTCTAACAATGAGACGATTTTAAAACATTTCACTCAGCTAGATGGAATTTATCAAAACCATGAGAGTTCTGCTTCCTATCAAATTCCTAAAGTATGGGCGCAAAGTGCCTGTTATTTAAATAAAGAAGATGTTGATACTATACCAGCGCTACATGCTATAAGAGATAATCAAAAATTAGATTTAGTTAATGATGTTCAAGACTTAGATCAGTATTTTTATAGCAGGAATGAAATTCAGCAATTAAATATAGATGACATGATCTGGAAGAATACAGAACAAATAGTAGCTGAATGTCAGGCCGAATTGCACTATCATCAGTCTTTATTGCCCAAATTTCAAACGCCTGACCAAATAAGTTCTAAACACTATTTATGGCAACTACTTCAAAAAGGATTAAAAAAGAAAAATTTAGATAATCCCCAATACCTGGAAAGACTAGAGCACGAATATCAAGTTATCACTGAAATGGGTTTTGAGGATTACTTTCTAATTGTAAGTGATCTTATTTATTTTGCTAAAACACATGATGTAATGGTGGGGCCTGGACGTGGATCAGCAGCTGGTTCTTTAGTTAGTTATTTGTTAGATATTACCACTATCGATCCATTAAAATATAATTTATTGTTTGAGCGTTTTTTGAACCCTGAACGTGTAACGATGCCTGATATTGATATAGATTTCGAAGATAGCAAACGCGATCGTGTGATAGAATATGTGCAAGAGAAATACGGCAGTTCTCACGTAGCAGGTATCGTGACATTTGGGCATTTACAAGCGAGAGCCGTTGCGAGGGATGTTGGGCGAATTATGGGCTTTGATGAAGTTACTTTGAATGAGATTTCTTCATTAATTCCTCATAAATTAGGAATCACGCTTAATCAAGCCTACGACAATAAGAAATTTCAAGAATTTGTCCGACGCAATTACAGACATGAGAAATGGTTTGAGATCAGTAAGAAATTAGAAGGTCTACCGCGACATACTTCTACACATGCTGCAGGAATTATCATCAATAATCATCCGTTGGTTAGATACGTGCCGCTTACGGTAGGTGATAATGGATTATTGACCCAGTGGACTATGACTGAAGATGAGCGACTGGGACTGTTGAAAATTGACTTTCTTGGATTAAGAAATCTGTCGATCATACAAAATATTATTAAACAAGTAGCTTATCATCAAAAAGAGCAGATAGATGTGGAATCTATACCTTTCGATGATCCTAAAGTATTTTCCTTGCTTTCAAGTGGGAATACTACAGGAATATTTCAACTTGAATCAGAGGGGATTCGTGATGTATTACAGCGATTGAAACCTCAGCATTTTGAAGATATTGTCGCTGTCACCTCTCTATACCGACCGGGACCTATGGAAGAGATCCCCACTTATATCACGCGGCGCCATGATCCCTCACAAGTCCAGTATTTACATCCTGACCTTGAGCCTATATTACACAACACGTATGGCGTTATCATCTATCAAGAACAAATTATGCAAATCGCTAATAAGTTTGCAGGATTCAACTTTGGCGAAGCGGATATACTACGTCGTGCGATGAGCAAAAAAAATAGGGCAGTTCTCGAAAGTGAGCGTCATCATTTTATAGAGGGGTCTGTTGAGAGAGGATATAGTGCTGAAGTAAGTAAAAAGATATTTGATTTAATCTTAAAGTTTGCTAATTACGGGTTCGCCCGTGCTCATGCAGTTAGCTATTCTAAAATTGCTTACATCATGGCTTATCTTAAAGTTCATTATCCAAATTACTTTTACGCTAATATACTTACTAATTCAATTGGCAGTGAACAAAAGACAAAAATGATTGTTGATGAAGCTAAACAACAAAATATTACAATACTTCCACCTAATATTAACGAAAGTTTCTGGTTCTATAGACCGACTAAGAAAGCAATTTATCTCTCTTTAGGGACAGTAAAAAGAGTTGGTTACCAAAGTGTTAAAGTAATAGTTGAAGAACGTAAGAAGAATGGCCCTTATAAAGATTTTATGGACTTTACTCGGCGATTGCCAAAGCGAGTTAAGACAGTCTCATTACTTGAAGCGCTAGTACTTGTAGGGGCATTTGATCACCTTGGTCACACGAGAGCAACTCTACTCAGTACGATAGATAGAGTGATGGATGATGTAAGTGATGTTGAACAAGATGGATTTATCTTTAAAACTTTAACACCTAAAGAAGAGTATGAAGAAAAAAAAGAACTACCTGATCAATTATTAAGTAAGTACGAAAAAGATTATCTCGGTTTTTACATTACTAAACACCCGATGGAAAAACTTTTTGACCAAAAGCAATATTTAGGTATTTATCAATTAGGTAAAGCTTTAAATCACCAACCGATTTTAATCCAAATTGAAGATATCAAGCGTATCAGAACTAAAAATGGTCAAAACATGGCCTTTACTTCTTTAAATGATGGTATAAAAACGGTGGATGGAGTAATATTTCCAAATGTATATAAACGAAATGAGTTAGACTTAAAGATTGATAATATACTGATTGTGTATGGTAAATTTGAGGAAAGAAGAAATAAATTACAACTTATAGTGAATAAATGTGAAACTTTGGATCAGTTTGAACAGCAAAAGCTAAATAGTCTCAACTACATTGTTGTTAGAAAGCATTTAACAGATGAAACGAAGCAATTCTTAATTGATCCTCATATGTCGGAGTACAAAGTAATGATTTATTATTATGACGCGAATCAGAAGCAACTAGTTCCAGAAGGTCATATTAAATATGCAACGGATGTTATCAATTCGTTTATTGAACAATTTTCACCAAGGGATATTAGGATTATATAACTTTATGACCTAAATAAATTATGATATAGTAAACTGATGGTTAATTAGGTATAGCCATCAGTTTTTAAATTAGTATATATTTTTATTACATGGCTTAAAATAACCAACTAAAATTCTGGATAGTAATGTAATAAAAGTGTATATTGATGATTAACTCGTAATCGCTAGGTAAAGGAGTTTTCATATGACATTAAGAGATGAAGCATTAGAAATGCATAGAAGAAATCAAGGTAAACTAGAAGTAGCGCCTAAAGTTAAAGTTACTAATAAAGAAGAGCTAAGTTTAGCTTACTCTCCTGGTGTTGCTGAGCCTTGCAAAGAAATCCATGAAGATCCAAGAAAAGTTTTTGACTATACTATGAAGCGTAACACTGTAGCAGTAGTTAGTGATGGAACAGCAGTTCTAGGACTAGGAAACATCGGTGCCGAAGCTAGCATTCCAGTTATGGAAGGAAAGGCTGTTCTATTTAAAAGCTTCTCCGGAATTGATGGGGTTCCTATCTCGTTGAAAACGAATGATACAGATGAAATTGTTAATACAGTTAAATTACTTGAGCCGAATTATGGTGGTATTAATTTAGAAGATATTTCAGCTCCACGTTGCTTTGAAATTGAAGAGAGATTAAAAAAAGAAACAAATATTCCAGTGTTCCACGATGATCAACATGGTACAGCTATAGTTACGGTAGCAGGTCTTATCAATGCTTTACGTATTGTAGATAAAGATATGTCTGATATTAAGGTTGTATTGAATGGGGCTGGTGCTGCAGGTATAGCTATAGTAAAATTATTATATTCATATGGTATTAGAAATATGATCATGTGTGACTCAAAAGGCGCTATTTATGAAGGTAGACCACACGGAATGAACAAAACGAAAGATCAAGTAGCTAAATGGACTAACCGAGATAAAACAGAAGGAAACTTAGAAGATGTTATTAAAGATGCTGATGTATTTATTGGTGTTTCAGTCGCTGACATTTTATCTCAAGACATGGTACGTTCTATGGCTGATGATCCTATTATATTTGCTATGGCCAATCCAAACCCTGAAATAACCCCAGATGATGCTAAAGAGGCTGGAGCTAAGGTTATCGGTACAGGTCGTTCTGATAATCCTAATCAGATTAACAACGTGTTAGCCTTCCCTGGTATTTTTAGAGGCGCATTAGATGTGGAAGCTACTCATATTAATGAAGAAATGAAACAAGCTGCAGTTGAAGCTATTGCTAATCTCATTGATCCTAGTGAACTAGAACCAGATTACTGCATCCCTGGCCCATTTGATTCTCGTGTAGCGCCATCTGTGGCAAGAGAAGTAGCTCGAGCGGCCATGGACTCAGGTGTAGCTCGTATTGAATTAGACCCAGAGGATATTTATAATAACACGATGAAACTTACAGACCTAAATGATAAATAATTAATTAAAAAATAAGGGTTTAGTTGAATGAACTTTTATTTTTATTCACATATTTGTAGTAAATAACGAGATTTCTAAATAACGATTCGTTTATTTACTATCTACCCTTAGAGAGTGGTAAGTGTTACTGCAATTTCCACTCTCTTTAATACATATTATATATTTACTATCAATTAATGTTGATGTACGTCCAATTTAAACGTGGAGGTTTACTAATGTTTAAAGACTTTTTTAATCGAAGCAGTAAAAAGAAAAAATATGTTACAGTCTCGGATTCAAAACAAAACGACGTTCCAGCTGGGATAATGACCAAATGTCCTAAATGTAAAAAGATAATGTACACCAAGGAATTAGCCGAAAATTTAAATGTTTGTTTCAACTGCGATCACCATTTGATATTAACTGCTCACGATAGAATAGCAGCTATTTCAGATGAAAATACATTTGAAGAATTTGATAAAGGAATGACTTCAGCTAATCCATTAGATTTTCCTAGCTATGAAGAGAAAGTACAAAAAGATCAAGAAAAGACGGGGTTAAGTGAAGCTGTAGTCACGGGTACAGCAGAACTCGAAGGTGTTAAATATGGCGTAGCTGTGATGGATTCACGCTTTCGAATGGGCAGTATGGGTTCTGTAGTTGGAGAAAAAATATGTCGTATCATTGAACATTCAACTCAACATAACCTACCGTTTATTTTGTTCTCTGCCAGTGGTGGTGCTCGTATGCAAGAAGGTATCATCTCCTTGATGCAAATGGGCAAGACGAGTGTATCACTCAAGAGACATATGGATAACGGTTTGCTTTATATCTCATATATAACTAATCCTACAACTGGTGGCGTATCTGCAAGCTTTGCATCTGTAGGTGATATCAACATTAGTGAACCAAAAGCACTTATTGGCTTTGCTGGTCGTCGTGTTATAGAACAGACAATTAATGAAAAGCTACCTGATGACTTCCAAACTTCTGAGTTTCTATTAGAACATGGTCAATTAGATAAAGTCGTTCATCGTAAGGATATGAGAGATACTTTATCTAATTTGCTTAAAATGCATCAAGAGGTGAATAAAAATGCTTGATTTTGAAAAGCCTTTATATGAAATTAGAAAAAAAATAGATTCTTTAAAAGAATCTCAAGAAAAAAATGATGTAGATTTACAAGAAGAAATCGATATGTTGGAAGCATCACTAGCTCGTGAAACAGAGAAGGTCTACACAAATTTAAAGCCGTGGGACCGCGTACAACTTGCACGTCTTCAAGAAAGACCTACCTCATTAGATTACATCCCATATATTTTCGATTCTTTTATTGAATTGCACGGGGATCGTACTTTTAGAGATGACCCTGCTATGATCGGCGGGATAGGTTATTTAAATGGTAAAGCTGTAACTGTTGTAGGACAGCAGCGTGGGAAAGATACAAAAGATAATATTTATCGTAACTTTGGTATGGCACATCCAGAAGGCTATCGCAAAGCGCTACGTTTAATGAAACAAGCTGAGAAATTTGGCCGTCCGATATTTACTTTTATCGATACAAAAGGCGCATACCCAGGTAAGGCGGCTGAAGAACGTGGTCAAAGTGAATCGATTGCACGCAATCTAGTTGAAATGGCTTCACTCAATGTGCCTGTCATTTCCATAGTTATTGGAGAAGGCGGTAGTGGGGGCGCTTTAGGCTTAGGTATAGCTAACCGTGTATTAATGCTCGAGAATAGCACATATTCAGTTATTTCACCTGAGGGTGCTGCCGGCATACTATGGAAAGATAGCAGTTTAGCTAAGATAGCCGCGGAGACTATGAAAATAACAGCTGGTGATTTAAAAGACTTAAATATTGCTGATGAGATTATTAGTGAACCTCTTGGTGGTGCACATAAAGATGTCGAAGCTCAAGCTGAAAGTATAAAATCTATATTTGAACGTCACTTAGCTGAACTAACTCAATTTAGCCCCGAAGAAATAATTGATCAAAGATATGATAAATTTAGAAATATAGGTGAAATAAAAGAATAGAGCGTTTGAAACAATGACAAGTTGTGACTCGATATCGATGTAAAAATGTGTGATTAGCTAGTTGCTCATTGCACTGACAACTTTCTATAAATAAATTGAGGCAACTCTAGGAGGCTGGGACATAAAGGTCTTTGACTAGAGAGAAAGGGAGCGGGACAGAAATCTTTTTATTCAAATTAGATTTCTGTCCCGCTCCCTTTTCTATTCACATAGCTGCATAAGAATATTTGTGAGATTTTATTTCTCAAACGATGGTTGATCCTATAACTTAAATGCATACTTCTGATTAAATATGACATACTTAATTATTAATTGTCGAATTTAAAACATCATAATTGCTAACTTGAAATCAATAGTATAACCTTAAACGTTTTCATCGCTCAAATAAACCGTTAATCATAGCGGTTGAGCTGTTTTTGTGGTATTTTAGGACTAAGAGATTAAGGTAGAAAGGTAAGTTTTCATGAAAAAAATTGCAGTGTTGACAAGTGGCGGCGATTCACCAGGGATGAATGCAGCTGTAAGAGCAGTCGTACGTACAGCTATTTATAATGAGATTGAAGTATATGGAATCTACCAAGGATACCAAGGGCTAATTAACGACGATATTCATAAACTGGAACTTGGCTCAGTAGGGGATACTATTCAGCGGGGAGGCACTTTTTTATATTCAGCGCGTTGCCCTGAATTCAAAGAAAAAAGTGTCAGAGAAAAAGGGATTGAGAACCTAAAGCAACGGGGAATAGAAGGACTAGTAGTTATCGGTGGTGATGGCAGTTATCGTGGGGCGCAGCGTATTAGCGAAGAATGTAAGGATATACAAACTATCGGTATACCAGGTACCATCGATAATGACATTAATGGAACTGATTTCACGATCGGCTTTGATACAGCCTTGAATACTATTATACAGTCAGTGGACAAAATCAGAGATACAGCTTCGAGTCATGCTAGAACTTTCATCATAGAAGTTATGGGCAGAGATTGCGGCGATTTAGCACTATGGGCAGGTTTATCTGTGGGTGCTGAAACGATAATTCTTCCCGAAGTAGACACAGATATCAAAGAAATTGCAGAGCGCATTGAAAATGGGATTAAACGAGGAAAAAAACATTCTATAATCATGGTTGCAGAGGGATGTATGACAGGAGAGGCGTGTGCTGATGAGTTATTAAAATATATCAACGTCGATACGCGAGTTTCTGTGCTTGGCCATATCCAACGAGGTGGGAGCCCGACCGGTCAGGATAGAGTTCTCGCTTCACGTTTAGGCGGCTATGCCGTAGACTTATTAATAAAGGGCCACACAGCTAAAGGTGTCGGCATAAGAAATAACAATTTAACTTATACACCATTTGAGGAAATCTTTAGAAATAACGAGCACGAATTTGATTACAGCATGTACGAATTAACAAAAGAACTTTCAATTTAAGTTAGCAGGAGGTATTTAGGAATGAGAAAGACAAAAATTGTTTGTACAATTGGTCCAGCTTCAGAATCTGAAGAAATGATAGAAAAATTAATGAAAGCTGGCATGAATGTTGCGCGTTTAAATTTCTCTCATGGTGATCATGAGGAGCATAAATCACGTATAGACACTATCCGTAAAGTAGCGCAACGCTTAGGTAAAACAGTAGGAATCTTATTAGATACTAAAGGGCCTGAAATACGAACACATAACATGAAAGATGGTGTTATCGAGTTAACGAAAGGTTCCGAAGTAAAGGTTAGTATGACTGAAGTAGAAGGAACGCCAGAAAAAATTTCTGTTACTTACGATCATCTAATCGATGACGTTGAAGAAGGTTCCTACATTCTTTTAGACGATGGATTAATTGAACTACAAGTGAAAGCTATTGATAAAGACAACGGGGAAGTACTATGTGATGTCTTGAATACAGGAGAATTAAAAAATAAAAAAGGTGTCAATCTTCCAGGTGTTAAAGTGAATTTACCTGGTATCACAGATAAGGACGCTGATGATATTCATTTCGGTATCGAGCAAGGCGTTGATTTTATAGCAGCAAGCTTTGTTCGCCGCCCAAGTGATGTGCTAGATATTCGTAAAATTCTTGAAGACCGTGAGTGTAACACAATTAGTATTATACCTAAGATAGAAAATCAAGAAGGTATAGATAATATTAAAGAAATCTTACAAGTTTCAGATGGCTTAATGGTAGCTCGTGGTGATATGGGTGTTGAAATTCCACCTGAATCTGTTCCTATGGTTCAAAAAGACTTAATCAGACAATGTAATAAACTTGGTAAGCCTGTCATTACTGCGACTCAAATGTTAGACTCCATGCAACATAATCCAAGAGCAACACGCGCAGAAGCAAGTGACGTAGCCAATGCTATATATGATGGTACTGACGCAGTTATGCTATCTGGGGAAACAGCTGCTGGTGACTATCCAGAAGAAGCGGTTAAAACAATGCGCAACATCGCTATTTCAGCTGAAGGAGCTCAGGATTATAGAAAGCTATTATCCGATAGAACTGAATTAGTAGAAACATCTTTAGTTAATGCAATCGGTGTTTCTGTTGCTCATACTGCGCTTAATCTTAATGTTAAGGCAATTGTGGCAGCTACTGAAAGTGGTTCAACGGCACGTACAATTTCAAAATACAGACCACATTCAGATATAATTGCAGTAACACCTCATCCCGAGACAGCACGTCAAAGTGCCATTGTATGGGGTATCCATCCTGTAGTTAAAGAAGGTCGTAAAACAACAGACTCACTACTCAATAATGCAGTCGCTACAGCGGTAGAAACTGAGCGCGTTAAAAATGGTGACCTTATCATTATTACTGCCGGAGTACCGACTGGTGAGCCGGGTACTACGAACATGATGAAGCTTCATTTAGTTGGCGATGAATTAGCTAGCGGTCAAGGTGTGGGTCGTAGTTCGGTAGTAGGTCGCACTGTAATCGCTAGAGATGCAAGTGACCTTGAAAATAAAGATTTAACGGATGCTATAATCGTGACTACTTCGGTAGATGAATCACTAGTGCCATATATTGAACAAGCGAAAGGACTAGTTACAGAAGAAAATGGTATTACTTCACCAAGTGCGATAATAGGGTTAGAAAAAGGCATTCCTACTGTAGTAGGAGTGAACAATGCAATAGAGATTATTGATGCTGACGCACTTGTTACTGTAGATGCTAACCAAGGTAAAGTGTTTGAAGGTTACGCTAATGTGCTTTAAATAAACGGATGATATTATATAATTCTCCCTGCTTAGATAATGAATAGAAGTTGTCTAAGTAGGGGTTTTTATTTTAGTCAATATTTACTACTGTCATATCCATACTACAGCTTTCTATATTTAAAATATATATAAAAGCCAGCATTTAGTTAGTGTACAGAGTAAATTGAACTCTCGCATTCTAACTGGATGCTGGCTTAAATTTAGCTAATGGGTATTAGAATATGCTGAATGAAATTAAGATATAACTTTTAAAGCTTGCTACAATATCGGCTCAGTAGTATGAGCTTGGATCAAGAGTATTTCGTAAATCACAATTACTCTAAATAATTTATTTACTAGAATTGACTCTCTTGTATCTGAGATACATAACACCTAGAATAATGAGCCATATCGGAGCGATATAAATACCAATACGCGTGTCATGATTCACAAATAACAAGCAAAATACTATTAAGAAGAACAGTAGTATGAGATAACCCATATACTTACCACCCGGCAGTTTATATCTCGCTTGTTTGTGAGCTTTCGGGTTAGTACGATGGTACTTTATATACGCTAAAGTGATTATCATCCAAACGATGATAAATAAGATCGTGGATAAGCTCGTAATGTAAGTAAATACTAATGTTGAGTTGGGTATCACATAGTTTAGAAATGCTGCTATAAATAATAGTAATGATGAAGCAATAATTGCAATATTAGGCACACCATTTTTATTTGTACTTTCAAAAATAGGAGGTGCTTGTTCTTTTTTAGCTAACCCAAATAACATGCGACTGTTAGAGAAAATACCGCTATTACAAGAAGAAGCTGCTGCAGTTAGCACTACAAAGTTGATAATTCCAGCTGCAAATGGAATGCCAATTAAAGCAAAAAGCTTTACGAACGGACTGTCATCAGGGTTGATTTGAGTCCAGGGAATGATTGACATAATAATAGCTAACGATCCAACATAGAATATCAATATTCTTATTGGTACGCTGTTAATAGCTTTAGGGATAATCGTTTTCGGATCTTTAGTTTCTCCAGCAGTTACACCAATGAGTTCTATCCCTACAAATGAGAATGTAGCCATTTGGAAAGACATCATAAAACCATTTAAGCCATCTGAGAAGAAACCGTGTTTATAAATGTTCGCCAATGAAGCATGACCAAAAGGCGTTTTGAAAGCAAATACGATCATGACTATACCGATCACTATTAAAGCGATAATAGTGACGACTTTGATAATCGCGAACCAGAACTCTAATTCACCAAATAATTTAGCACTTAGTAAGTTTAAGAACATTAAGAATAAGACGCAGAATAGCGCAGTCAACCAGTTCGGTATATCAGGAAACCAGTAACTTACATACTTAGCTACCGCTGTGACTTCAGCCATTCCGGTAATAACCCAACTTAGCCAGTAAGTCCAACCAGTAATAAAGCCGGCAAATGGTCCTAAATAGTGACCTGTGACGTCTGCAAATGATTTGAAATGCGTATTTTCGACCATAATTTCTCCCAAACCTCGCATAAACATAAATAGCACAAAGCCTATAATGATATATGTAAGTAGAATGGAAGGCCCTGTGAGGTTAATCGTCTGTCCTGCCCCTAAGAATAGCCCTGTACCTATTGCTCCCCCAATTGCAATCAGTTGCACATGGCGACTACTTAATTCTCGTTGTAACTGTTGTTTTGCCATTTAGCAATCTCCTTTGTTTATAGATTTACCGTAAATAAACTCCCCTTAAATCGTTTACGTACAGTGTAATAGTAATGAGTAGCTAACAGCTAATAGCTAAATCAATAACTAGAATAGAGTAATATTTCTTGATTTATGAATTATTATAATCACTAATTATTTAAACTATAACTATTAGTTAATCTCAATCTATTCGTAATTATTTCTATTATATACTTTTGAGTTGATATGACAATCATTTCTGTAACTAAGGAGTAAAATTCCACTTTTAAACATTCGGATTTAATTATTACTAGCGATAATAAATTAAAAACAGAAGATAAATTGAACAAAGCGTATAGAACTATTAAAATGTAGTTATAGCTAGCTACATATATGTAGTCAATGCCATCTTTTAAAATAAAATTTCATAATAAATTGCTCTTAAACTATCATATAGTATATCTGGAGTAGCGATATTACTTACTTTTAAAGAAGTGAGAAAAATCATTCTTCTATTAATGTTTGTAAGTAAGAAGGTTTCAATAATGGCATTTATTCGATATAATAAGTTTGAAAGCCATTTCATTATGAAATAGAAAAGGGGAATTTATCATGGCAGAATTACAAAGAGGCCTAGAAGGGGTAATTGCAGCAGAAACGAAAGTAAGTTCAATCATTGATAGTCAATTAACATATGCGGGCTATGATATTGATGATTTAGCTGAAAATGCACAATTCGAAGAAATTGTTTATTTATTATGGCATTATAAATTACCTAATAAGGAAGAACTTAAAGAGCTTAAAGATAAGTTATTTGATTATATGACGTTAAATTCACGCGTTTATAATCACTTTAAGGAATATGCCACAGATCATGTGCACCCTATGACGGCATTACGTACTTCAGTATCTTATATTGCACATTTCGATCCTGATGCAGAAGATGAAGGAGAAGATAAGAAATTTGAAAGAGCAATTCGCATCCAAGCGAAAATTGCTTCGCTTGTCACTTCATTCGCCCGCGTTCGTGAAGGTAAAGAACCAGTTAAGCCTAATAAAGATTTAAGTTACGCAGGTAATTTCCTTTACATGTTAAATGGAGAACTTCCAACAGATGTTGAAGTTGAAGCATTCAATAAAGCACTTGTCTTACATGCTGATCACGAATTAAACGCATCAGCATTTACTGCCCGCTGTGCTGTTTCATCATTATCAGATATGTACTCTGGTATAGTTGCAGCAGTAGGTTCTTTAAAAGGACCATTGCATGGTGGGGCGAATGAACGAGTGATGAACATGTTATCAGATGTGAAATCTGTAGACGCTGTTGATGACTACATCGACGAGAAAATTAAGAATAAAGAGAAGATCATGGGCTTTGGTCACCGAGTTTATAAAAATGGTGATCCTCGTGCTAAGTATCTTAAAGAAATGAGTAAGAAAATAACTAAAGAAACAAATCAAAGTGAACTTTTCGATATTTCAGTTAAAATTGCTGATAAAATGAAAGAAGAAAAAGGGTTAATACCAAACGTTGACTTCTATAGTGCGACAGTTTACCACAGCCTTAATATTCCACACGATTTGTTTACACCTATCTTCGCAGTAAGTAGAACTTCTGGTTGGATAGCTCACATGTTAGAGCAATATAGAGATAATCGCATCATGAGACCACGTGCTCAATACATTGGTGAAACTGAACGTACTTATTTACCAATTGACGAACGTGAATAAGAGCTAGTTAAGTAATATATAACTCTAATCTAGATTTTTAATTATTTAAAGTGGAGGTTTAACTCATGGCAGGAGACAAAATTGTTAAGCAAAATAATGGTTTAAATGTACCAAATGAACCAATCATTCCATTTATCATTGGCGACGGAATTGGACCGGATATTTGGAAAGCTGCAAGTCGTGTTATCGATGCAGCGGTTGAGAAAGCATACAACGGTGAAAAGCGCATCGAATGGAAAGAAGTGCTAGCTGGTCAAAAAGCTTACGATGAAACAGGTGAATGGTTGCCTAACGAAACATTAGAGACGATCAAAGAGTATTTAATTGCTATTAAAGGACCTTTAACTACTCCAATTGGTGGAGGCATTCGTTCTTTAAATGTGGCTTTAAGACAAGAATTAGATTTATTTACATGTTTACGACCAGTGAGATGGTTCAAAGGTGTTCCTTCACCAGTTAAACGTCCTGAAGACACAGATATGGTTATCTTCCGTGAAAACACAGAAGATATTTATGCAGGTATTGAATTTAAAGAAGGTACTGAAGAAGTTAAGAAATTAATTGATTTCTTACAAAATGAAATGGGCGCGACTAATATTCGTTTCCCTGAAACTTCAGGTATAGGGGTTAAACCAGTATCTAAAGAAGGTACTGAACGTTTAGTCCGTGCTGCTATCAAGTATGCTATCGAAAACAATCGTAAATCCGTTACATTAGTGCACAAAGGTAATATTATGAAATTTACTGAAGGTGCATTTAAGCAGTGGGGTTATGACTTAGCTCATAATGAATTCGGCGATAAAGTCTTCACTTGGCAACAATACGATGAAATCGTTGAACAAGAAGGTAAAGAAGCTGCAAACGAAGCGCAAAGTAAAGCTGAACAAGAAGGTAAAATAATTATCAAGGATTCAATTGCTGATATCTTCTTACAACAAATCTTAACTCGTCCAGCTGATCATGATGTAGTAGCTACTATGAACTTAAATGGTGACTACGTTTCTGATGCTTTAGCTGCACAAGTTGGCGGTATCGGAATTGCACCTGGAGCTAACATTAACTACGAAACGGGTCATGCTATTTTTGAAGCGACTCACGGTACAGCTCCTAAATATGCGAATATGAATAAAGTTAACCCTTCATCTGAAATCTTAAGTGCAGTATTAATGTTAGAACATCTAGGTTGGCAAGAAGCTGCTGATAAGATTACAGAAGCAATTGAGACTACTATTGCTTCAAAAGTTGTTACTTATGATTTTGCACGCTTAATGGAAGGTGCAGAAGAAGTATCAACTTCAGAATTTGCTGATGCATTAATCAAAAATATTAAATAACAATGTTTATAATAAAGGGAGCGGGGCAGAAATCTAATTTGAATAAAATGATTTCGTAGTCCCGTCCCGGCAAAGATGTTGAAGAGGCTGAGACATTATATTATGTCCCAGCCTCCTCATTAGAAAAAACTTCGAGGTTTTCGTAAAAATTGCGAAAATCTCGAAGTTTTTGGTTTGGGGCCCCAACAAAAAGAAACTGGTTTATCAGTTTCCACAAGCAAAGCGAGTTGGGGTGGGGCCCCAACAAAAAGAAACTGGTTTATCAGTTTCCACAAGCAAAGCGAGTTGGGGTGGGGCCCCAACAAAAAGAAACTGGTTTATCAGTTTCCACAAGCAAAGCGAGTTGGGGTGGAGCCCCAACACAGAGAAACTGGTTTATCAGTTTCGCCAAGCAATGCGAGTTGGGTCCCACTACAAAAAAATGCTAAGACGTTGTGAAAAGTTATATTCATATCGAGGTCGGGATAAGAGCGGTTAGGGGTTAAGTAGAACTGAACGATGAGCAAAATTGTTGTCCAAATTTTATCTCATCGTGAAAGTTTCTGTCGACAAACAAGCTTTTGGAACGCCGTTAATTGCTTTCCCAAAGCACAGAAACCTATGTCTCAACCTCATCTTAACTTCTTGAAAATTTAAATAAGCTGCAAGTATAGAACTATTTAGGTCTTATCAATTCACTACAGAAATGATTGGTAACTAGAATATTAAAAATATTAATCTTTCAAGAATGTACTTCTACCGTAGAGGGACGATCCATACAAAAATGTTAATATTGCGAATGTATTGTTAAGAAAGTGTTAAGATCTAATGATATATATAAGTTCTCTCTTTAAAAATAGGTTAAAATGCTTTAATGAGGGAGTTAATTAATATTATGTGAACTTTCTCATAAAATTTTTATAATCATTTGTTAAGATTATGTAAATAGTATTTTAAGTAATCAGAATTTGAATTAAAATTTACTTATAGTAGAATTTTTAAATTTTGGAGGTAACTTATGACACAGAAGGTTCTAGTAGTTGATGATGAGCAATCTATAGTAACACTTTTAAAGTATAACTTGGAACAAGCAGGTTATCAGGTGGAAGTAGCATATGACGGAGAAGAAGCGTTAAAAAAAATAGATGACAGTGCTCCTGATCTAGTAGTATTAGATGTTATGTTACCCAAAAAGGATGGCATTGAAGTATGTAAGAACGTTCGAACTAATAAAAATCTAGTTCCAATTTTAATGCTTACAGCTAAAGAAGATGAATTTGATCGGGTTCTCGGCTTAGAATTAGGAGCTGACGATTACATGACTAAACCATTTTCTCCTAGAGAAGTAGTTGCTAGAGTAAAAGCGATATTACGGCGTGCTGTTATGATCAAAGAGATGGAGAACAACGATGATGATGAAGATATAATCATAGGTTCTATTAGAATTAGACCTGATTTCTTTGAAGTATACAAAGATGATGAACTTTTAGAACTCACTCCGAAAGAGTTTGAGTTACTTCTATATTTAATAGAACGACAAGGGCGTGTCATCACGCGTGAACATATGTTGAACTCAGTATGGAATTATGAATTTGCAGGGGATTCGAGAATCGTGGATGTACATGTTAGTCATTTAAGAGATAAGTTAGAAGAAAATCCAAAGCAACCAACCTTAATTAAAACAGTGCGAGGACTTGGCTACAAATTGGAAAGGCCTAAAAATTAATGCTTAAGTTTCATCAGCGTTTACTTATACTACTTTGGTCATTAACCATTGTAAGTTTACTTTTACTCGGTTTCATCATTACACATGTTGTCTCACAAACAGTAGCTGATAGTCATGAAAGGGAACTTGATCATGAAGCCCAGCATTATATTGACTTAGTGAAGGATAATAAAACTAATCAAGTACATAACATAGCTAAAAATAAAGAGTTAACTATACACATTGAGAAAAATGGAAAAGATATTTTTACCACGGAAGGAAAGGTAAAAGTTAATCCAGAAATCAATAATGAAGCGAATCCTTCAACTTATCTATATGATAAATACCATTCAAATCACCGGTTTACTTCAAAAACTTTTAGAGGAAATTATGAAGTAATTATTAGTGGTACTGACGAAAAAATACACAATTTAAAGATTGCAGTATGGAAGTATATCGGTATGATTGGCTTGTTTGTGCTTGTTATGCTGTATTTCGTGGTGCGCCATATCCATCGAACTTATATCCGGCCGATAAATGAAGTGACTTACGCGACGTCACTCCTAGTAGATGGACATTACCATATTAGAATCCCTGAAAGTAACGTTAAAGAAACTAAAGCACTCTTTGTGACCACCAATAATTTAGCGCGTAGATTGCAAATTTTAAATCATGAACAAAAGTTACAAGCCCATCGGTTAACAGCTACAATTGAGAATATACCGAGTTCTATCTTAATGATAAACAATAAGGGAGAAATTGTAGTCGCCAATCAAGCGTACTATGATAATTTTAAACCTAAAAATTATATTATTAACGAGCGTTATACTGATTATTTAGATACAGAATTACAGAGCTACATCGCTCAAGGATTTAAGACAGAAAGGTCTATTTATAAACAAATTAAGCTTAATTTAACTCAAGTTCATGAAAAATATTTTGATATGGCATGTGTGCCTGTGCTTTCATCGACGAGAAAACATCTATATGGTTTGATAGTAGTGTTACATGACATTACTCACCTCAAAAAATTAGAAAACTTGCGCAGAGAATTTGTAGCGAATGTTTCTCATGAGCTTAAAACGCCTATCACTTCTATCAAAGGGTTTTCAGAAACATTACTTGATGGAGCTAAAAATGATGAGACATCATTAGATTCATTTTTAAGTATTATTTATAAAGAGTCAGATAGGATAGAATCACTAGTGACTGATTTATTGGATTTATCTCATATAGAACAACAAAATGTTATTAAGAAAGAGAAGTTTAACTTTTCAGCACTCTGTCTTGAGACGATGATGAACCTTGAACACTTAGCTGAGGAAAAGGACATACATCTACAAGAAGATATTGAACAACAGCTCATTATTAATGGGAATAAATCTAAGCTAACTCAGGTCATAGTCAACTTGCTTAGCAATGCGATAAGTTACTCTAGAGAGGACAGTGAAGTTGTAGTAAGCCTTTATACTGAAGACAACCAGTGTAAACTAGAAGTCAGAGATTCAGGGATAGGTATTAGCGAAGAGGATCAAGCCCACATTTTTGAACGTTTCTATAGGGTGGATAAAGCACGCAGTCGAGACTCTGGAGGCACGGGATTAGGTCTGTCTATTACTAAGCATATTGTAGAGGCTCACAATGGTCAAATTGAAGTAGAAAGCGAACTCGGAGTAGGTACTACCTTTAGAGTAACATTAGAGATTGAATAAATTTATTAAATGAACTGCAATTACAAGTTTGGAGATCTGTAACTTTTAGAAGTTAAACAGTTAAGTAAAACGAATAGCAGTTATAACATATTAGTATATAGGAGTGAATTGAATGGTTGGCATTCTTAATTTCACTCCTATTTATAGGTTTCAGGTTAAACTTAGTTACTGATTACATCTTATCTTAAAGCCAGGCTTAACTGCTTATCATTTAGATACTAGTGTATACAATTGCTAAAGTATTCGGTCATGTTATCGTTTATGGTAAAATGAAAGTAAATCCATGTTGGAGGTTTAAAGATTGAGTAAATTAGTCTTAATAGACGGTAATAGTTTAAGCTTCCGGGCCTTTTATGCTTTACCTCTATTGCAGAACAAAGCCGGAATACACACAAATGCTATTTACGGATTCACCATGCTCCTTGAGAAAATTCTGAAAGAGGAACAACCGGATCACTTCTTAGTAGCATTTGATGCAGGCAAAACGACTTTTAGACACCAAACGTATAAAGAATATAAAGGCGGACGTCAAAAAACTCCGCCTGAACTCAGTGAACAACTACCTTATTTAAGAAAGTTATTAGATGCTTATCGAATCAAACATTATGAGCTTGAACATTATGAGGCTGATGACATAATAGGGACACTGAGTAAAGAAGCTGACAAGCGTAATTTAGAAACCATTATAGTTACTGGTGATCGAGACTTAACTCAATTAGCCACTGATAATGTAACAATTTATTATACTAAAAAAGGTGTGACTGAAGTTGACTATTATACACCTCAATTCATTGCTGAAAAATACAATGGTTTAACGCCTTCTCAGATCATCGATATGAAAGGTTTAATGGGGGATACTTCTGACAACATTCCAGGCGTGGCCGGAGTTGGTGAGAAAACAGCAATTAAGTTACTTAATCAATACCAGACAGTTGAAAATGTATATGAGCATCTGAATGACGTGTCAGGAAAAAAACTAAAAGAGAAGCTTGAAATAAGTAAAAATGATGCTTTAATGAGTAAGAAACTTGCGACGATTAATTGTGATAGTCCACTTGAAGTACGTTTAGATGACACGCTCTTACCTCAAGAGAAGGATGAAACAGATAAGATAGAACTCTTTAAAGAATTAGAGTTTAAACAATTGCTTAACCAATTGGATGAGCATTCAAGTGATAGTTCATCTGCTGACATAACTATTAATCCAACTACTTCAATAGAAGGTATAGAATTCTCGAATCTTGATGACGCCATTATTCACTTTGAAGTAGACGGCGGGAATTATTTGAAAGATGACATTCTGAAATTTGGTATTTACGCTAAAGATAAACATCTGGTAGTTGGTATAGAGGAGCTGACTAAACATCAAGGACTCATCGATTGGCTTGAGCGTAAGGACACTAAAAAAATAGTGTATGATGCTAAGAAGACTTTTGTAGTTGCGCACCGTTTAAACATTAATATACAAAATGTCGATTTTGATATCATGTTAGCTAGCTATATTATAGATCCTTCTCGTTCAATCGATGATGTCAGTTCAGTGGTAAGTCAGTATGACCTTAATTATGTTGATACTGATATTCAAATTTATGGAAAAGGTAAAAAGCGAGCAGTGCCGAACGACGAAGTATTGACGCAACATGTTGCAAAAATACTTCACAGCATAGCAGAAGCTAAACCAAAGATGGTCGAAGAGTTAGAATCACATGATC
Organism: Staphylococcus marylandisciuri; assembly: GCF_025519785.1. GTDB lineage: Bacteria > Bacillota > Bacilli > Staphylococcales > Staphylococcaceae > Staphylococcus > Staphylococcus marylandisciuri. Next base: position 59,995 of record NZ_JAOPKZ010000007.1, on the reverse strand, counting down.
AATTGGACTTATTGAATAACATGGAGCTTCCTTTAGCATATACCTTAAGTAAAATGGAAGAGATAGGTATATATACTGACAAAGCTGATTTACAGAAAATGGAAGAAGAAATAAAGGAAAAACTAACTGCGCTTGTAAACAAAATTTACGAAGCGGCTGGAGAAGAATTCAACATCAACTCACCTAAACAATTGGGAGTAGTGTTGTTCGAGACGTTAGAGCTTCCAGTAATTAAAAAAACGAAGACTGGATATTCTACTGCAGTTGACGTTCTAGAACAACTACAGGGAGAACATCCTATTATTGACCACATCTTAGAATATCGCCAGCTAGCTAAATTGCAATCCACTTATGTTGAAGGGCTGCAAAAAGTTATCAGTGAAGACAATCGCATTCATACTCGCTTTAATCAAACACTTGCTCAAACAGGTCGCTTGTCATCTGTTGATCCAAATCTTCAAAATATACCGGTGAGATTAGAAGAAGGCAAGCGAATTAGAAAAGCTTTTAAACCTACAAGTAAAGAAAGCGTGATCTTTTCCGCTGACTATTCTCAAATAGAATTACGCGTTTTAGCGCACATTACTGGAGACGAGAGCCTAAAAAATGCTTTTATAAATGATCATGACATCCACGCTGCTACAGCTATGAAGGTATTTAATGTCGAAGCAGATGAAGTTGATAGTTTAATGCGCCGCCAAGCTAAGGCGGTTAACTTCGGAATTGTATATGGTATTAGTGATTATGGTTTGAGCCAGAGTTTAAATATCAGTCGTAAGGAAGCTAAGAAATTTATAGATGATTATTTAGACAGTTTCCCTGGAGTTAAAGAGTATATGAGTGTGATTAAGAAGCAAGCCAAATCTGAAGGATTTGTTGAAACGTTATCAAATAGACGTCGTTATTTACCTGATATAACAAGTAGAAATTTCAACGTTCGTAGTTTTGCTGAACGAACTGCGATGAATACCCCTATACAAGGAAGTGCGGCGGATATAATTAAACTAGCAATGGTGAAATTTGATCGAGAAATTAAAAACACTCAGTTCAATGCTACTTTATTACTTCAAGTTCACGATGAGCTTATTTTTGAAATTCCAAGGGATGAAGTAGAAGCGTTTAGCTTGTTTGTCAAAGATATAATGGAACATGCCATGGACTTAGATGTACCACTTAAAGTTGAATCAAGTTATGGTTCCACGTGGTATGATGCTAAATAGAAAGAAGGTGTTGTCTTGCCTGAATTACCAGAAGTAGAGCATGTTAAGCGGGGCATTGTACCCGAAGTTGAAGGTGCTACTATTAATCAAGTGGAGTTCTCAAAAAAAGTAGTTGAAGGTAAACGTGAAGGACGAGAAACGATCATAAAAGGTCTCGAATTAGAGACTTTTAAGACGTTTACGGAAGGCTTTACAATCGATAGAATAGAACGAAGAAGTAAATATATTTTATTTAATATTTGTAATCATGACACCCATCGAATAATAATTAGTCATTTAGGCATGGCTGGAGGCTTTTTTATTGTTAATAGTTTAGATGACATTGCAGATATAAATTACAGAAAGCATTGGCACGTAATATTTTACCTAAATAATGGGAAAATGCTGGTGTATTCTGATATACGTCGATTTGGAGAAATAAGAAATGTACCTGAAGTTGAAGCTTATCCGCCTATCTTAGAGATCGCACCCGAGCCATTTGATTCTTCAGCAATGGAACACTTCCTTTCAATTTTATCTTTAAAGAAATTTCAACGAAAGCCTATTAAAGATGTGATTCTAGATCATAAAGTCGTAGCAGGGTGCGGAAATATATATGCTTGTGAAGCACTATTTAGAGCAGGCATTCATCCAGCAAGAAAAGTTGAATCTCTAAATTTTCAAGAGCAAAAGATGTTATTCTACTATATTAGAGAAGTTCTTGAAGAAGGAATTCGATATGGAGGTACTAGCGTTTCAAGTTACAGACATGCTGATGGCGCACGTGGTGAGATGCAATTACATCTCAATGTATATAAACAAACGATATGTAAAGTATGTGGACATAGTATTCAAACTCAAGTTATCGCTACTAGAAACTCACATTTTTGTCCCACATGTCAATCATAGAGAAAGAGGGAAATTATGCCTAAAGTTATAGGATTAACAGGTGGAATTGCTACAGGAAAATCTACCGTTTCAAAATTATTATCAGCTCATGGATTTAAAATCGTCGATGCTGATATTGCTTCTCGCCAAGCTGTTAAGAAAGGATCTAAAGGTTTAGAACAAGTAAGAGCAGTGTTTGGAGACGAAGCTATTGACGAGAACGGTGAGATGGATCGAGAATTCGTAGGAGAGATTGTATTTAATCAACCAGAAAAAAGAATAGAACTTAATAACATTATTCACCCCATTGTTAGAGAAATCATGGATATAAAGAAACAACAATACCTTAAAGAGGGTCATAACGTGATCATGGATATACCTTTGCTCTTTGAAAATGGGCTAGAAGATACTGTAGATGAAGTTTGGTTAGTTTACACTTCTGAAAGTATACAAATCGATCGTTTAATGGAGCGTAATGATTTATCCATGGAAGATGCTAAAGCGCGAGTGTATAGCCAAATTTCTATCGATAAAAAACGTCGTATGGCCGACCATGTTATCGATAATCGTGATACTAAATTAGATCTTAAACAAAATTTAGAAAAATTACTTTTAGAGGAAGGCTATATAGAGCAATCACTAGATGACTCAACTAGCTAATTCATTAATTTACATTGAAGAAGTATTTTTGAGAGATAGTTTAATTACTTGATTCTCAAAAATACTTTTTTTAAAACTTATTAGAAACCGCTTTCAAAAATAAAGTTTTATGTTACACTATTATCATAAAGTATAACACATAACTTGAGGGGTGCTTTTTTTATGTCGACAAACATTGCAATTAACGGAATGGGCAGAATTGGTAGAATGGTGTTAAGAATAGCTCTAAAGAATGATAATCTGAATGTTATTGCTATTAATGCTAGTTACCCATCTGAAACTATTGCACACTTAATCAAACATGATACGACTCATGGTAAATACGATTTAGATGTCGAAGCTACATCAAATGGTATTAAAGTAAACGGTAAAGAAATACAATTAGTATCAGAACGGGAGCCGTCTAAACTACCATGGAAAGATTTAAATATAGATATTGTGATTGAAGCTACAGGAGTGTTTAATCACGGTGATAAGGCGCAAGCTCATATCGATGCTGGGGCTAAAAAGGTGCTGTTAACGGGTCCATCTAAAGGTGGTCACGTACAAATGATCGTAAAAGGCGTTAACGACCAAGATTTAGACGTAGATAGTTATGATATATTTAGTAATGCTTCATGTACTACTAACTGTATCGGACCAGTTGCAAAAGTATTAAATGATACGTTCGGGATTGAAAGCGGTCTTATGACAACTGTACACGCCATAACAAATGATCAAAAGAATATAGATAATCCACACAAAGATTTGAGAAGAGCTCGTTCTTGCAACGAAAGTATCATACCTACATCTACAGGTGCTGCGAAAGCACTAAAAGAAGTTATGCCTGAATTAGAAGGTAAGCTTCATGGTATGGCATTACGAGTGCCTACAAAGAATGTATCATTAGTAGATTTAGTGGTCGATTTGAAACAGGAAGTTACTGTAGAGAAAGTTAACCAAGCGTTTAGAAATAACGACTTAGGTGGAGTCTTAGCTACTGAAGATGCGCCATTAGTCTCTTCTGACTTTAATACGAATCCACATTCTGCTATCGTCGATACGCTGAGCACAATGCAAATGGGAGATCATAAAGTAAAAGTAATTGCATGGTATGACAATGAGTGGGGTTACTCAAACAGAGTAGTAGATATTGCAGAACAAATTGGCAATGCCCTGTAATTAGATCATTAAATTCAGGGGCCCCAACACAAAGAAACTGGTAAGACAGTTTCCACAAGCAAAGCAAGTTGGGGTGGGGCCCCAACACAGAGAAACTGGTAAGACAGTTTCTGCAAGCACAGCGAGTTGGGGTAGGGCCCCAACACAGAGAAACTGGTAAGACAGTTTCTGCAAGCACAGCAAGTTGGGGTGGGGGCCCCAACACAGAGAAACTGGTAAGACAGTTTCCGCAAGCACAGCAAGTTGGGGTGGGGGCCCCAACACAGAGAAACTGATAAATCAGTTTCCACAAGCAAAGCAAGTTGGGGCGACTGAAAAACCATGACTGAGACGGCACTCTAGGAAAACGTAAACATTCAATACGACGAATTGTATAAATAGAGAACAGCAGTGGAAGCGGGACAGAAATCTTTTTATTCAAATTAGATTTCTGTCCCGCTCCCTTTTTAGGAATTTATGTCCTCAGACTTTCACTCTCTCTTTATAAAGTTGATTAGTTATTAGCTTTCTTTTGTGATAGTCGCATTTATAGTATAATAATTTGTAATCTATTAGAGAGGATGAATTGACGATGAAGTGCCCTAAATGTAGTGCTACAAACTCACGTGTCGTTGATTCCCGACACGCTGATGATGTCAATGCGATTCGTCGACGTAGAGAGTGCGAGAACTGTGCAACGCGTTTTACTACATTTGAACACATAGAAAAAAGACCTTTAATTGTAGTTAAAAAAGATGGTACACGAGAACAATTTCTACGTGAGAAGATATTAAATGGCTTGGTGCGTTCATGTGAAAAGAGACCAGTACGATATGAACAACTAGAAGAAATAACGAATGATGTTGAGTGGAAACTAAGACATGATGGACAAGCGGAAGTTTCTTCTCGAGCAATCGGAGAACACGTAATGAATAAACTCATGCATGTAGATCAAGTCTCATATGTTCGCTTTGCGTCGGTATATAAAGAATTTAAAGACGTAGACCAACTATTAGCATCAATGCAAGGTATTCTTTCTAAGGAGAAGAGAAGTGACAATAAATGACTATGAATGTTGATGACTACGGACTAAGACCTAAAGACCATTTTGATATAGTTAGACATTTCCAACTTCATCACTCTCACTTAGAAATCATCAATCGTTTGTTCACACCCCTAATTGGCTCTAGTGCTACTGGTCTTTATCTATACTTAGACCAGTTTGCAGACACTCGTGATGAGCAGTTAGTTCATACACATTATACGATTATGAATGAATTGAAGATTAATTTATTAGAGTTTCGTAATAATATGGACGTGTTAGAAGGTATAGGGTTAGTTAAAACTTATGTAAAACATCGCCAAGATGCATCTCACTTTCTATATGAACTGGTACAACCACCGAGCGCTAAACAATTTTTTGACGACCCGATGCTTTCTGTCTTTTTACACAGTGAAATAGGCAATCAGCGTTATCATCAGCTTAAGCGCTTCTTTGAATTCTCAAAGCAAGTTGACCTAAGTGATTTTCAAGAAATAACTTGTAAATACACTGACGTGTTTAAAATTCCAGAAACATTCAGCAAAAATGAAGATAATCGCGTACATCAAGACGACGCTTATAAAGGGTTAGATTTATCTGAAGTTAAGTTTGATTTCGAACTGTTATATGATTTGTTACAATCCCATTTTATAAGTACTAAAATAGTGGACAGTAATGCGAAAAAGCTGATTATTCAGCTTGCAACATTATATGGATTGACGCCAGAAGCGATGAAAAGCATTATCTTGAAGTCTATCACAAGCGCTCAAGAATTATCACAAGAAGAGTTGAGGAAACAAGCTCGCACTTATTATTTTATGGAGCATGGCAAGACGTTTCCTAATCTTCAGGTGCGCTCTAACTATGAACAACCCTCTCTTAACACGAATGGTAAACCCGAGGAAGCTGAAAAGGAGGCTCTGCCTGGAACTGAAGGTTGGTTTGAACTACTCGAAAAGACCAGTCCGATAGATATGTTAGCTTCATGGTCTGAATCGGAACCTACAACGCAACAAAAAAAGATTGTTGAAGAACTGATAGAGAGAGAAAAATTATCCTTCGGAGTTATTAATGTGTTATTACAATACGTAATGTTAAAAGAAGATATGAAACTTCCTAAAAATTATATTATGGAAATCGCATCGAATTGGAAGAAGAAAGGTTTTAACAATTCTAAAGAAGCATACACACATGTAGTTAAACAAGCTTCTAATAAAAAAGAAAAAACAAATCAAAAACGTTACTATAAACCTAATTACTATTCTCGTGAGCTCACGCCGGAATGGCTAAAAAAACGTAAAAAAAACAATAATGAGGAAAGAAAAAATAACAGTGACGAGTCTTCTAAAATAGACGAATCATTACAACAAGATCGCGAAGCTTTCTTGAAATACTTAAATCAAACGTGGAATGGAGGTGACGATGGATGAAGCGTTTTGACGACATTATAGGTAAATCTAAAGGTTTGGATAAAAAGATAGCTCGAATAAAGCATGACGTCATTAACGATCCAGATGTTAAATCATTTTTAGAGGCGCATCGTTCTGAAATTACAAACTCTATGATCGAACGGGATTTAAATATATTACAGGAGTATAGGGACCAACAAAAAACCTATGATGGTCATGCATATAAAGATTGCCCGAATTTCGTGCAAGGCCACGTGCCTGAGCTTTATATCGAAAATAATCATTTTAAAATTCGTTACCTTCAATGTCCTTGTAAACTTAAGCATGATGAAGAAAAATATAATGCTAATCTCATTACTTCTCATCACATGCAAAGAAACACACTTAATGCTCAGTTGAAAGATATTTATATGGATCAAAGAGAGCGTTTAGATGTTGCCATGGCAGCTAATGAAATATGTGAACGGATTAAAAACGGGAGTACCGAGAATTTAAAGGGCTTATATCTGTACGGACCTTTTGGGACAGGTAAGTCATTCATACTATGCGCGTTAGCTAATCAACTTAAAAGAGAAAAAATACCTTCAACTATAGTTTATTTACCAGAGTTTATTCGTGATTTAAAAAGCGGGTTTAGCGATAATACCTTTGAACTGCGATTGAAAAAGGTGAGAGAGGCAAATGTATTAATTCTTGATGATATTGGTGCAGAAGAGACCACCACATGGGCACGCGATGAAGTTATCGGTCCTTTGCTACATTACCGTATGGTACATGAACTGCCGACATTCTTTAGCTCTAATCTTAATTTCACTGAGTTAGAACACCATTTCTCTTTAACCCGTCAAGGTGCAGAAGAGACGAAAGGCGCACGTATCATGGAGCGAATTAAAGCTTTAGCGTTACCATATTATCTAGTGGGTAAAAACTATCGTGATAGTTGAAAATCTGATTAAATGTTGTATAATAGATACGAATATAAATCGGCGTAACATATAAAGGATACGATAATTTGAGCTCTGAACTACAGAGAGCTAGCGAAGATGAGAATCTAGCGTTCAACTCAATTTTATTACTCCCTTTATAAATGATATTTGTAATGAATATCCGGCTCAAGACCGTTATCTTATGTAGAGCTTGTGATCTCTCTAATTAATTATACTGTCTGAGAGATCTAATTAGGGTGGTACCACGAATTCCTCGTCCCTTATGGGATGAGGTTTTTTTATTTTTAAAATTGAAAGTAGGATTGTAAGCACTTCTAACTAGATTGCAGCTATGCGCCGATTAAGAATTTGAAGAGGAGGATTATAAATGGATCAAATTAATATTCAATTTCCTGATGGTAATAGTAAAGCGTTTGATAGAGGTACGACTACTGAGGAGATCGCTCGTTCTATTAGCCCTGGATTAAGAAAGAAAGCGGTAGCAGGTAAATTTAACGGTACAATGGTTGATTTAACACGGCCCCTTGAAGAGGATGGTGAAATTGAAATCATTACTCCGGGTAGTGACGAAGCATTAAATGTCTTACGTCATTCAACAGCACACCTGATGGCACAAGCACTAAAGAGATTGTACGGAGATGTGAAGTTTGGCGTAGGTCCAGTTATTGAGGGCGGCTTCTATTATGACTTTGATATTGATCAAAACATCTCTTCAGATGACTTTGAAAAAATAGAGAAGACGATGAAGCAAATAGTAGATGAAAATCATACTATTAAAAGAGAAGTCGTAAGTCGTCAAGAAGCTAAGGAATTCTTTAAAGATGATCCGTATAAGTTAGAACTTATAGATGCTATCCCTGAAGAAGAGAATGTAACTTTATATTCTCAAGGTGAATTTACAGACTTATGTCGAGGTGTACATGTTCCTTCAACTTCAAAAATTAAAGAATTTAAACTTTTATCTACAGCAGGTGCGTACTGGCGCGGCGATAGCAATAATAAAATGCTCCAGCGTATTTACGGTACTGCTTTCTTTGACAAAAAAGATTTGAAAGCTCACTTGCAAATGCTTGAAGAGAGAAAAGAACGCGATCATCGTAAAATTGGTAAAGAAATGGATTTATTTACTAATAATCAACTTGTCGGTTCAGGACTGCCGTTATGGTTGCCTAATGGAGCGGTTATACGCAGAGAAATTGAGCGCTATATCGTAGATAAAGAACAAAGCATGGGGTATGACCACGTGTATACACCTATCATGGCGAATGTAGAGCTTTATAAAACTTCTGGCCACTGGGATCACTATCAAGACGATATGTTCCCGACGATGAAATTAGATGAGAACGAAGAGATGGTATTAAGACCTATGAACTGTCCACATCATATGATGGTTTACTCTAATAAACCTCATTCATATCGAGAATTACCGATTCGTATTGCCGAGCTAGGCTTGCAGCATCGCTATGAAGCCAGCGGGGCAGTATCCGGTTTACAACGTGTCAGAGGAATGACACTAAACGATGCGCATATCTTTGTTCGACCTGATCAAATTAAAGAGGAATTTAAACGTGTTGTAGAACTTATCATTGATGTTTATAAAGATTTTGGTTTTAAAAATTATACTTTCCGTTTAAGTTATCGTGACCCTGAAGATAAAGAGAAGTACTTTGACGATGACGAAATGTGGACGAGAGCAGAAAGTATGTTGAAAGAAGCGGTAGATGAGTTAGGTCTAGAATACGAAGAGGCGATAGGCGAAGCGGCTTTCTATGGACCTAAGCTAGATGTTCAGGTTCAAACAGCTATGGGTAAAGAAGAAACGCTTTCAACAGCCCAGCTCGACTTCTTGCTACCTAAAAAGTTTGATTTAACATATATCGGTAAAGATGGCGAACAACATCGTCCTGTAGTTATCCATCGTGGAGTAGTGTCTACTATGGAACGATTCGTAGCATTCTTAACTGAAGAAACAAAAGGCGCTTTCCCAACGTGGTTAGCACCAAGACAAGTTGAAATTATACCAGTTAATGTTGATCTTCATTATGATTACGCCCGATCATTACAAGATGAACTTAAATCTCAAGGAGTCCGAGTTAATATCGATGATCGAAATGAAAAAATGGGTTATAAAATTCGGGAAGCTCAAATGCATAAAGTACCTTATCAAGTAGTTGTTGGCGATAAAGAAGTAGAACATAATGAAGTTAATGTACGTCAATACGGTTCTAAAGATCAAGAAACTATGGAACGAGATGAATTTATATGGAACTTAGTAGATGAAATTAGATTGAAAAAGCAAAGATAAACTTGAAATGCTCAGCTTTATAAGGTATATTTAATGCTAGTTAGATAGAAATAAGCTAAATATAAAAAAAGAGTTAGAGGTTGCGGCTTTAATCAGTAAGTTGATGGAGATTTTATGGAATCATAGATATCATCTGAAAGGTAAAGTTGCCGAAATGATGTATAACCATTAATATGCATTGTTGGGCCAGTTATTGAAAGAAACTGGACTGTCACAGATGTGATGTGCTACCTATCATATATTTTAATCGGTTGCATATCCACAGGGTATGCAACCTTTTTACTAGTGCTAGAAATCACTCATAGTGAGCACTAAAGATTGAGATAGAAAGTAACCTCTACTGTTAGAAAGGGAGCTTCTATGGAGAAAAGTTCAAATCAAAATGAAGGAATTCAAAGAGGTCTTAAAGATCGCCATATATCAATGATAGCTATAGGTGGATGTATCGGTACTGGTCTATTTATGACTTCAGGTGGTGCTATCCATGATGCTGGTTCACTTGGCGCACTGCTAGCTTATGCAATAATCGGCATGATGGTCTTCTTCTTAATGACTTCTTTAGGAGAAATGGCTACGTATTTACCGGTTTCTGGTTCATTTAGTACTTATGCTACGCGTTTTGTAGATCCATCACTTGGCTTTGCTTTAGGCTGGAACTACTGGTTTAATTGGGTTATAACCGTCGCTGCAGATGTTACAATAGCAGCACAAGTCATCAAATATTGGGGCCCATTGCAGCATCTTCCTGCCTGGGGTTGGAGCTTAATATTCCTAGTTATTATATTTTCTTTAAATGCTTTATCGGTTCGCATTTATGGAGAGAGCGAATATTGGTTTGCATTAATTAAAGTAGTAACTGTTATTATCTTTATAATTATAGGTTTATTGACGATTATTGGAATTATGGGCGGCCATTATGTAGGATTTGAAACTTTCACTAAAGGCGACGGTCCTATATTAGGTGATGGTTTTGGCGGCAGCTTGCTCTCGATTCTAGGCGTCTTCCTAGTAGCTGGGTTCTCTTTCCAAGGAACTGAATTAATAGGGATCACTGCCGGAGAGTCAAAAAACCCGGAACGAGCGGTACCAAAAGCTATTAAACAAGTATTTTGGAGAATCTTATTGTTTTATATTTTAGCCATTTTCATTATTGGCATGCTCATACCATACGATAGTTCTGCTCTTATGGGCGGCGATAGTGATGTAGCGACTTCTCCATTTACTCTAGTCTTTAAAAATGCTGGCTTAGCCTTTGCAGCATCTTTTATGAACGCGGTTATCTTAACTTCAGTTCTTTCTGCGGGTAACTCAGGGATGTATGCCTCTACGAGAATGCTATATTCTATGAGCAAGGATAAATTAGCTTATCCAGTGTTTGGTAAAACTAATAAGCACGGCGTACCTTACGTTTCGCTGTTAGTTACTGCAGCTATAGTCTTAGCTATCTTCGGTCTGCAACATCTTAGTGGCGATGCTTATAAATATATAGTTGCTGCAAGTGGTATGACTGGGTTTATAGCTTGGGTCGGCATCGCAGTGAGTCATTACCGTTTTAGACGAGCTTTTGAAGCCCAAAATTATGATAAGTCTAAGTTAAAGTATCGTGCTAAGTTGTTTCCATTTGGGCCGATTTTTGCAGGTATACTTTGTATAATTGTAATTGTTGGTCAAGACGTGGATTTCATTAAGACTGGGCATTTTGATATTAATCGTTTTATTACGACCTATATGGGGATTCCCATTTTCCTATTCTTCTTCATCTATCATAAATTGAGATATAAAACGAAGAAGATACCTTTAGATAAAGTTGATTTACGACAAGATGTTAAGATGGATGAAATTAAGCATCATTAAAGTTTAATAATCTATTGACTTATAGTTAGAACGTTGGTATGATAACTAATGTTGAATACGAAACGAACCAAGTAGAAGTATCCGCTTCTCACCTGTAGCGACGCGATGAGCAGTTGGCAGGTCACATAACATGTATAAGTCATGTGATAGAAGGGCGGGTACCTACGTGTACCTGCTCTTCTTTTACTTGGTGCTACTTTCGTAAAATTAATGGAGGTGTCAACCATAGCAAAAAATCAAACGCAAGTTAATGAACGTATTCGTGCAAAAGAGATTCGTCTCATTGGGCAAGATGGCGATCAAATAGGTGTTAAATCTAAAAAAGAAGCATTAGACATGGCCGATCGCGTAGGTTTAGATGTAGTAGTAGTAGCTCCTAACGCTAAACCTCCTGTTGCTAGAATTATGGACTACGGTAAGTATAAATTTGAGCAACAGAAGAAAGAAAAGGAAATGAAAAAGAAACAAAAAACAATTAACGTTAAGGAATTACGTTTAAGTCCAACTATTGAAGAACATGACTTTCAAACTAAACTTAAGAACGGACGTAAATTCTTATCTAAAGGCGATAAATGTAAGGTTTCTATTCGCTTCAGAGGTCGTGCTATCACCCATAAAGAAATCGGTCAGCGTGTCTTAGAAAAGTTCGCTGAAGAAACGAAAGATATAGCGACTATCGAGCAAAAACCTAAGATGGATGGTCGCCAAATGTTTATTATGTTAGCCCCTTCAGCTGACAACGAAAAATAATACTAGGAGGAATTTATCATGCCAAAAATGAAAACACACCGTGGAGCAGCTAAACGTGTTAAGAGAACTGGTTCAGGTAAATTAAAACGTTCAAGAGCTTTCACTTCTCACTTATTTGCTAATAAGAACACTAAACAAAAACGTAAATTGCGTAAAGCTAAACTCGTACACAAATCAGACATGAAACGAGTAAAACAATTATTAGCCTACAAGAAATAATAACTAAGCAGACTTAAAGATATTAGAAGGAGGAATTTATTATGCCACGAGTTAAAGGTGGAACAGTAACTAGAAGACGTCGTAAAAAAACGATTAAATTAGCTAAAGGTTACTTCGGTGCAAAACGCACTTTATATAAAACAGCTAAACAACAAGTAATGAAATCAGGTCAATATGCTTTCCGTGACCGCCGTCAAAGAAAGCGTAACTTCCGCAAATTATGGATTACACGTATTAATGCGGCAGCACGTCAACACGATATCAGCTATTCTCGTTTAATGAATGGTTTGAAGAAAGCTGAAATTGATATCAACCGTAAGATGCTTTCAGAAATCGCAATCTCTGACGAGGCGGCTTTCGGCGAATTAGTATCTAAAGCGAAAGAAGCTTTAAAATAATTGAGATAACTATTCCTTCCAAAGATGGTGTACTGACCATTTGGAAGGATTTTTTTTACAGCTAATAAAGGACTCAAGCTAATATTTGTGGTTAAAGTAAGAGATTTAGTTAAGATTTAAAGATGAGGTCGGTATACATTAACGCTATGTCATTATTGGTTAAGAATTGATAAGTATTGTAACTTTGATAAAATAAATTCAGGAATAATACATAAAGGAGATTAATATGTCTAAATATGATGAGATGATCAATGTAGTCCCTCGCAAGATTGTATTCAAAAATGAAGAGAATCAATTTGATGGATTTTTAAGTAAAGATACAATTCAGGGTTCAGAGATTATGGACGCCTTAAAATCATATGAAATAAAACGGCGTGGAGATATGGAAGATGATCCCAAGTATAAACAACTCGTGTCATACTGTTTATTAGAAAATTATGAAGGTCAGTTGCTCGTATATAAACGACTTTCAGGTGGTGGCGAATCCCGCTTACATGGTCAAGGTTCAATCGGAGTTGGCGGCCATATGAATGAAGTAGTTGGCGCAGAAGATATTAATGAAGTATTACGTACTAATGCGCAAAGAGAGTTAGAAGAAGAGGTCGGCTTAGACTTTCAAAAAACTCAAAATCTAGAATATTTAGGCTTTATTAATGATGACACAAACGAAGTAGGACAGGTTCATTTGGGTGTAGTATTTAGTATTAAAGTAGATCGGGCTGATGTTGAAGTTCAGGAAACAGATACGTTATCTATAGATTGGGTTAATAGAGAGGAAATTAAAGATTTAAGTCAATTTGAAACTTGGAGCAGTCTCATACTAGAAGCACTTTAATTGAGGTGAGGAGAGTTGTCTGACATTATTCCATTTCCACGAGCACGAAAAAAATTAGTTCATGACATTAAGGAAAGTATGAAACAGACACAATATGACAAAGCATATAAACTATTTGAGGAATACGAGCGTTCTTTTGAACTTGATACCTCATTAGCTATGACGAAATGTGAGATGCTATTTGCTTTAGGTTATTATTTGGAATTAAGAGAAGAAACGATAGTTATATTAAAGCAAGGTATTGGTGACTACGATGCGATGATGATTTATTATGCAAAAGCATTGAGTGGGCTCGGTCAATATTTTGAAGTTGTTGAAGTTGTGAATCAAATTATTGATGAAGTTCAAAACCATAAAACAAGAATGGAACTTTATCCGATAAAAGAGTATGCACTCGATCAAATCAATCAATATAATCGACAAGCTCAAAGTAAACTTCAAATATTTAATGAGCTATCACTTAGAGAACAAATACAAACGATTTTAACATTGATAGATTATAACCAATATAGCTATTTAAGCACGGTAGCAGGTTTAATTGAAACGTATCAATTGCCGGCAAACTTATATAGTATCATGTTAGAATATTTAAGATTAGGTAACTATAATGATCAAGTTCAATTTAACCAGTATGGCTATCATATTAAAGTAACGCCTAGTAATTTACCGGGATTGGAACATACCTCTTTCAAGGAAGAACTCATACCGAAAGTATTAAGAACTATTGAAAATCACGCGACACAACTCTTAAATGAGGCATATAAATTACTTACCAATCACTCGATATTACTTTATCCTCTTAATATTTTAGAATTAGGTAGTCTAGAGGAATGGACTAAGGCTTACGAAAACTACTTTATGTCTATGTTAGGTTTTGAGGAACTAGATGACAAGGACGAGCTAATTCAACTTATAGTGGCTTTAGATTCACACGACTAAATAGAAGGCAAGTATCTAACTTATGTACGACTCGTTTGTTAAGTTAAATCACCTATGCTATAATGATGGAGTTGAATATTAAAATAGGATAATCATGGAGGTTTTTATACATGACAGCAACTTGGGAAAAAAAGGAAGGTAATCAAGGCGTACTATCTGTAACAGTACCCGCAGAAAAATTTGATAATGCTTTAGATAAAGCATTTAAAAAAGTAGTTAAACAAATAAACGTGCCTGGATTCCGTAAGGGGAAAGTACCACGCCAAATCTTTGAACAACGTTTTGGCGTAGAAGCTCTATACCAAGATGCAGCTGACATTGTTTTACCTGAGGCTTATGGGGAAGCAATTGAAGAAACAGGCATCAAACCAGTGGACCAACCTGAAATTGATGTGCAACAAATTGAAAAAGGCGAAGACTTTAAATTTGATGCAACAGTAACTGTAGAACCTGAGGTAGAATTAGGTGACTACAAAGGTTTAGAAATTGAAAAACAAGATTCTGAACTAACTGAGGATGAAGTTCAAGAAGCAATTAACCAACAACTTAACCAATTGTCTGAAATGGTTGTTAAAGAAGAAGGTGCTGTTGAAGAAGGTGACACAGTAAATATCGACTTTGATGGTTATGTTGATGGTGAACAATTTGAAGGCGGCCAAGCAGACAGTTACGATCTTGAAGTAGGCTCAGGTTCATTCATTCCAGGATTTGAAGATCAGTTGATTGGAATGAAAACAGGTGAAGAAAAAGATGTCAACGTTACTTTCCCAGAAGAATATCATGCAGAAGAGCTATCAGGAAAAGAAGCTACATTTAAAACTAAATTAAATGAAATTAAATATAAAGAAGTACCTGAATTAGATGATGAAATAGCAAATGAATTAGATTCTGATGCTGAAACTGCTGATCAATATAAAGAGAACTTACGTAAGAAGCTCGCTGAACAAAAAGAAACTGAAGCTGAGAACGCACAAAAAGAAGAAGTAATTCAAAAAGCTTCAGACAATGCTAAGATCGATATTCCGGAAGCGATGATAAATACTGAATTAGATCGCATGCTCCAAGAGTTTGGTCAACGTATGCAACAACAAGGTCTTAGCCTTGAAACTTATTTCCAAATCTCAGGTCAAGATGAATCTCAATTAAGAGAGCAAATGAAAGACGATGCTGAGGCTCGAGTTCGTACAAATCTAACTTTAACTGCTATAGCAGATCAAGAAGATGTTGAAGTGTCAGACGAAGATATCGATAAAGAACTTGAAAAAATGAGTGAACAGTTTAATATTTCCGTTGAAGACATTAAAAATACTTTAGGAAATACAGATATAGTTAAAAATGACGTACGTATCCAAAAAGTCATTGATATGTTAGTACAGGAAGCTAAAGTTGTAGAGCAATCAAACACTGATAGTGAAAAGTAAATTAGTATTTGATTAAAACTTAGTAAAGCTATGCTAGAAAGCATGTATATGAAAAGTACGATTATTTATTTTATATGAATAGTATTACAAAATATACGTAATATAATATTATATTTTAATAAATCCATAGCCCCAGCATAAAAGCAATCTACAAATGTTTGCACAAGTTTAATGGAAGCTGGGGCTTCTATTCGTTAGCCCGTTCTATGTTACTGGAAGATGTAAATATGGGCATTTCTCTTGTGGTTTTGTCCTCCAGCATATTAAAATCATGCTAGCATAGTCTTTAGGGAATAGGGGTGTAAATGACATGTTTAAATTTAATGAAGATGAAGAAAACTTAAAATGTTCTTTCTGTGGGAAAGATCAAGATCAAGTTAAAAAATTAGTCGCTGGTAGTGGTGTATATATATGTAATGAATGTATCGAGCTGTGTTCTGAAATTGTTGAAGAAGAGCTCGCTCAGTCAACGCCAGAAGGTTTAACAGAGTTGCCTACTCCTAAAGAAATTATGGACCAATTAAACGACTATGTAATTGGTCAAGAGAAAGCAAAAAAATCCCTTGCTGTTGCTGTTTATAATCACTACAAGCGCATTCAACAACTCGGTCCGGATGAAGACGATGTTGAATTACAGAAAAGTAATGTTGCACTCATCGGTCCTACAGGTAGCGGTAAAACATTGCTAGCTCAAACTTTAGCTAAAACACTAAATGTGCCGTTTGCTATCGCGGATGCAACAAGTTTAACTGAAGCAGGTTATGTAGGCGATGACGTTGAAAATATTCTCCTTCGTTTAATCCAAGCAGCTGACTTTGATGTTGATAAAGCAGAAAAAGGTATTATCTATGTGGATGAAATTGATAAGATTGCCAGAAAATCTGAAAACACATCCATTACGCGTGATGTGTCAGGTGAAGGGGTACAACAAGCATTACTCAAAATTTTAGAAGGCACAAGTGCTAGTGTCCCACCTCAAGGCGGACGTAAACATCCTAACCAAGAACTGATTCAAATTGATACTTCTAATATCTTATTTATTCTTGGAGGAGCCTTTGATGGTATAGAGGATGTCATCAAACGACGTCTAGGTGAGAAAGTAATTGGTTTTGCTAGCAGTGAAGCCTCTAAGTATGATGAAGATGCTCTACTTGAACAAATAAGACCTGAAGATCTACAATCATACGGTCTGATACCAGAGTTTATTGGCCGTGTACCTATCGTAGCAAATTTAGAGTCCTTAGATGTAGAAGCGCTTAAAAATATATTAACTCAACCTAAAAATGCTTTAGTTAAACAATATACTAAGATGCTCGAATTAGATGGTGTAGATTTAGAATTTACTGATGAAGCGTTAGCGGCGATTAGTAATAAGGCAATTGACCGCAAAACTGGTGCACGCGGTTTACGTTCGATTATCGAGGAAGCTTTAATCGATATTATGTACGATGTTCCTTCTACAGATGGCGTAGTTAAAGTAGTAATCACAGAAAAAACTATCGTCGATGAAATTGAGCCAGAATTGTATGATAAAGAAGGAAATTTAATTAATAACGAGCAAACGTCAGCCTAATCTATAAATTGAACTTACAAATCTAATATGGTTAATTAAATATTTAATGATGTTAGATTGTTCTTTGCTAAAGTTTATGAGCAATTTATAATATTAAGTAAATAGCTATGGGGCGGGACATAGAGTCAATTGAGAGTTTAAATTGATAGTGTCCCGCTCCTTTTTTAAAAAGAAAGATGTGAGGGAAAAGATGAAAATAAATCCGAATCATATTGAGTTGTTGATCAGTGCAGTTAAGAGTGAACAATATCCAGAAACGGGTTTGAGTGAAGTAGCTTTAAGCGGCAGATCTAATGTGGGTAAATCTACGTTCATAAATAGTATGATAGGTAGAAAAAATGTCGCTAGGACTTCAGCTCAACCAGGTAAAACACAAACGTTAAATTTTTATAATATTGACCAGCAACTTATATTTGTCGATGTGCCAGGTTACGGCTACGCAAAAGTGAGTAAGAAAAAACGTGAAGAGTTCGGTAAAATGATAGAAGCTTATCTAACAACCCGGGAGTCGCTTAAACTCGTCGTTCAATTGATTGATATTCGCCACAAACCTACTGAAGATGATCTGCTAATGTACGATTATTTAAAGTATTATGAAATTCCTACCTTAATTATTGCTACTAAAGAAGATAAGATTAAGAAAGGTAAAGTTCAAAAGCATTTAGCAGATATTAAGAAAGAATTAGAATTAGAAGAGGGGGATAAGATTATGAGTTATTCCTCTGTTCATAATAATAAACAACAGATGATCTGGTCAGCTATAGAGAGTTATTTATAATTATTCTAAACTAAAGAGGAATCAGATGAATCTTGCTCAGTATTTCTTTATTGAGAGTATACGATGGATAAAGGTTCACTAGCACTTTGACAAATTATTGACACAGATTAGAATATTTATAAACAAATCAAACAAAGCGCTTAACTCTCTTTTAAATTGTGTTATAATAAAGTTATTGTAATATGTATGGAGGGCGTTATAAATGCATTTAATTGCGATAAGTATTAACCATCGCACTGCAGATGTAGCATTGAGAGAAAAAGTTGCCTTCAAAGAAGATGCCATACGTTCAGCAAATCTAGATTTATTTGAAACTAAATCTATTTTAGAAAATGTAATACTTTCTACGTGTAATCGAACAGAAGTTTATGTTGTGGCTGACCAAATACACACAGGACGCTACTATGTTCAAAGATTTTTAGCACGTCATTTTGGTCTAGAAGTAGATGATATTAAAGCTATCTCTGAAGTCAAAGTGGGGGACGAAGCAGTAAATCATATACTGCGTGTAACTTCAGGTTTAGATTCTATAGTACTGGGTGAAACTCAAATCTTAGGCCAAATGCGCAAAGCATTTTTCATCGCTCAAGAAGAAGATACTACAGGTACTATATTTAATCACCTATTTAAACAAGCTATTACTTTTGCAAAGAAAGCGCATAATGAATCTGATATAGCAGACAATGCTGTAAGTGTTTCTTATGCAGCAGTTGAACTAGGTAAGAAAATATTCGGAAATATTGAAAATAAAAAGGCAATCATCGTAGGTGCAGGGGAAATGAGTGAACTATCACTTCTTAACTTAATAGGGGCTGGTGTGTCTAATATTACTGTTGTTAACAGAACACTAGCTAAAGCAGAAACTCTCGCTTCTAAACACAATGTTTCTGCTGACACGTTAAACTCATTACCTAATTTATTAGCTGAGGCTGATATTGTTATTAGTTCCACAAGTGCCAATGGTTACGTAATTACTAATGAAATGATGAAACAAGTAGCTAGTCACAGAAAAAACGACTCGTTAGTATTAATTGATATAGCTGTTCCAAGAGATATTGAGCCAGGTATTAATGCAATATCTGATATATTCAATTATGATGTTGATGATTTACAAGGTTTAGTTGATGCTAATTTAAGAGAGCGTCAGGTTGCTGCTGAATCTATTGCACAGCAAATTCCGAATGAAATTAACGCTCACAACGAATGGGTAAATATGCTCGGGGTCGTACCTGTCATTCGAGCACTGCGTGAAAAAGCGATGACTATTCAATCTGAGACTATGGATAGTATAGACCGTAAACTACCTAACCTTTCTGAACGAGAAAGAAAGGTTATCTCTAAACACACTAAAAGCATCATAAATCAAATGCTGAAGGATCCTATTAAACAAGCTAAAGAACTAGGTAATGATCGTAAAAGTAGTGAAAAACTAGAGCTATTTCAAAATATATTTGATATTGAAGCTGAAGAGCCAATTCCAGCTAAACAAGATAAACTTAAGCGTTCTCAACGTAATTTAAGTGCTCAAATATTAAGT
Source organism: Staphylococcus marylandisciuri (assembly GCF_025519785.1). Lineage (GTDB taxonomy): Bacteria > Bacillota > Bacilli > Staphylococcales > Staphylococcaceae > Staphylococcus > Staphylococcus marylandisciuri. Next base: position 40,101 of record NZ_JAOPKZ010000007.1, on the reverse strand, counting down.
TTTGAATAAGCTCAAGCTAATGGTGATGATATGCAGGATACGTTGTTCATTCGTTTTCACGAACTGATATTATTTGTTTATTTAATTAGTATTGCTTGTTATTTTTATGATTTTTTAAATAAGAATTATAGAATTAGAAATTTGGGCTTTGTAACACTAGGGATTGTTTGGATACTACAAACAATCTCTTTGTCTATCTATATCAATATGACGAGACACGTACCTTTGAATAATATTTTCGATGTGTTTTTCGCCTTAACATGGCTTATTATATCTATATCAATTATAATTAGCGTTATAAAGCAACTTAATTTTTCTATCTTTTTATTTAATATTATTGGTTTAATTTTATTAACTATGAATACTTTTCAACCTACACATAATCAAAGTGAAGGTCAAAAATTAACGCTTATTAATGAGCTGTTGATTGTGCATGTGAGTTTGGCTACGATTAGCTATGCAGTCTTTGCTTTTGCTTTCGTGAACGGTGTTCTATATTTAATTCAATATCGTAACTTAAAAGAAAAACGTTTTACACAGAAATATTTTCGAATTGGTAGTGTAGCCACCTTAGAAAAAATAGTTTTTTACAGTACGTTAGTCGGTTTTCTGTTTTTTATTTTAAGTACAATATTAGGGGCACAATGGGGAATAAATTCTTTGAAACATGATTTTCTAATTGATTCAAAGGTTATTTTATCTGTTGTGATCATCATCCTTTATAGTGCGTATATAATAATGAGAGTTAAACACCTCGTTAGCAAACAAGTGCTTATTTATTTTAACATCATCCTTTTTCTATTATGTATGATTAATTTGCTTTTTGCTCCACATTTACCTAGTTTTCAACGATAACTATTTTATTAAAATACTACAATAGGAGGTACGCGTCATGCGTAAACTTATAGTTGGTTCTCGTCGAAGTAAACTAGCACTCACTCAGAGCCAACAATTTATAGATCAACTCAAACAAGTCGATCCATCACTTGAAATTGAAATAAAAGAAATTGTTACTAAAGGCGATAAAATTGTAGATAAGCAGTTATCTAAAGTGGGTGGGAAAGGCCTATTTGTTAAAGAGATTGAAAATGAACTCTATAATCATGGAATTGATATGGCTATCCATTCTTTAAAAGACGTTCCAAGCGAGATTTCAGAAGGCCTTATGCTTGGTTGTATACCTGATAGAGAAAATCCATTTGACGCTTATATTGCTAATGATCACATTGCGTTAGAAGATTTACCTTCAGGAAGTATAGTAGGTACAAGTTCGCTAAGAAGAGGTGCACAAATTTTAGCGCAATTCCCTCATCTTGAGATTAAATGGATACGAGGAAATATCGATACACGCTTAAGAAAGTTACAAGAAGAGAACTATGATGCAATTATTTTAGCTGCAGCAGGACTTAGACGCATGGGATGGTCAGACGATATTGTCACAAGTTATCTTGATGAGGAAACACTTGTACCTGCTATAGGTCAAGGTGCTTTAGGTATTGAATGTAGAGTGGATGACGATGAGTTACTTCAGTTACTAAGTAAAGTACATAATCAAGACGTGGCTGAATGTGTCACTGCTGAACGCACTTTCTTAAAAGCGATGAATGGTAGTTGTCAGGTGCCAATAGGAGGTTATGCTTTTAAGAATGAGAATAAGCAAATTGAATTTACCGGTTTAATTATGTCTACTGATGGGAAAGAACGTTATCAACACACTGAAGTTGGTAACGATCCTGTTGCTTTAGGTGAAAAAGTAAGCCAAATTCTTAAGAAGCAAGGTGCCCATAAAATCATTGAAAGACTTAATGAAGAACTCTAGAAGGGTGACAAAATATGAATTCAGTTATAGTAATGACGCAAACAAGTAAGTATGAAGCAAGGGAGCTGCCGATCGTACACAAACCGCTTATTAAGATTGAGCCTCTTTCTTTCAATATGGATTTGTTAAAGTTAAACTATGACTGGATTCTTTTTTCTTCCAAGAATGCAGTTAAATATTTTTATAAATATCTTGAGAAGGTGAATTACACGCACGTAGCTACTATAGGTGAAAAGACAAAAGCCTATTGTGAATCTTTAGGATTAAAAGTAGATTTTTCTCCTAGCCAGTTTTCTCAAGAAGGGTTTATTTCAGAATTCCAAGCGAGTAAAGGCTCTAAAATTTTAATTCCTTCAAGTAATAAAGCGCGCCCGTATTTAGTGGATAGCTTACTAAATGAAGGTTACAAGGTTAGAAAAATTGATTTGTATGAGCCGATAGCCTGGACTAGCCACGTTCAGGACGTTCTGGAACTCCTGAAGAGAAATAAAGTGAGTGCGTTAACATTTGCTAGTTCTTCGGCTGTTAAGATCCTCTGTGAAGCGATTAAACCATACAGCATTTCATTGCCTCCGATCTTTGTAATAGGGAGACAAACATTAACTACTCTAAGAAATTATGGATTTACAGGAGAAATAGCTGAACAACAAACTATAGATTCACTGATCACTAAAGTTAAAGAAAGTTGGTTTAAAAATGAAATTTGATAGACATAGACGTTTACGTTCATCTAAGACAATGCGTAATTTAGTAACGGAAACTCAAGTTCGTAAAGATGATTTAATCTATCCTATTTTTGTTGTAGAGCGTGATAATGTTAAAGAAGAAATACCTTCAATGCCTGGTGTTTATCAACTCAGTTTAAATATATTAGAAGAGGAAATTAAAGAAGCGTATGAGTTAGGCATAAGAGCAATGATGTTCTTTGGCGTACCTAACGACAAAGATGCTACAGGCTCAGGAGCGTATGATCAAAACGGTATTATACAAGAAGCTACTCGTAAAGCTAAGAACATGTACGAAGATTTAATTATCGTAGCTGATACATGTTTATGTGAATATACTGATCATGGACATTGTGGTGTTATCAATCATGAAACTCAAGATGTAGACAACGATAAGTCCCTTCCTTACTTAGTCAAAACTGCTATTTCACAAGTCGAAGCAGGTGCTGATATTATTGCGCCTAGTAATATGATGGACGGCTTCGTTACCGCAATACGTCAAGGCTTAGATGAAGCTGGCTACTACAATGTACCAATCATGAGTTACGGTATTAAATATGCTTCAAGTTTCTTTGGACCTTTTAGAGATGCAGCTGAATCGGCACCTCAATTTGGAGATCGAAAAACGTATCAAATGGATCCAGCTAACAGAAGAGAAGCTTTGCGTGAATTAGAAAGTGATTTATCTGAAGGCGCTGACATGATGATCGTTAAGCCAGCTCTTAGTTTCTTGGATATCATTCGCGATGTACGTAATCATACGAACGTACCAGTAGTGGCGTATAATGTCAGCGGTGAATACAGCATGACCAAGGCGGCTGGTCAGAATGGCTGGATCGATGAAAAAGCAGTGGTAATGGAGCAAATGATTTCTATGAAACGCGCTGGAGCTGATTTAATAATCACTTACTTCGCTAAAGATATTTGCAGATACTTAGACCAATAAAGAAGGAGGATTTCTCAGATGTCTCGTTATGAACAATCTATTAATGCGATGAAAAAAGCTACACCTCTTATGCCAGGGGGAGTAAACAGTCCAGTAAGAGCCTTTAACTCAGTAGATACCCCCGCTATTTTTATGGATCACGGTGAGGGTTCACATATCTATGATATAGATGGTAATGAGTATATTGATTACGTATTAAGTTGGGGACCTCTCATCTTAGGTCATAAGAATCCTCAAGTAATTAAGAAGCTTCACGAAGCGGTTGATAAAGGAACTAGCTTTGGTTCCTCAACGATTCAAGAAAATAAATTAGCTGAGTTAGTCATCGATAGAGTCCCATCAATAGAAAAAGTACGAATGGTATCATCCGGTACAGAAGCGACGTTAGATACTTTAAGACTAGCACGCGGTTATACGGGTCGAAATAAGATTATTAAATTTGAAGGATGTTATCACGGTCATAGCGATTCTCTTCTTATTAAAGCAGGTTCTGGAGTAGCAACTTTAGGCTTACCTGATTCACCTGGCGTGCCAGAAGGTATTGCTAAGAATACGATTACAGTACCGTATAATGATTTAGAAGCGATACAGACTGCATTCGATAACTTTGGTGATGATATAGCAGGAGTTATTGTTGAGCCTGTTGCAGGCAATATGGGGGTAGTTCCGCCGCAAGAAGGTTTCCTGCAAGGCTTGAGAGATATAACCAACGAATATGGATCATTGCTTATATTTGATGAAGTGATGACTGGATTTAGGGTAGGATATAATTGTGCTCAAGGTTACTTTGGTGTCATACCTGATCTCACTTGTCTAGGAAAAGTGATCGGAGGAGGTTTACCTGTTGGTGCATTTGGTGGAAAGAAAGAAATTATGGATTACATTGCACCGGTAGGCGATATCTATCAAGCAGGAACGTTGTCAGGTAATCCATTAGCTATGACAAGTGGTTACGAAACGTTAAGTCAGCTTACACCTGAAAGCTATGATTACTTTAATAAATTGGGTGATATTTTAGAAGATGGATTGAAAGAAGTCTTTGCTAAACACAACGTGCCTATTACTGTGAATCGAGCTGGTTCAATGATTGGTTATTTCCTCAATGAAGGTCCAGTAACTAATTTCGAACAAGCAAATCAAAGTGATTTAGAGTTATTTAGTCAAATGTATCGAGAAATGGCTAAAGAAGGGGTGTTCCTACCGCCTTCTCAATTTGAAGGGACTTTCCTTTCTATGGCACACACAGAAGAAGATATACGTAATACCATTCAGGCGTTTGATACAGCATTAAGTCGTATTACTCAATAGTATGTGAATATTTGAAGTGGAAGATAACTTCTTATCGTAGCGATATGGGAGCGGTGCAGAAATCTAATTCGAATAAAAAGATTTCGTAGTCCCGCCCCGGCAAGGATGACTAGAATTGAAAAAAGCTTGATACAAGCGCATTTTCAAATCAGTCATCTAGTGCCGAGATATTGAAGAGGCTGGGATTTATGTCCCAGCCTCTTTCTCTCTAGTCAAAGACCATTATGTCCCAGCCTCTTCAATTTATATGTAATAAGTTAGCAAACATAATTTATTCTTGCATTTATCTTGCGTGAACGTCACTTTTATGTCATTTTTAACTTATATATAAATAGGAAGTAGCGTGAGAACATGAAGAAAAATTTACTGAATAATGTTGCTGTACTCGTTCTTGCAGTGGGTATAAGTTTACTTCTTAAACTGGTGCATATGTTGCTACCATTTATGTTCGGTCCGATCATAGCTGCTATCATTTGTGTCAAAGGGTTCAAAATGGAATTAAAATGGCCATTTTGGATAAGTCAACTTGGTTTAATAGTCTTAGGCGTACAAATAGGATCTACTTTTACTAAGACAGTTATTGGGGACATTAAAGACGACTGGATGACGGTTATTTCTATTTCGATCATGTTGCTAGTCATAGCGCTCGTAGTCTCCCTACTGTTTAAAAAAATTGCAAGGGTCAATACAGAGACTGCGATATTAAGTGTAATACCCGGGGCATTAAGCCAAATGCTATTGATGGCTGAAGAAGATAAAAAGGCTAACATTATGGTTGTAAGTTTAACTCAAACATCACGTATTATTTTTGTGGTGATATTAGTACCATTTATTTCTTATTTCACAAGTACTTCAAACCATGGTGATAGTGGTAAGGGAGCTATTCAACCTGATTTTACTGATGCAATTGGAATCCCTCATTTTATTATTTTAGCTCTCGCCATAGCAATAGTGTATTTTTTAATGAGCAAGATTAACTTTCCAACTAAGCAACTGCTTGCACCTATATTTGTACTTATTGGATGGAATCTAATTACAAATATTACCTTCACTCTTGATAACTATCTTATAGCAGCTGCTCAAGTGATGTACATGATAAGAATAGGTATTCAGATAGCTAAATTATTAGATCAACTTAAGGGACGTATTGCGTTTGCTATTGCCTTTCAGAATATTACGTTAATTATCGTCTCCTTTATAATGGTTAGCTTAATCGCGTATTTCACTAACCATTCAATCAATGATTTATTCTTAGGTGCAGCACCTGGAGGGATGAGCCAAATTATTCTAGTCGCAATGGAAACTGGGGCTGATGTGGCATTGATATCTAGTTACCATATCTTCAGAGTCTTTTTTATACTTTTTTTAATCGCTCCATTAATTAATTACTATTTAAAATATCGTTCAAGTAGTTAAGAAGCTCTTTATTGATGAACAATGAGTAAGCTATTTAATTGATCTTATCTCATAGTAGTTTAGAAGTGCTGAGAACTTGAAATTGCATGATTTAAGCAAATCTTTGCAATCTGTGCCAGTCCTCGGGCGTTGGAACCTCATACTAAAACGAGTGTTAAAATGACTAATAGCATGAATGCTTAAAAAAAATGAGCAGCACTATTAAATGTGGCATTTAAATTTGACAGGGCAGTCTTCTAAATGACCATTATATAGGCCAGCAGCTTCCATGAAAGAAAAAACAGTTGTAGGGCCTAAAAACTTAAAGCCGTAACTTTTTAGATCGGCTGACAGTTTCTCGGCTCTCTTGTCTATAGTTATCCTATCGGAAGCTTTCTTGTAACCCATATCTATAGGTTGGTAATTAACGTAAGACCACAAAAAACGGCTAAAACTTTCATAGCTTTCTTCAATTTTGAGATAACCTTTAGCTTGTGAAACAATCGCTTCTAATTTTTTACGATGATGAATAATATCAGGGAAATTCATTAATCTGTCGATATCATTTGAAGTCATTTGAGAAATTCGTTGTGGATCAAAATTATGAAAAGCTCTCTCATAAGATGCTTTCTTTTTTAAAATAGTAAGCCAAGATAATCCAGCATGCTGAGATTCAAGCGCTAATAACTCAAACAAAGCACGGCTATCATATAAAGGTCGTCCCCAAACTTTGTCATGATAATCTAAGTAGACAGGGTCGTTAGTATTAAAGGCACATGACTTCATTAATTTCCCTCCATCTCATTGACTTATTACGTGTTCCATTATACTATAATAAGGACAAGAAGATAAATTTAATGGGAAGAGTAACTAGTGTCTGAGGTTTACAGAGAATATGCGTTTGCTGAGAGTATATATCCTCACTTAGTGAAGGTAGCCCACTTGATTCTTTAGTTGAACAACTCATAGAAGTTAATTAGACTAAAGCGTGTATGAGCGTTAATCACATTTAAGAGAGTATAGAGTGGTAGGTAGCGCTATGAGCAACGCCGATCGCTATCTATAAATTTAGGTGGTACCGCGGAATATCCGTCCTATTATTAATTTAATAGAACGGATATTTTTTTATGTTAAGGAGGAAGATAGAGAATGGAAATGAAACCAAAGTATAATCCAACAGAGGTAGAACAAGGTCGATACGATCAGTGGGTTAATAATGGCTATTTTAGAGCTAATGAAGATCCAGATAAGGAAACTTATACGATCGTTATCCCGCCACCAAATGTTACAGGGAAACTCCATTTAGGTCACGCGTGGGATACGACATTACAAGATATCATTACGAGAATGAAACGAATGCAAGGATATGACACGTTATATCTTCCAGGTATGGATCATGCTGGAATAGCTACCCAGTCCAAAGTAGAAGCTAAATTGAAAGAAGAAGGCATAAGCCGTCACGATTTAGGTAGAGAGAAATTTCTAGAAAAAGCATGGGAATGGAAAGAGGAATACGCGAACTTTATCCGCCAACAATGGGCTAAATTAGGATTAGGATTAGATTATAGTCGAGAGCGATTCACGCTTGATGAAGGTTTAAGTAAAGCTGTTCGAAAAGTGTTTGTGGATTTATATCAAAAAGGTATTATTTATCGTGGCGAATATATCATTAATTGGGATCCAGTTGCTCGAACTGCACTTTCTGATATAGAAGTGATACATGAAGATGTTAAAGGAAAGTTCTACCATTTCAAATATCCGTACGTAGACGGCGAAGGATATATTGAAATAGCTACTACACGTCCGGAAACTATGCTAGGCGACACAGCTATTGTAGTTAATCCTAATGACGAACGTTATAGAGACGTTATCGGTAAAAAAGTGTTACTACCTATCGTCAATCGTGAGCTACCTATATTAGCAGATGAATATGTTGATATGGACTTCGGAAGTGGGGCTATGAAAGTAACACCTGCACATGATCCTAACGACTTCGAAATTGGTAATCGTCATCACTTAGAGCGAATTGTAGTTATGGATGAAGCGGGTAAAATGAATGCTAACGCTGGTAAATATGAAGGGTTAGACCGCTTTGAATGTCGAGAGCAACTTGTAGAAGATTTGAAATCTGAGGATTTAGTAATAGATATTAAAGAACATGAGCATGCTGTAGGTCATTCAGAACGTTCAGGTGCTGTAGTAGAACCGTATTTATCTACTCAATGGTTTGTAAAGATGAAACCTTTAGCAGAACAAACGTTAAATAATCAGGACACTGACAATAGAGTTAACTTTGTTCCATCTCGTTTTGAAAAAACATTTAACCGTTGGATGGAAGAAATAAAAGATTGGACTATCTCACGTCAACTTTGGTGGGGGCACCAGATCCCAGCTTGGTACCATAATCAAACTGGTGAAGTATACGTAGGTATGGAAGCGCCAGAAGATGAAGAGAACTGGACTCAAGACGAAGACGTTCTTGACACTTGGTTCTCAAGTGCACTATGGCCTTTCTCTACACTAGGCTGGCCGGACGTTGATGACAAAGATTTTCAACGCTACTATCCGACTAATGCTTTAGTTACTGGGTACGATATCATCTTCTTCTGGGTAGCGCGAATGGTATTCCAAGGTTTAGAATTTACAGATCAGCGACCATTTAACGACGTGTTATTACACGGTTTAGTTAGAGCCGAAGATGGACGCAAGATGAGTAAATCATTAGGAAATGGTGTAGATCCTATGGACGTAATAGATGAGTATGGTGCTGATAGTTTACGTTATTTCTTAGTAACTGGTTCTTCGCCTGGTCATGATTTACGTTACTCGACAGATAAAGTCGAATCAGTGTGGAATTTCATTAATAAAATATGGAACGCGGCACGCTTCAGTATTATGAACATAGGTGATGAATTTAAAGTCGAGGATATAAACTTATCAGGTGATCTCTCTCTTGCAGATCAGTGGATTCTCACTCGATTAAATGAAACGATTGAAACTGTTACACATCTAAGTGACAAGTACGAATTTGGTGAAGTGGGTCGAGCTTTATATAATTTCATTTGGGACGATTTCTGTGATTGGTATATTGAGATGAGTAAGATTCCAATGAATAGTGACGACGAGAGTAAGAAACAGACTACTCGCTCTGTATTAACCTATGTACTAGACAATACTATGAGAATGTTACATCCATTTATGCCGTTCGTTACTGAACAAATTTGGTTGAACTTACCACATGAAGGTGAAACTATCGTTCATGCTTCTTGGCCAACACCAAACGCTGAGCTCACTTTTAAAGAAAGTAAAGAAACTATGGAACACCTAGTAGAAATTATTAAAGCGGTTAGACAATCTCGTAAGGAAGTAGATACTCCTATTTCAAAAGCTATACCTATTTATATTCAAGCAAAAAATAATGATTTAAAAGCAATGCTTGAAGAGAACTCAATGTATATTGATCGTTTTTGCCATCCGAGCCACTTAACAATAGAAACTTCTGTAGAAATTCCAGAGAAAGCTATGACTTCTGTCACTACTGCTGGTGACGTTATCTTACCATTAGAAGGTTTAATCGATATGGATAAGGAAATCGCTCGATTAGAGAAAGAACTAGAGAAATGGCAAAAAGAGCTCGACCGGGTTAACAATAAACTATCCAATGAAAACTTTGTTAGTAAAGCACCAGAAAAAATCATTAACGAAGAACGAGAGAAAAAAATCACCTATCAAGAAAAATATGACGGTGTAGAACAAAGAATTAAACAATTAAAATCATAGGAGATCTTATCATGAATTATCTAGACAGCATATATTGGATACATGAGCGTACTAAGTTTGGTATTAAACCAGGCGTTAAACGCATGGAATGGATGCTAGACCGTTTAAATAATCCTCAGAATAACATCCGCGGTATTCATGTAGGGGGGACTAATGGTAAAGGCTCAACCGTAGCATATTTAAGAGCTGCATTACTTAACAATGACTATAGCGTTGGATCTTTCACATCACCATTTATTGAGAGCTTTAATGAGAGAATAAGTTTAAATGGTAAACCGCTTAGCGATGAGGCGATAGTAGAACTAGTGAAACGTGTGCGCCCTGTCAGTGAAATGCTAGAAGAAGAGACCGATTTAGGTGTAGCCACTGAATTCGAAATCATTACAACGATGATGTATCTCTACTTTGGAGAAATAAACCCCGTAGATTTTGTCATCATAGAAGCAGGGTTAGGCGTTAAGAATGATTCAACAAATGTATTTGAACCTATACTAACTCTATTGACGAGTGTGGGCCTAGACCATACCGAAATTTTAGGCGAAAGTTATGTAGAGATAGCTAAAGATAAGAGCGCTATAATTAAACCACACACACCTGTTATATACGCCGTAAAAAATGAGGTAGCACTGAAAGTAATGCGAGAACAAGTTAAACTACAAGAAGCGAAAGGGATTGAGTTTGATAGAGATATCACTATAGTTTCTGTAGATGACGAGTTTACTTATCGCTACAAAGATTACGAACTTGAAACACTTGTGTTAAACATGTTAGGTGAGCACCAAAAAGAGAATGCTGCACTAGCTATTACTGCGCTAATAGAACTCAATGAAGCAGGTTATGTTACTTTAGATTTTAATAAAATGATTGACGGCATCGAAAGTGTGCACTGGACAGGTAGAATTGAACAAGTAAACGAAGAGCCATTGATGATTATCGATGGAGCGCATAACAGAGAGAGTGTAGAAGCTTTGATTGAAACGCTTAAAAGTTACTACCAAATAGAAAAGATAGATGTATTATTTTCGGCTATTAAAGGCAAGCCTATATCGGATATGGTTACCCAACTTAAAGGGATAGCAAATAACTTCTATGTTACCGAATTTGATTTTCCAAAAGCTTTAAATAAAGAAGAGTTAATCTCCTCAATACCTGGTGATAATAAAGTTATAGTAGACAATTATGTTAAATTTATCGAAGAATACGAGGGAGAAGGTTTATTGATCACCGGGAGCTTGTATTTTATTAGCGAAGTTAAATCTCGTTTAGGTTTCTAAAATAAGATGATATATATAAAGCGCTAAGAGGTCGGGACGAAAGCGTTTAGGGGGGCCCAACACAGAGAAACTGGTAAACCAGTTTCAATAGGCACAGCGAGTTGGGGTGGGGCCCCAACAAAGAGAAACTGGGACATAATGGTTTTGACTAGAGAGAAAGGGAGCGGGACAGAAATCTTTTTATTCAAATTAGATTTCTGTCCCGCTCCCGATTCGTTAGAGGTACTGTCGACAATCCTGCGTTTGGGACGCCGTTCATCAGTTTCCTAAAGCACAGAAACTTTATGTCTCAACATCTTAGCGTTTCTCTTTGTGTTACAATCCCTAATTTAAAGTTAGTAATGTAATAGAATTTGCGCATTTATGTTCGGTGTCTCAACTTTTCTTGCTTGTATACCATTGTTTATAGCTATTAAGCTGATGATACAAGTTTAGGATGAATTGTCCATTTAGAATAATAAGTGAGGATCGGAGAGAACTCAAACTTTCTCGTTATTTAACTAACTTCAAGGGTCATTACCTCGATTATATGGATTGATAGCACTAAATATGTATAAAGCTGTAGTACTCAATATAACTTTTTATTAAAATTAGTTAATTATTTTATATAATAACATAGATGTGTTATAATAACGTTCAAAGGAGGAGGAGTACTATAGTCTTAATTTTTTGCGCCCCGATATTATTTAGCTTCCTTTTTCAATTTACTACGGTAAAAAGGCTAAACTTCAGCTACTTAACTCAACGCTCAACATGTGATTATTGTGAGCGTCAATTAATGTTCTATGAAATTATTCCAATCTTTAGCTTTCTTTATTTAAAAGGAAAAACTCATTGTTGTAATCGAAAGTTATCTCTTGCTTACTTTTGTGGAGAATGTGCTTCTTTATTAAGCTTGCTTTTTTTGTTTAAGTTACCTTCATTAGATTTAACGCTAACTTTATTTATATTTTTTCTTTTACTTACTGCGTCTATTGAGGATCTCAAATCACTTGAAATTTCCCTTTCTCTAATAATAGTTTTTCTCTTAGCAGGTATTTATTTATTTGAAATAAACTTACGTTCTTTCTTGATTGTTACAATCCCTCTAAATTGTATTTACTTATTCTTTCATAAAGTAATTGGTTACGGAGATATTTTAATTTTTAGTTTCCTCTCCCTTTTTCTATCGCTAAATTATGTTTATCACATTATCTTATGTACATTCTTATTAGCAGGGGCTTATTCTTTTTCTTTAGTGTTACTGAAATTTTATAGACCTCACTTAAGAATTCCTCTTATTCCTTTTATTTTTTTAGCGTTTATTCTAGTAACTTATATTATGTGAAAATAAGATCAGGAGTATTTTATCTGTGAAAATAAATGAATTAGCAATGACTGAAAAACCTCGCGAACGATTGATCAATGATGGCGCGCACCAATTATCAAATACTGAATTACTTGCTATTTTAATAAATACAGGAAGAAAGGGGTATTCAAGTTTAGATATTGCTGCACAATTATTAAAAAGTTGTAAAAACCTTAAAGAATTAAAGCACCTTTCTATACTTGAATTAACACAAGTTAAAGGCGTTGGAATTTCAAAGGCAGTGACATTGAAAGCTGCTGTTGAATTAGGCGAGCGCATACATTCGAGTAAATCAGAAAGAAAGTTTCAAATATCTAGTCCTAAAGATGTAGCGCAGTACGCTATGTCTACTATGCAACATCTCACGCAAGAACATTTCATAGTACTATTTTTAGATGCTAAGAACAGAGTATTACATCAAAAAACGATCTTTATTGGTACATTAACTGCTTCTATTGTTCATCCTAGAGAGATTTTCTCTGAAGCCATTAGATGGGCTAGTCACTCTATTATAGTCATGCATAATCATCCATCCGGAGATGCGAGTCCATCTGAAGAGGATATCAGGACTACTAAGCGTTTAATTTCTTGTGGGAGTATTTTAGGGATCGATGTACTTGATCACGTAATTATAGGGGAGGACAATTACATAAGTCTTAGAGAAGAAGAGCTTTTAGATGATGAATAATAAAAAAAATCGGTACATCACTCATAAAAAAGTTGTGAACCGATTCTAAAAAGATTATTTCTGTTACTTTATTAATTAATAAGATGATGATAATTGTCCGACAACCAAATAATCCCTTGGTAAGCTAAATAAATACATAGGGCTAACACGGCTAAAGAAATTAGAACACGCAAAATTGACAATCCTACTCTAAATAAAATAATAATTAATAACACCACTAATATTATGGCCAGAATATTCATATTCGTCCTCCTTAATTACAGTTTATTATTTTCTAATAAATTTCGCATCAGTCTCAAGTGCTAATATTTATTATTCTAAAGACTGATTCACATATTATTCTAGAAAAGGTATAATAAAGTATTAGAATTGGAGGGTGTGAGATGCGATTTATTATGTCTATTATAAAGAATATTATAGCTATAGTTGCTATTATAGCTATAGTCTTAATCGCTTTAAAATATGCCCCGTTTCTGAAAGATCAAGATTGGAACCCCATCAGTCACGATACTCCTTCAATAGTTCAACAAGATAATACACCGGAGCTACAAGGTGGTAAGCGCTATGAAGTGGAAAAGAATGATCTGTTAAACAACATCCCGCTTGGGCAAACTAAAAACGTTTTCAATTTGATAGATAAAAAAGAATTTATGTCTGTTACTGGATTTAAACGCATGGGCTACAACGACCAGTACTTGATTGGCCAGAGAGATGAACAGTTTATTATATATAAGTTTGGCTCTGATAAGATGCGGGTTTATGCTACTGAAATTGAGATGAAAGAGGACCTTAAACAACTCGGACAAGATATCCCTCTCAAATCCTCAGAAGCATTCGAATAAGCTATTTGAATTTAAAAAGTAAATGCGTTAGCCTATTTATGTATTAAGATAAAAGAAGGTTGGTGTTTATTATGAGCGAAAAATCCCAAGAAAAAAAGGCAGACGAACAAGCAAAAGCGCAAAACTTATTTGCTCGATGGAGAAAAGACGAGGTTTTATATAAAGAAGATGAAAAAGATGACGAAGATAAAGAAGAAAATAATAGTCAAGATACCAATGAGAATAATTAGTTAACGAACTAATAGAGCGAATATCTTTAGACCGATGACTTTATCTTAAAAGACGCTCATTTGATTCGAGTCATATTATTATAATTTATAGTGTGCTCTCTATAATAACAACCAATGTATAAAGAGTGGGACTAGAAAATTGTAGCATTTTCTGTTCTGCTCTTTTTTTACGGGTTTAGTAACTCAAGTTCGATAAATTATTTCTTAAACCCACTTTTTACAACCGTACACAAATTTTTATTTAGAGATACACTTTGTACTTTATTTCGTTTAAGCATTAATATAGAATGAATTAAGTATAGTAAATCAACGAGTGTTAATAGAGGTGTTAAGGTTGTTAAAGTTTTTTAAAAATAATAAACTCGTGGTCATTTTATGTGCAATCATCGTCTTTATTGCACTGATAGGTATGTCTTTACGTTCGCAATCTCAATCGCCTGTAGAACAATATGTAGCAGATACTACGTCTACAGGTCAGCGTGTGCTTAGTTATCCAATTCAATTTATATCAGGATCTATAAATCATTTATTTGGTAAAGATGATTCTAAATCTTCGGAAACTAAGGTCAAGCAATTAGAAGCTAAGAATCAAAGTTTAGAAGCAGAGAATAAGAAATATAAAAAAGAATTAAATATTGATGACATATCTAAGTATGACCCTATTTCTAGCACTGTTATTTCGCGTAACCCGGATCAGTGGATGAACTCTTTAATGATTGATAAAGGGTCTAAAAACGGGATAAAAAGTAATATGGCAGTAATGACTTCAGATGGACTCGTAGGTCGCATTACAAAAGTTAATCAGTTTTCTGCAAGAGTTGATCTTATATCTACTAATAGTAGAAACAACCGTTTATCTATCAATATTCAACATGGCGATAAAAATGTGTTCGGAATCGTCGATCGTTATGATGATAAAAGTGGCGAACTAATAGTAAATGATATAAATAATAAAGATTCTGTGAAAAAAGGTGATAAGGTCGTAACGAGCGGTTTAGCAGATCAACTACCTAGCCAATTGTACATAGGAGAAGTAACAAAAGTAGAAAACGATGGATATGGCCTAGCTAAACAAGTTAAAGTGAAAACTGCTTCAAACTTAAGTGACCTTAACCACGTATATGTAGCTAAACGTAAAGCCAAGACTGTTTCGGATGAGGAGAAAGGGGATAACTAAATGAAAGCCTTGTATTATTTCTTACTCGGAATATTACTTTTTTATATCGATGTAGGGATTAGTTTAGTTATACCTATGCATATCGGAAGTAAGAGCGTTATCTTTGTGCCTCATTTAACAGTGATGTATTTATTGTTACTCGGAATTTACCGTCATTTTAATGTAGCTTTAACTTTAGCTATTCTAATCGGTGCAATAACTGATATAACTATAGGATCGATATATGGAGTTTATTTGTTTGGTTACATTCTTCTAGTTGTAGTCTTCGATTCATTTTTCAAAGTGTTTTACCGCGATAAAGTAATGCTATTGAGCTTAGTTTTATTTAGTACTTTAATATTTGAAATATTCATGGCAGTCGTCTACGGTTTACTTGGGTTAATTCAATTTGAGTTAGTTGATTTTATTATATTTAGGTTAGTACCAACATTTATTCTCAACTTGATACTATTAATCATTTTATATCCTATCTTAAATAAATTTTTTACTAAACTACAACTTCGTATTGACAAGGCTAAGGGGTAATGCTAAAATGCAGAAGTTGAGTAGTTTATAGCTACATACAACCGCACGATTTCAGGTTTAAGTACTTCATGTCACCTGGAATTGGCGTGACTTATATTATAGGAGGTGCAAAGTATGTTTGCTATTATTGAAACTGGTGGAAAACAAATTAAAGTAGAAGAAGGCCAAGAGATCTTCGTCGAAAAGCTTGATGCTAGTGAAGGCGATACTTTTACTTTTGATAAGGTATTATTTGTAGGTGGAGATTCTGTAAAAGTTGGTGCGCCATTAGTAGAGGGTGCTTCAGTTTCAGCCACTGTAAATAAACAAGGCCGTGGTCGTAAAGTTACTGTTTTCACTTATAGACGTCGTAAAGACTCTAAACGTAAACAAGGCCATCGTCAACCTTACACTAAATTAACAATTGACAAAATCAACGCATAATTATGATTGAAGTAGACATTACACTTAATGATAAAGGTCAAGTCACAGATGTAATTATGGATGGTCACGCTGATCACGGTGACTATGGTCATGACATTGTATGTGCAGGTGCTTCAGCAGTGGTTTTTGGTAGTGTAAATGCTATAATGGGTTTAACTACTGAGAAACCTGATATCAATTATGAAAGTGACGGAGGTCATTTTCATATTAGAAGTGTTGATACTAACAATGAACAAGCACAATTGATACTTCAAGCAATGCTCGTCTCATTGCAAACGATTGAAGAAGAATATAATGAGAATATAAGATTAAATTATAAGTGAGGTGTAGACCCTATGCTAAAGTTAAATTTACAATTCTTTGCCTCTAAGAAAGGGGTAAGTTCAACTAAAAACGGCCGTGATTCTGAATCTAAACGTCTAGGTGCTAAACGCGCAGATGGTCAATACGCAACTG
Source organism: Staphylococcus marylandisciuri (assembly GCF_025519785.1). Classification (GTDB taxonomy): domain Bacteria; phylum Bacillota; class Bacilli; order Staphylococcales; family Staphylococcaceae; genus Staphylococcus; species Staphylococcus marylandisciuri. The sequence goes on along the minus strand of NZ_JAOPKZ010000007.1, from coordinate 23,165 downwards.
CTGGTTCTATTATTTTCCGTCAACGTGGTACAAAAATTCATCCTGGACAAAATGTTGGTCGAGGTGGCGATGATACTTTATTCGCTAAAATCGATGGCGTTGTTAAATTCGAACGTAAAGGCCGTGACAGAAAACAAGTTTCTGTTTATTCAGCTGCAGAGTAATTAAATTGATTGGACAAGGGAGCGGGACAGAAATCTAATTTGAATAAAAAGATTTCGTAATCCCGCCCTGGCAAGGATGACTAGAGTTGAAAAAAGCTTGATACAAGCGCGTTTTCAAATCAGTCATCTACTGCCGAGATGTTGCAGAGGCTGAGACATTACATTATGTCCCAGCCTCTTTTTCCTTCAAGCAATGAAGGATAGCAGTGTTTAGTATAATGTGAAAATAGAAGTATTAGTAACTGCCCATAAGGGAGTGGGACGAATTAGATTTCTAATATGGAAATTTATTAGTCTCACTCCCAAATTTTATGTTTATTTTCTCAAAGCTAACTTAATGATATAATTAATAAGATACATTCAACAAAAAAGAGGTGAAACTATGTTTGTGGATCAGGTCAGTATCAAGCTAAAGGCTGGCGATGGGGGTAATGGTATTACCGCTTACCGTAGAGAGAAATATGTACCATTTGGCGGCCCAGCCGGCGGCGATGGTGGTAGCGGAGCTTCAATCGTCTTTGAAGTAGATGAAGGGTTAAGAACACTTTTAGATTTCCGCTATCAACGTCATTTTAAAGCGAAAAAAGGGGAGAATGGACAAAGTAGTAACATGCACGGCAAAAACGCTGAAGATCTCATTCTCCATGTACCACCAGGCACGATCATTAAAGATATAGATGGGGAAGAAGTATTAGCGGATCTTGTTGAACATGGTCAAAGAGCAACAATAGCTAAGGGAGGCCGAGGAGGTCGAGGTAATTCTAAATTTGCCTCCGCGCGTAATCCGGCGCCAGATTTTAGCGAGAATGGAGAACCAGGTGAAGAGATAGAGGTTACATTAGAGTTAAAAATGTTAGCTGACGTAGGTCTAGTTGGTTATCCGAGTGTGGGCAAATCAACCTTACTCTCAGTAGTTTCCAAAGCTAAACCGAAAGTAGGGGCTTATCATTTCACGACAATAAAGCCTAACTTAGGCATGGTTTCTACCCCTGATCAGCGTAGTTTCGTTATGGCAGATTTACCGGGATTAATAGAGGGTGCCTCTGAAGGTGTAGGACTTGGTTATCAATTTTTGCGACATGTGGAACGGACTAGAGTAATTGTCCATGTTATAGATATGAGCGCTTCTGAAGGTAGAGATCCATATGAAGATTTCAAGGTGATTAATAAAGAATTGAAAGCTTATGAACAAAAGCTAGAAGAGAGACCTCAAATTGTAGCCGCTAACAAGATGGATCTGCCTGAAGCTGAGGATGAATTACAACTATTCAAAGAACAGTTACAAGATGATGGTTATGACGATATAGAGATTATTCCTATATCCACTTATCAGCATATGAATATTGATAAATTGCTTTATACTATTGGCAATAAATTAGAAGAAGTTAAAGATGTCGATTTTTATAATTCAAAAGAAGACGTCGGCGTTCATCGGGTCTTATATAAACATACGCCTAGCCAAGATCACTTTACCATTACTAGAGCGGACGATGGCGCTTATGTAGTTCAAGGCAATGCTATTGAGCGTACATTCAAGATGACTGATTTCAATAGTGATCCAGCAGTTCGTCGCTTTGCAAGACAAATGCGTTCAATGGGTATAGATGATGCCTTGAGAGAAAGAGGTTGTAGTAATGGCGATATCGTACGTATTCTAGGTGGAGAATTTGAATTCATAGAATAGAGGTGGACATAATGGACAATAAAGAATATAAGAAATTTTATCTCATAAGAGAAGATGTCTTACCTGAGTCTGTGAACAAGACGTTAGAGATTAAGGATGCATTGAAGAAAAATCCTAATTTGTCCATTTTTGAAGCTGTCAAACAATTTAATCTTTCAAGGAGTGCTTTTTATAAATATAGAGATACTATTTTTCCTGTGGAAGAAAAGCAACAGTCTACTAAAGAATTTACTTTAATACTATATGTAAATGACGTGGTAGGTATGTTAGCGAATGTGTTAAACAAAGTTTCAGAATGGCGTCTGTCTGTCTTAACCATCCACCAAAGTATCCCTATGAAAAACAGAGCAACGATCACTTTATCACTAGATGCCACTAACACTAATTTAGAATTAGATGATGTAGTCGAACTACTAAAGCAAATCGAACATGTAACTAAAGTAGAACTTATTAGTATGACTATTTAAGAGGAAGTGTAAATGTGTACGCATATATCAAAGGAACTTTAACTGGAATCTTTCCGACACATATCGTGGTAGAGGATTCTTCAGGAATAGGTTTTGAAATTCAAACACCTAATTCTTACCGGTTTCAAAAATTTTTAGATGCTCAAGTTGTAGTATACACCTCATTAATTGTACGAGAAGATGCACAATTACTTTACGGTTTTCACAATGAGGAAGAAAAAGATATGTTCTTAAACTTAATCAAGGTAACTGGTATCGGTCCCAAGTCGGCGCTTGCAATCTTAGCAAGCAGTTCGCCTAATGATGTTAAACGTGCAATTGAGAATGAGAATGATGCTTATCTAACTCAGTTCCCAGGTATTGGCAAAAAAACTGCGCGTCAAATTATACTTGACTTAAAAGGTAAAGTTGAAATTACTGATGAAACTCAAATGGATATTCTAGAACCTACGAACCATTCAGAGCAAAATACAAGCATAGTGAAAGAAGCCATCCTCGCTTTAGAGGCGCTGGGTTATTCTAAGAGAGAGTTGAAGAAAGTAGAGAAGAAATTAGATGAGAAATCAATACGCTCTGTTGATGAAGCTGTTAAATATGGATTGCAACTTCTCATATCTTAATTATTGAGAAATTTAAAGAAAGTGGGAGAATTAATGGATGATAGAATGGTAGATCAGCATGCACATGACAATGAGTCTTCGTTCGAACTATCCTTACGTCCAACTCGACTCCGTCAATACATCGGCCAAAATACGATTAAGTCAAATTTGGAAGTTTTTATCAAAGCGGCTAAGTTAAGAGAAGAACCTCTTGATCATGTATTGCTATTTGGGCCTCCAGGATTAGGAAAGACGACACTTTCAAATATAATAGCTAATGAAATGGAAGTTAATATACGTACCGTGTCAGGCCCATCGATTGAACGTCCTGGAGATTTAGCTGCTATTCTTTCAGGTTTGCAACCAGGCGACGTATTATTTATCGATGAAATTCATCGATTAAGCAGTGTAGTTGAAGAAGTTTTATATCCTGCTATGGAAGATTTCTTTCTAGATATCGTTATTGGTAAAGGAGAAGAAGCGCGGAGTATTCGTATTGACTTACCCCCTTTCACTTTAGTAGGAGCAACTACGAGAGCTGGAAATTTAACTGCTCCTCTAAGAGATCGCTTCGGTGTGCATTTAAGGCTTGAATACTATAAGGAATCTGAATTAAAAGAGATTATAATTAGGACAGCTGAAGTTTTGGATACACATATTGATGACGAGAGTGCTAAAGAGTTAGCTATGCGTAGCCGAGGTACGCCACGTGTTGCTAACCGTTTATTAAAACGTGTGCGGGACTTTCAACAAGTTAACGATGATGAACAAATCTATATTGAAACAACAAAAAGAGCGCTTAGTTTACTGCAAGTTGACGAACAAGGTTTAGATTATATTGATCATAAGATGATGAATTGCATTATTGAGCAGTATAATGGTGGACCTGTAGGCTTAGATACAATTGCAGTATCAATAGGTGAAGAACGAATAACGATAGAGGATGTTTACGAGCCTTTTTTAATTCAAAAAGGATTTATTGAGCGTACTCCGCGTGGTCGACGTGCTACAGCGTTTGCCTATGAGCATTTTCAAAAAGAAAGAAGTGAGAGTGAGAAGTGAATATAGAAGATTTCGACTATGAATTACCTGAACATTTAATTGCTCAAACACCTTTGAAGGAGAGGGATGAAAGTAAATTACTAGCTCTCGATAAAGAAACAGGAAAAATTGATCATTTAAATTTCAAGCAAATCATTGATTGCTTGCGGTCAGGTGACACGTTAGTGCTGAATAATACACGAGTTCTTCCTGCGCGGCTCTTCGGAGTAAAAAAAGATACTGGTGCTAAAGTTGAAATGCTTATGTTGACTCAAGTTGAGAACAATGATTGGGAAGTATTAATTAAACCTGCTAAACGAATAAAAGTTGGGCATCAAATCAGCTTTGGAGAAGATACCATTATTGGCGAATGTATAGAAGAGCTCGAACAAGGTGGACGTATCATGCGTCTTCATTATGAAGGCATTTTACAAGAGCGTCTAGATGAATTAGGAGAGATGCCTCTCCCACCCTATATTAAGGAGCGCTTAGATGACCCGAAACGCTATCAGACTGTATATGCTAAAGAGAATGGTTCTGCGGCGGCACCGACGGCAGGATTACACTTTACTAATGAGCTACTAGAAAAGATTAAATCTAAAGGGGTAAATATCGAATTTATAACATTACATGTAGGTTTAGGTACCTTTAGACCTGTTAGTGTAGACAACATAGAAGAGCATGAAATGCACAGTGAATATTATCAAATCTCTGAAGAAACTGCTGCCAATTTAAATCAAGCGAGACATAACGGACATCGTATCATTTCCGTCGGAACGACGACTACCCGCACATTAGAAACAGTGTTTAATCAGTTCAGTCAATTTAAAGCTGCTCGAGGGTGGACCGATATATTTATATATCCGGGCTACGAATTCAAAGCTATAGATGGTTTAATTACTAATTTCCATCTACCTAAATCGACGTTAGTGATGTTAGTTTCTGCTTTTGCCACTAGAGAATTTATACTAAACGCATATGAGGAAGCGGTTAAAGAAGAATATAGGTTCTTTAGCTTTGGTGACGCTATGTTAATCTTATAATAAATTGGGAGGGACAGTAATGCCTGCTGTTACATACGAACATATTAAGACTTGTAAACAATCAGGGGCTCGCTTAGGACGAGTCCATACGCCGCATGGCTCATTTGAAACGCCTATGTTTATGCCCGTAGGTACCAAAGCTACTGTTAAGACAATGAGTCCTGAAGAACTGCATCAAATGGAAGCAAAGATCATTTTAGGCAACACCTATCATTTGTGGTTACAACCGGGAAATGATATTATCGGAAAGAGTGGGGGATTACATCAGTTCATGAACTGGGATGGTCCTATACTAACTGACTCTGGTGGGTACCAAGTATTTAGTTTAAGTAACTTGAGAAAGATTACTGAAGAAGGTGTTTCGTTTAGGCATCATAAAAATGGTTCCAAACTCTTTTTAAGTCCTGAACGATCTATGGAAATTCAGAATGACTTAGGATCAGATATCATGATGGCATTTGATGAATGTCCACCTATGCCTGCTGAGTATGAGTATGTTAAGGACTCGATCGAGCGAACTTCTCGCTGGGCTAAGAGATGCTTAGAGGCTCATAAACGGCCCGATGATCAAGCTCTATTTGGGATTATTCAAGGTGGAGAATATAAAGATCTTAGAAAGCAAAGCGCTGAAGAATTAGTTGCTCTAGATTTCCCAGGGTACGCTATTGGCGGTCTCTCTGTAGGAGAACCAAAGCCTGTAATGTATGAAATGGTAGAGTTTACTGAACAGTACATGCCATTTAACAAACCGAGATACCTTATGGGAGTTGGTTCGCCAGACGCGTTAATTGAATGTAGCATTCGAGGCATGGATATGTTCGACTGTGTATTGCCAACTAGGATCGCTCGTAATGGTACGTGTATGACCTCAGAAGGACGGGTTGTTATTAAGAATGCGAAGTATAGTGACGATCTTACACCGTTAGATCCCAACTGTGATTGCTATACTTGTCAAAATTATAGCAGAGCATACATAAGACATCTAATTAAAGCTGAAGAAACTTTTGGTATACGTCTTACTACTTATCATAATTTACATTTCTTACTTAAGCTTATGGAGAATATTAGACAAGCTATTAGAGAGGATCGTTTGCTAGATTTTAAAGAGGATTTCTTTGAACAGTATGGACTTAATGTAGAAAACCCTAAAAACTTTTAAAAATTAAAGGAGGATGAAGTATGGGCGCACTCGGAACTATGATTATACCAGCGTTGTTACTTATCGTATTAGTTGTCTTCATGATTATCCCACAACAACGCAGAGCAAAAAAACATCGTGAAATGATTGGCCAACTTAGCGAAGGACAACATGTAACGACTATTGGAGGAATTAAAGGAACAGTACAATCAGTAGAAGAATCAACGATAGTGCTTAAATTAAACAAAGGTACAGAAATGACTTTAGAGAAACCTGCAATTAAACAAGTTGATCCTTCATAATTAAGTAAATGATACTCAAAGGAGTTAAGAGCTGTGCAAATAATTATATTAGTAGTAATATTTATAATTATGTATTTCCTTATGATTCGACCACAACAGAAGAAACAAAGAGAACATAGAGAAATGTTGACAAGAATAGAAGCAGGTCAAAATGTAACTACAATTGAAGGCATTAAAGCTAAAGTTCGAAGTGTAGATGAAACACAAGTTGTCCTAGTCCTAAATAAAAAAGGCGATCAGATGACTGTTGAAAAACCTGCAATTAAACAAATTGACCCTTCATAATAGGATTCAACATCTTGAATAGGAGGTACTTAAGTCTCAAAATGGTTTAATTACAATTTAACTATTTTGGGACTTTTATTATGTCTAAGTGGTCATTATGTAGAAGAGAGAAAATTTATAAGCTACTCAGTACTAAAGATATACATTTCTGAAGATAAATACACACTAAACGATTTATGTCGTTAGGAGAGAGTTAGAGTTTATTCAATTTCACTTTCGATTATTTATACCTAATCTTAGTTTGGATAATAAATGTTGTATGTTATTATATAAAGGTCGTATAGAAAGAGAAGACTAAGTATAGCTTGAACTGAGATATACATATCAAGTATGATTAAATCATTAGTTAACAGTGAGGTGTTCATGTGAAGAAAGGAAGTAGAATTGCTGCGTTTATATTGTTAGTAGTCCTCATATTCGCAGGTATGGGGCTTACATATAAAAGCGTAGTAAAAAATGTAAATTTAGGTCTAGACCTTCAAGGTGGCTTTGAAGTACTTTATCAAGTTAACCCTCTTGATAAAGGCGATAAAATAGACGATCAAGCTGTAAAATCAACGTCGAAAACATTAGAAAGACGTGTTAACTCACTCGGAGTATCTGAACCTAAGATTCAAGTTGAAGATAAAAATAGAATAAGAGTTCAATTGGCAGGAGTTAAAAACCAATCTCAAGCTCGAGATATTTTATCTTCAAAAGCTAAGTTAACTGTGCGCGATGCTGACGATCACGTCATGTTAACGGGTAAAGATCTCAAACAAGGTACTGCCAAACAAGAATTTAAACAAAATACGAATACCCCTACGGTTACCTTTAAAGTGAAAGATGCCGAGAAGTTTAGAAAGGTAACTGAAGAAATTTCTAAGAAGAAAGAAAATATTATGGTAGTGTGGTTAGATTATGAAAAAGGTGATTCCTACCATAAAGAATCTAAGAAAGAACAAGAAGGTAAAAAACCTAAGTACGTATCAGCAGCTAATGTCGATCAACCGATCAACAGCGACAGCGTGGAAATTTCTGGTGGCTTTAATGGTAAAGAAGGTGTAGAAAGAGCTAAACAAATAGCTGATCTCTTGAATGCAGGATCATTACCAGTAGATCTTAAAGAAATTTATTCTAATTCAGTTGGCGCTCAATTCGGTCAAGATGCGTTAAATAAAACATTATTTGCATCGATGATCGGAGTAGCAATTGTATATTTATTTATGCTAGGTTTTTACAGACTTCCTGGATTAGTTGCTAACATTGCACTTACTGCATATATTTACTTAACTTTAGTTGCATTTAATTTTATCTCAGGTGTTCTCACGTTACCTGGTATTGCTGCATTAGTACTCGGCGTCGGTATGGCGGTCGATGCGAACATCATTATGTACGAGCGAATAAAAGATGAGTTACGCGTGGGTCGAACGCTTAAACAAGCTTACAAAAAGGCAAATAAAAGTTCATTTTTAACTATAGTCGACGCTAACTTAACCACAGTTATAGCAGCAGCTGTACTGTTCTTCTTTGGAGAAAGCTCAGTTAAAGGTTTCGCTACATTATTATTATTAGGTATTCTGATGATCTTTGTTACTGCAGTATTTTTCACTCGCATACTACTATCATTACTAGTATCATCTAATTACTTTAAAAAGTCTTATTGGCTATTTGGTGTTTCAAATAAGAATCGTCATGATATTAACGAAGGTAAAGATGTGCACGACCTTAAGACACCGTTCGAACGACTTAACTTTGTGAAATTAGCTAAGCCTTTACTATCTTTAAGTATCCTAATTGTCATTGTCGGGGTCATCATTCTCTTTATCTTTAAACTTAACTTAGGAATCGACTTCTCAAGCGGTACACGTGTTGACTTCAGCTCTGAGCAAAAGGTTACTCAATCTAAGGTAACGCATACGTTTGATAAGAGCGATTATAAACCTGATCAAATTTCTATCGGACAAAATGGAAAAAACGTAACGGTACAATTTAAAGACAATTTAAATAAAAATCAAGTTGCCAAACTGAAGGACATGATTCATTCTAAATTTGGCCATGATCCGACAGTAAATACGGTATCACCACTGATAGGTCAAGAATTAGCGAAAAATGCAATGCAAGCACTCGCACTCGCTTCTATAGGTATTATTATTTATGTAACACTGCGCTTCGAATGGCGCATGGGATTATCTTCTATCCTCGCGCTCCTCCACGATGTCTTTATTATGGTAGCGGTGTTTAGTATCTTTAGACTTGAAGTAGATATTACCTTTATTGCAGCTGTACTTACTATCGTAGGTTATTCAATCAATGATACGATTGTTACATTTGACCGTGTACGAGAAAACTTACAAAAAGTTAAAGTTATCAGAGAGCCGCAACAGATAGATAATATTGTAAACCGCTCTGTAAGACAGACTATGACTCGCTCGATAAACACCGTGCTTACAGTAGTAGTGGTAGTCATCGCATTGCTCATTTTTGGCTCACCAAGTATCTTTAACTTCTCTTTAGCTCTACTCATTGGATTGATTTCAGGGGTAATATCTTCAATATTTATTGCTGTACCTTTATGGGGTATAATGAAAAAACGACAACTTAAGAAAAACAATGGTAAGCTCGTTGTACACAAAGAGAAGAAATCGAACGAAGAAAAAGTGCTTGTGTAATCAGTTGTCTATTTCATACTAGCGATTAGGTTTAAATGACTTGCGATTGAGTTAGTAATTTAATGATTTTAAACGCGAATCTTTTTTAACGACCATTTATTAAATAAATAATTTCTTCTCTTATTCTGAGGAATAAAGAGATATACGCAATTTAATTAGAAGGGAGCGGGACAGAAATCTAATTTGAATTAAAAGATTTCATAGTCCCGCCCCGGCAAAGATGATGAAAGAGGTTGAGACATTACATTAAGTCCCAGCCTCTTTTTCTCTCTAGTCAAAGACCTTTATGTCCCAGCCTCATTTTTCGGCACAAAGTTAACAGAGAAGATTTTATAAATCCATGAAAACCGAGGCAAATACATCAAATATATCATCTTACCCATTTCGTGAGGCCAACAATAGTCGAATTGATTCTTCTTACGACGGTACAAGGTTTATATCTTTACGTCAGTATGAAATATACGTACAGATGATTTGAAATATTATTCTCCTACTTTCCTTATGGCTTGCTTTTTATTTAAATAAATCTCTAGTATAATGACTGGTGGAAATGAGGACTTAATATGATTAAACCTAAATATAAGTGGAATATAAACATAAATCAAAACAAGATAAGTGAAGAATTAACACAATCATTGAAGTTAACTCCTATAATTAAGAAAGTCTTAGAAAGTAAGCAAATAACTACTGAAGAGGAAATTAAAGCTATAATATCTCAATCACATATAGAACATGATCCAACTTTAATGAGTGATATGAGTAAAGCTGTTGAAAGAATAAACCTTGCTATTGATAGAAAAGAGCGAATACTAGTATATGGAGACTATGACGCGGATGGTGTTACCTCTACGACCATTATGGTTCAAACGCTCAAACAATTAGGTGGAGAAGTAGGTTGGTACATACCTAATCGCTTTTCTGAGGGCTACGGCCCTAATAAAGCTGCCTTCACTAATGCAGCCGAAGAGAATGTTTCATTGATTATAACAGTAGATAATGGAATTCAAGGTCATGAGGAAATTAGTTTAGCCCAAGATTTAGGAATTGACGTTATAGTTACTGACCATCATGAGATCGGAGAAACTTTACCCAACGCATATGCTATTGTACACCCTATGCATCCAGGATATGACTATCCGTTTCAGTATTTGTGTGGCGCTGGAGTAGCCTATAAATTATCTCAACTATTAATTGACAATCCTCCAAGCTATTTTAAAGCTTTAGTAGCTATAGGGACTATCGCTGATTTAGTTTCTATGACGAACGAAAATAGAACGCTAGTGTCGAAAGGGCTCCAAGTCTTAAATGAGTGCTGTCCAATACCTATTCAAGCTATATTAAATCAAGCTGGTTTTAAAGACGAAATTACTGAAGAAACTATTGGATTTATCATCGGTCCTCGTCTGAACGCCGTCGGTCGACTCGAGGATGCGAGCCTTGCTGCAGAGTTATTAATGACTGAGGAGGAAGAAGAAGCATTATTCTTAGCGGAGCAAGTTGAGCACTTTAACAGTGAACGTAAAGATATAGTGGCCAGTATTAGTCAAGAAGCTGAAGCTATAGCTCAAGCACAAGTTGATGAAGGTGCTCTCTTTTTACTAATAGCACAACCCAATTGGCATGAAGGAGTATTAGGTATAGTTGCTTCAAGAATAGTTGAAACTTACCATTTACCTACTATTATTTTAAATATAGATGAAGCAAATGGGTATGCGAAAGGTTCAGCCAGAAGTATCGAACAAATTTCAATGTTTGAAATTTTGAATGAGCATGCAGAGTTAATTTCTAAGTTTGGTGGTCATCACATGGCAGCAGGTATGACACTACCTGTTGATAACGTAAATAAATTGCGATTGCAGCTCAATCAAACGATGCAGATGAAGGTTAAACAGATTTCTTTAGAACCTAGAAAAAATATCGAAGCCGAAATCGATGAAAGTGAAATAACTCTTGACAATATAAAGGATATTCAAAGATTGCGTCCATTTGGAACTGACTTTTCAGCCCCTTGTTTTAAACTTACAGATATATTAGTCAATAGCGCTAAAGGTATCGGTCAAGAAAAACGACATCTAAAGTTAGTATTAGGTTCAAATCATTTTCAAGGTCTCTTTTGGCAGAATGGAGGTCTAGCTAGTGCACTAGGAGAGTCACAACACATAGATTTAATTGGTTCGTTACAAATTAACGAGTGGAATGGGCATCAATCTCCTCAAATAATTATTAATGATCTAGCGAGCAATAAGACTCAAATCCTCGATTATCGCAGTAAAAATAAATCTTTAAATCTTGTGGCTGATGAGCCGTCCGTTGCTAATATAATAAATGAACACGAAGAAAAGAAAAATGATCGTGACTATTTATATGGGGAAGTCATTGAGAACAATTATGATAAGATTATATTAAAGTCTCTACCGCATGATATTGAGAACTTAAAAAAGACCTTAAATCAACTCTCTAATACTCAAATCTATTTGGTATTAGAACATCAGCAATCGGTTTATTTTGACGGTTTACCTAAAGAGAAAGATTTTAAGAATTGTTATAAAGCGCTATATATGAAAGAAACCGTAAATTTAGAAAAAGAGGGTATGTACTTAGCGCAACATTTAAATATCAAACCACATACACTTAAATTTATACTAAGGGTATTTTTAGAGTTAGATTTTATAAGGTCTGATAAAGGGACCGTACACATAAATAAGAATAGTGTTCGCAAGGACATATCAAGTAGCACTTTATATCAAGCTAGAAAAAGAAGAATAGAAGTTGAACAACTCTTGCTCTATGAAGATTTTGATAAACTTAAGAAATGGATTGAAGCTGAATTGAAGGCGACGTAGGAGGATGTAATAATGGATTTAAAAAAATATGTTTCAGAAGTGCCTGATTGGCCTAAACCTGGAGTAAGCTTTAAAGATATTACTACGATTATGGACAATGGAGAAGCATTTGGTTATGCGACTGATCAAATTGTTCAATATGCAAAAAAACGCGACGTAGATGTAGTCGTAGGACCAGAAGCAAGGGGATTCATTATTGGTTGTCCAGTGGCTTATTCTATGGGCATAGGTTTTGCGCCTGTACGTAAAGAAGGTAAGCTTCCTCGCAAGGTCATTCGCTATGAATATGAACTGGAGTATGGTACGAATGTTCTGACGATGCATGAAGACGCTATTAAACCTGGACAAAGAGTGTTAATAACTGATGATTTACTCGCTACTGGAGGAACGATTGAAGCAGCAATCCATTTAGTAGAAAAGTTGGGTGGTATCGTCGTCGGGGCAGCATTTTTAATTGAATTAAAATACTTGAATGGCTATGACAAAATCAAAGAGTATGATGTTTATAGTTTAATTTCCTACGATGAATAATAAAAATTAAATAAAGTGTAGAGTACGAGATATTAAGTTTTGAGGCAAGGTTAAAAAGGGAGCGGGAGAGAAATCTTTTTATTCAAATTAGATTTCTCTCCCGCTCCCGAATCGTGAGCATGTTTGTCGACAATCCTGTTTTTGAGACGCCATGCATTGTTTTTCTTAGAGCGCTGAAACTTTATCTCCCAGCCTTTGCGGTTTTTATGGATGTACAGATCAACCGTTATTAACTATAATGTCTCATTTTATTGAATCATTCCTCAATTTATCGTCCTAAATGCTTTAAAATTCCTAGTTAGTCACAGTTCTATGTTTTTATTTTACGTCGGTTGTAGTATGATGAAACTATTATTCTATAAAGTCTAGAAGTGGTTGACTTTGTGCCTATGGGATAGGTTACAATATAATATAAATATTAAGCATCGCTAAAGTTTAAAGAAATTATGTATAGGAGTGGCTGGCTTGAATAATGAATATCCATACAGCGTAGATGAAGTATTATCCAAAGCTAAATCTTATTTATCTAAAAGTGACTATAAATATGTTCTTAAAAGCTATCATATTGCTTACGAAGCGCATGAAGGACAATTTCGTAAGAATGGTTTACCTTTTATAATGCATCCTATTCAAGTTGCAGGCATTTTAACAGAGATGCGTCTTGATGGTCCCACTATCGTTGCTGGATTCTTACATGATGTGATCGAAGACACGCCTTATACATTTGACGATGTTAGATCCATCTTCAATGAAGAAATTGCAGTTATAGTTGAAGGTGTAACAAAACTTAAAAAAGTTAAATATCGTTCTAAAGAAGAACAACAAGCTGAGAATCACAGAAAGCTATTTATTGCATTAGCTAAAGATGTGCGCGTCATTTTAGTAAAGTTAGCAGATAGATTACATAATGTTCGTACGCTCAAAGCTATGCCTCGCGATAAACAAGTACGTATTTCAAAAGAAACTTTAGAAATATACGCTCCTTTGGCTCATCGGTTGGGGATTAACACTATTAAATGGGAATTAGAAGATACAGCTTTACGATATATTGATAGTGTACAATATTTTAGAATAGTTAATTTGATGAAGAAGAAACGAAGTGAAAGAGAAGATTATATTCAAAACGCTATTGGTCACATCAAAGATGAGATGGCATTAATGCATATTTCTGGTGACATTAGTGGTAGACCGAAACATATCTATAGTATTTATCGTAAAATGGTTAAGCAAAAGAAACAATTTGATCAAATATTTGATTTATTAGCTATTCGAGTTATAGTTAGCAGTATAAATGATTGTTATGCTGTGTTAGGTTTAGTTCATACCTTATGGAAACCTATGCCTGGGCGTTTTAAAGACTATATCGCAATGCCTAAGCAAAATATGTATCAATCATTACACACGACTGTAGTAGGGCCAAACGGAGATCCATTAGAAATCCAAATTCGTACTTTTGAAATGCATGAAATTGCAGAGCACGGTGTAGCGGCACATTGGGCTTATAAAGAAGGTAAAAAAGTCAATAGTAAAACTCAAGGTTTTCAAAATAAACTCAATTGGTTGAAAGAATTAGCTGAAACGGATAATACTACTTCTGACGCTCAAGAATTCATGGAAACGCTCAAGTTCGATCTCCAAAGCGACAAAGTATATGCTTTTACTCCTCAAAGTGATGTAATTGAACTACCATATGGGGCAGTACCGATCGATTTTGCCTATTGTATCCATAGCGAGGTAGGTAATAAGATGATAGGTGCTAAAGTTAATGGTAAAATAGAACCTATCGATTATATATTACAAACGGGTGATATTGTTGAAATTCGTACTAGTAAACATTCTTACGGCCCGAGTCGAGACTGGCTTAAGATAGTTAAATCCTCAAGTGCTAAGAGTAAAATTAGAAGCTTCTTCAAAAAACAAGATCGCTCTTCTAATATTGAAAAAGGTAAATTCATGGTTGAAGCGGAAATACGTGAGCATGGATATCGAGTGGAAGATGTATTAACAGATGAAAATATAAAAGTAGTTAATGAAAAATATAATTTTTCAAATAATGATGATCTTTTCGCTGCAGTAGGCTTTGGTGGCGTAACTGCTCTTCAAATTGTTAATAAACTAACAGAAAAACAAAGAGTCCTGGATAAACAAAAGGCACTTAACGATCCACAAGAGGTTAATAAGACGGTACCTATTAAAGACAATATTACTACAGATAGTGGAGTATATGTTGAAGGTTTAGATAACGTGCTTATTAAACTTTCAAAATGTTGTAATCCTATTCCAGGGGATGATATTGTAGGATATATTACTAAAGGGCACGGTATTAAAGTTCACCGTTCAGATTGTCCTAATATCAAGAATGAAAAAGATAGATTGATAGATGTTGAATGGGTAAAATCTAAAAATGCTACTCAGCGCTATCAAGTGGATCTAGAAGTATCTGCATACGATCGAAATGGATTGCTAAATGAAGTTCTTCAAGCAGTAAACTCAACTGCTAGCAGTTTAGTAAAAGTTTCAGGCAAATCAGATGTTGAAAAAAATGCAACTATAAATTTAAGCGTAATGGTTAAAAATGTAAATGACGTGTTTAAAGTAGTAGAAAAAATTAAACAGCTCGGTGATGTCTACACAGTCTCAAGAGTTTGGAATTAGAGGTGTAAGCTGATTATGAAAGTAGTCGTTCAACGCGTTAAAGAGGCGAGAGTAACGAATCATACAATTGACAATCATATCAACCGTGGCTATTGTTTATTAGTCGGAGTAGGTAAAGATTCTACAGAAAGAGATGTAGAGGCTATAGCGAAAAAGATAGTCAATGCACGTTTGTTTGAAGATGAGAACAGTAAGCTTAACTTAAATATACAGCAAGTTGCTGGTCAAATATTATCAGTTTCTCAATTTACTCTTTATGCAGATGTCAAGAAAGGAAATCGACCAGGGTTTTCAAATTCAATGCCTCCCGATAGAGCAGAGGCGTTATACAACCAATTTAATGATACCTTAGAAACCTATGGTATTGATGTGCTTACAGGAGAATTTGGTTCAGATATGACGGTGGATATTACGAATGATGGTCCAGTAACGCTAATATATGAAAGCCAGGATGGTAAAATGCTATGATAGGCTCAATAAATTGGCTGAAAAAGCATCGGATTTGGAACGTTCCTACCTTAATAATTATCATCGCTTTCCTCCTTTTTATCATATTTTTAATTATGATTTTAAATTCTAACGATGAAGATAGCAGTACAATTTACGTGACTCAGGACGCTGAGATACGTACAGGACCTAATGCAGCTTATCCAGAGCTATACCGGGTTTACAAAGGTGATAATTACCATAAAATTGGTAAAGCTGGAAAATGGATAGAGGTTGAATCGAGTAATCATAAACAAAAAGGTTGGATTGCTGGATGGCATACGAATTTAGATATACAGAAGGATAAAGTTGCAAGTGCGGATTCTTTAAAAGGAAAGACAATTGTTTTAGACCCTGGTCACGGCGGTGGTGATCAGGGTGCTTCAAGTCGCACGAACAAAAAGAGCTTAGAAAAGGTTTATACCCTCAAAACGGCAAAGGAATTAAAATCATTACTCATCAAAGAAGGAGCAAAAGTGAAGATGACTCGCAATTCTGATACTTATGTTCCGCTAGGCGAGCGCAAAGGGAATGGAGATGCCTTTATTAGTATACACAACGATTCTTTAAGCTCAAAGAAAGCTAATGGGGGTACTGTTTATTGGTATCATAATAACCAAGAAGGTTTAGCCCAAGCACTTAATCAAAGTATACAAAAGAAATCATTGTTAAGTAATCGAGGGGCAAAACAAGAAAATTTTCAAGTTCTAAGGCAGACTAAGCAACCCGCTGTACTGCTTGAGTTAGGCTATATTAGCAACCCGACTGATGAAGATATGATAACTGATCAACTTCACCGTCATATAGTGGAACAAGCAATTGTAGATGGTTTGAAGAATTATTTCAGTAACTAGTGCTTGCAAAGGGATTGAAAAGCATTTATTATAGTGGATGAATAAGATATTGAACGCCGTTCGTATTTCTGAAAATTTCAAGCGAAATCGGTAGAAGTTTAAGTGACGTAGCGTTATGACAATAACTTCGTAGAGATGTAACCCATGGCTGGAAGGTTGCACTGAGTAGCTTGAAACGTTGACACAGAAAAAGGTGCTTTGTAATAACATTGCCGGGTAACGACCGTTAAACGTTAGAGTGGATTACATAGTTATGTAATCAATTAGGGTGGCAACACGGTTATTCGTCCCTTGTGTGATAAATCATGCAAGGGTCTTTTTTAATGTAGAAGAGGAGAGATTTGATGATAAATATTCCTAGAGGTACACAGGACATTCTTCCCGCAGAAACAAAGAAATGGCAATTTATAGAGTCTAGATTAGAATATTTAATGACATTGTATAATTATCAAGAAATTAGAACACCTATCTTCGAGAGTACAGATCTATTTGCTCGAGGTGTGGGTGACTCTACAGATGTCGTTCAGAAAGAAATGTACAACTTCAAAGACAAAGGAGATCGAGATCTCACTTTGAGACCAGAAGGTACAGCTGCAGTGGCGAGATCATATATAGAACAGAAAATGCATGGGGACCCTAACCAACCCGTTAAGTTGTACTATATAGGGCCGATGTTTCGTTATGAACGTAAGCAAAAAGGCCGCTATAGACAATTTACTCAGTTCGGTGTAGAAGCTATAGGTTCCGAAGACCCGAGTGTAGATGCTGAAATTTTAGCGATGGTAATGCATATTTACGAGTCATTCGGTTTAAAAAATTTAAAGCTAGTGATTAATAGCATAGGAGACATTGATTCAAGACAAGCTTACAACGAAGCACTAGTAGAACACTTTGAACCGGTTATTGGGGATTTTTGCAGCGACTGTCAAACACGTCTACATTCTAACCCAATGAGAATTTTAGATTGCAAAGTTGATCGTGATAAACCTGCAATTCAAACAGCTCCAAGAATTACTGATTACTTAAATGAGGAATCTTTGGCGTATTACAATCGCGTTAAATCACTACTCAATGAGCTAGATATTCGCTATGAAGAAGATCCTAATTTAGTACGTGGGTTAGATTACTACACACATACTGCTTTTGAGTTAATGATTGATGATCCAAGCTATGATGGCGCTATCACTACTTTATGTGGTGGCGGACGTTACAACGGACTATTGCAATTGCTGGATGGACCGAACCAAACAGGGATTGGTTTTGCGTTAAGTATTGAACGCTTACTCATGGCATTAGAACAAGAGGGCATTGAGTTAGTTGATACTGAACCACTAGACTTATTTATAGTTACTATGGGTGATCAAGCTGATCATTTTGCAGTTAAGCTTTTAAATCAATTACGTAAAAGTAACATTAGCGCTGATAAAGACTATTTAAAACGTAAAATTAAGGCGCAGATGAAACAAGCAGATCGTTTAAGTGCGAAGTATACTATAGTGCTCGGAGACCAAGAATTAGAAAATAACACAGTAGATATTAAAAATATGGAATCGGGCAACACTGAAACAATCGAACTGAACAATATAGTTGAGTTTTTTAAGAACAAGGAGTAGATAATAATGAGTAAACGAACAACATACTGCGGATTAATAACAGAAGATTATTTAGAACAAGAAGTTACCTTAAAAGGGTGGGTACATAACCGCCGTGACTTGGGTGGATTGATCTTCCTAGATTTGCGTGATCGTGAAGGGTACGTTCAAATCGTTTTTAACCCTTCATTCTCCGAAGAGGCTTTAACAGTGGCTGAAAATGTGAGATCAGAATATGTCATCGAAGTTAAAGGAGTAGTCAAAAAGCGCGACGAAGAGACGATAAATCCTAAGATTAAAACGGGTAATGTTGAAGTACAAGTATCTGATATTGAAGTTATTAATAAATCACAGACCCCGCCATTTTCAATCAATGAAGAGAACGTTAATGTCGATGAGAAAATTCGCTTGAAATATAGATATTTAGATTTACGTCGTCAGGAGTTAGCACAAACTATTAAATTGCGTCATCATACTACCAAAGCTATACGCGAATACTTAGACGGTGCAGGTTTCTTTGATATAGAAACTCCGGTGTTAACTAAATCCACTCCTGAAGGGGCTCGTGATTATTTAGTGCCTTCACGTGTACATGAAGGCGAATTCTATGCTTTACCTCAATCACCGCAACTATTTAAACAATTATTAATGTTGAGCGGGTTTGATAAATACTATCAAATTGTTAAATGTTTTCGTGATGAAGATTTACGTGCAGACCGTCAACCTGAATTTACTCAAGTCGATATTGAGATGAGCTTCGTTGACCAGGAAGATGTTATTGAAATGGGCGAAGAACTGTTGCGTAAAGTAGTAAAAGAGGTGAAAGGTATAGAAGTTAATGGACCTTTCCCTAGAATGACTTATAGTGAAGCAATGGCTCGCTATGGTTCTGATAAACCAGATACGCGCTTTGATATGGAGTTGATCGATGTTTCTGAATTAGGTCACTCAATGGATTTCAAAGTCTTTAGTGAAGCGGTGAGTAAAGGTGGGCAAGTTAAAGCTATAGTTGCTAAAGATGCCGCTGATAAATTCACGCGTAAAGATATCGATAACCTCACAGAATTTGTGAATATTTATGGAGCTAAAGGATTAGCTTGGGTTAAAGTAGTGGATGACGGTTTAAATGGACCTATTGCTCGCTTCTTCCAAGATGAAAATATAAAGCGTTTAAAAGAACTTACTCAAGCTAACGCAGGAGACCTCGTCTTATTCGTAGCTGATACAGCAGATGTAGTTGCTCAAAGTTTAGGTGCTTTACGTCTGAAGTTAGGAAGAGAATTAGGCTTAATTGATGATACTAAATTAAATTTCTTATGGGTTACTGACTGGCCTTTATTGGAGTATGACGAAGATTCTAAACGATATGTTGCTGCTCACCATCCGTTTACTTCACCTAAAGAGGAAGATATTAATAAACTTAGTACAGAGCCTGAGAATGCTCAAGCAAATGCTTATGATATCGTGTTAAACGGCTATGAATTAGGGGGAGGTTCTATCAGAATCCACGATGAAGAGCTTCAGAGTAAAATGTTTGAAGTTCTCGGTTTCTCTCCAGAACAAGCAAGAGAACAATTTGGTTTCTTATTAGATGCGTTCAAATACGGTGCGCCGCCACACGGAGGTATAGCGCTTGGACTAGATCGCTTAGTTATGTTGTTGGCAGGGCGTAGTAACTTAAGAGATACAATTGCTTTCCCTAAAACAGCCTCAGCAACTTGTCTATTGACTGACGCTCCTAGTGAAGTCTCAGACAAACAGTTAGATGAGTTGTCGTTAAGAATAAAACGTTAAAGTGATGAGGCTGAGGCATAATGGTCTTTGACTAGAGAGAAAGAGGCTGGGACCTAAATCCCAGCCTTTTTTAGCATCTTGGCAGTAGATGACTGATTTGAAAACGCACTTGTATCAAGCTTTTTTCAATTCTAGTCATCCTTGCCGGGGCGTGACTACGAAATCTTTTTATTCAAATTAGATTTCTGTCCCGCTCCCTATTAATTTCTTAAATACGAGCTATATGATACTATATACTCAGAAGATAGAACTCTGTGATGTACGTATGTTTGCTTTTTATTTGGGCCTAACACTCTTTGATCAGGGAGCCCAATAGGTTTTCTTGCAGCGCACATGCCTTGTCAGAGGACTTGCAAACCAAGAAACAGGGCACCCACCTGTACTTAGCAGGCCGAATGATCAAGCTATTTACAACTACGGCATCTACGGATTCTATCGTGAGGCTGGGACATAATGTAATGTCTCAGCCTCTTCTACATCTCGGCAGTAGATGACTGATTTGAAAACGCGCTTGTATCAAGCTTTTTCAATCTTAGTCATCTTGGCCGGGGCGGGACTACAAAAATTTTTTTAGTCAAATTAGATTTCTGTCCCGCTCCCATTTTTTTGCTTTTAGTTCTACATCTAATAAAGTTAAATTGATAACTACAGCGCATTTTAAAATTTAATTGTCATCTCAGCTAGACGAAGTGGTGCAGTTTAATTGAGCTTAGCCTAATTAGAGTCTTAATAATCATTAGATAATCATGTATACTAAATGACGTTAATATTATTTAAATTGAATAGGGGTCATTGTATGAAACATCAATTTTCCAGAAATGAATTAGCATATGGTAGAGAGGGTATTGACTTATTAGCTAATCAAACTGTAGTTGTGTTAGGTATTGGCGGCGTGGGCTCATTTGCCGCTGAAGCATTAGCCAGAACAAATATAGGTCATATTATTCTTATCGATAAAGATGATGTAGATATAACGAATGTAAACCGCCAGATACATGCTTTACCAAGCACAGTGGGACAAAGTAAAGTTGCTTTAATGGAGGAACGAATAAAGCAGATTAATCCTGAGTGTCAGGTTACATCCCTACATATGTTTTATAATGAAGAAACTTACGAAGAAATTTTTAATAACTATGATATTGATTATTTTATAGATGCCAGCGATACGATCAGTTATAAAGTACACTTGATGATAGAATGTTTGAAGAGAAATATTAAAGTTATTTCAAGTATGGGGGCTGCGAACAAAGTGGATCCTACTCGTTTTGAAATCGCTGATATATCTAAGACCCATACCGATCCTATAGCTCGTGTTATTCGACGTAAATTAAAGAAAGCAGGTGTAAATAGAGGCGTGCCTGTCGTATTTTCTGATGAGAGTCCTATAGTGATACGAGAGGATGTGAAAGCATTAGTAGGCGATGCTAATGCCTCTACGCGAAAAGGGCAAATGCCCCCATCATCTAACGCTTTCGTACCAAGTGTGGTTGGATTAATATGTGCTAGTTATGTAGTGAATGATACGCTTAAAGATATTAAAGTTGAAAGAATTAAAGATAAAAGTTAACAGTTAACAGAGAAGAAGAGATCGTAGTAAGAAACATTCGAGAGATAGGTACCTAAAAATCAACTTACCTTAGTTAAAGTTTCCTTCTACGATCTCAGTTTCTATTATTTATAGTTTAAGCAAATCCTTAACATTTTGCACCGCTAATGCAGAGGTGTCTAATTGCTTTTTCTCTTCAGTAGTGAGCTCGATTTCGACTATTTTTTCTACGCCATTAGCGCCCAAAATCGTAGGAACACCTAAGTAAATATCGTTATAACCATATTCACCTTCTAATAAAGAAATACTCGGGAGTAATCTCTTCTGGTCTTTAAGTATGGCTTCAACCATGGCGTAAACAGCTGAAGCTGGAGCGTAGTATGCTGAACCGTTACCAAATAAATTAACTATTTCAGCTCCTCCTTGACGAGTTCGTTCAATGATTTGACTGAGTTTATCATCACTTAACAATTCAGTGACCTGCACGCCATTAATTTGAGTAGAGTTGATGAGAGGTAACATTGTATCACCGTGACCACCTAATACGAGCCCTTTAACATCTTTAACCGATAAACCGAGCTCCTGGGCAATAAACGTTCGATATCTAGCGGTATCTAAGACTCCGGATTGACCGATTACTCTTGATTTAGGGAAACCTGAAGCTTTATAAGCTGTATAAGTCATTGCATCTACTGGATTAGTTAAGACAACGATAATTGAATTTGGAGAATATTTAACGACTTGCTGTGTAACATCTTTAATCACTTGTTCGTTAGTTTGAACGAGATCTTCACGTGTCATTCCAGGTTTCCGTGGCACTCCAGCAGTAATGACAACGATGTCTGAATCTCGTGTCTCTTCATAATTTGAAGTGGCGCTAACATCTACATCAAAACCGAAAATGGGACTACTTTCAAGAATATCTAATGCTTTTCCTTTTACCGGCTTTTCGAACTCAGGTCTGTCAACCAATACGACGTCTGCAAGCTCATTAAGAGCTGTGATAAATGCTAAGGTAGAACCGGTATTACCTCCGCCAATAATAGCCACTTTTTTTCTTACCATCTCTCTCACGTCCTTATATTTATTAATATATCTATTACAACTTTATTATAGCATATTTATCCTCAGTTAATCCTTTGTCCACTGAGCGTGCTAGCAATGTCGGAACAAGAACGTTTAGGAGGGGCCCCAACAAAGAGAAACTGGGACATAATGTAATGTCTCAGACTCTTTCAGCATCTTGGCAGTAGATGACTGATTTAAAAATGCGCTTGTATCAAGCTTTTTTTAATTCTAGTCATCCTTGCCGGGGCGGGACTACGAAATCTTTTTTATTCAAATTAGATTTCTGTCCCGCTCCCTCTTTCAGCATCTTGGCAGTAGATGACTGATTTAAAAATGCGCTTGTATCAAGCTTTTTTTAATTCTAGTCATCCTTGCCGGGGCGGGACTACGAAATCTTTTTTATTCAAATTAGATTTCTGTCC
>NZ_JAOPKZ010000006.1 GCF_025519785.1 Staphylococcus marylandisciuri | reverse complement strand
CTGAGTATTTGTGGCGAGACTCCTGAGGGAGCAGTGCCAGTCGAAGACCGAGGCTGAGACGGCACCCTAGGAAAGCGAGCCAATAATACGAAGTATGGAATATGAAGAAGCACTCAGATGAAATGAATTAAATCATCTGAGTGCTATTTTTTCTGGGATTTATGTCCCAACCTCTTTCTCTCTAGTCAAAGACCTTTATGTCCCAGCCTCCTATTTTTTTCTGAGATTTTAGTCTTTACCTCTTAGCGCTAGTAATTTGGAATTTATACTCTTCACTTTTTTTAAGCTGAGTTCTAGCTATTATTCCTCTCCCCTATTTCAACTGTTCTTTTAGCGTATCTGACCTCATAAGTTGTAGAATGATATAGAAGGACGAATATGGGAGGAATGTAAATGAAACACTCGATTATAATTGACACAGACCCAGGTATTGATGATGCAGCAGCAATCAGCATCGCGCTAACCCATCCTAGATTCGATGTTAAAATGATATCCACCGTTAATGGAAATGTAGACATTGAAAAAACAACTATCAATGCTCTGAAACTCAAGAAGTTTTTCAATAGCAAAGTGCCTGTACATAGAGGGGCTGCTCAACCCTTAATGGCTGAAAATGTAGATGCAAGCGAAATTCACGGAGAGTCAGGGATGGCTGGTTACGACTTTGAGCCAGTAGAAATGAATGAACTGGCCTCATCACGTGCTGTTGATGCTATGAGAGATATGCTGTTAAAGAGTGATGAATCGATCACTTTAGTTCCTATCGGACCATTAACTAACATCGCACTACTATTAAAAACTTATCCCGAAGTTACACCTCATATTAAAGAAATAGTACTTATGGGTGGTAGTGCCCACAGAGGTAACATCACTCCACTAGCAGAATTTAATATCTATAGTGATCCTGAAGCTGCTCATATCGTATTTGAATCAGGCTTACCACTTACTATGGTGGGATTAGACGTTGCAAGAAACTCAACCTTAATCCATGAACATGTAAATGAATTAAGAGAACTTAACAACACAGGAGAAATGTTATATCACATGTTTCAACATTACCGCGGAGATGACTTTGAACAAGGCATTAACGTATATGATGCTTATACGTTACTCTATCTTCTCTATCCTGAAGAATTCGAAGTACTAAAGGCCAAAGTGCAAGTTGAAGTGAACAGTGAACTAACTAGAGGCGCTACTGTTACAGATTTTTCTTCACTTCATCCTAATACTTCAGTGGTTATGTCTATTAATGCGAAGCGTTTTAAAGAGAGATTATTTGAATCGTTAAGCTATGCACCATGATATAGTCATTTTATAGCGTTGATAAGTTTAATTTCTATCATCCATCACTGTGCTTAAATGTAATTTATGCTTAACGGTCAAAAGGGAGCGGAACCTAATGTAATGTCTCAGTCGCTTTCAGCGTCTTGGCAGTAGATGACTGAGTTGAAAATGCGCTTGTATCAAGCTTTTTCAATTCTAGTCATCCTTGCCGGGGCGAGACTACGAAATCTTTTTATACAAATTAGATTTCTGTCCCGTTACCTTTTAGCGTTCACTTTTTAAACGTTCTTGCTATAGTTTGTCGTCACTACAAATTAGGAGCGAAACAGAAATCTTATCTATCTACTAGATTTCATAGTTTCGCTCCATTAATAACGACTAAACTTTCAATATACCTGACAGTAATGAATATCTACTTCGGGTGATTCCAGTCAATACTTTAGCACTAGCTTTGATATTCGAGCCTCTCTATGTTCAATAACATAACTAATTAGATGCTTCACTCTTTTTATTGAACTGAGTCTACGTAATGCCTTTTAAACTCTTGCGCCACGTGATTAATATCGTCTACTTCGAGTGAAAAGTATAATTTAATCTTCGGTTCTGTTCCAGAAGGTCTTAAAGCTATAAATCCTTCCTTAAATATAAAGCGAATTAAATTAGCGTGCGGTAAGCTCAGCGACTGTTGTTCACCCGTTGTAACATGAGTGATAACACCTGCCTCATAATCTTCTACTGATTGTACTTCTAAGCCGCAAATCGACAGAACTTGTTCTCCTCTAAACTGATCCATAATTGCATTTATTGTCGACTTTCCTTCAGTACCTTCAAATTTAGGAGACAACGTGATATCTTTAAATTCTCCTATTTGTCTATAAATATCATCTAACGTATCTTTAAACGTTAGACCATTATCAGCTAATAAGTTCTTATACTTAATCACTAGTGGTACCATTTGTATGGCATCTTTATCACGTGAAAATGGCGCAGCTAAATAACCATGACTCTCCTCAAATGCGAGTAGCAATGTCTCTTCTTTCTGAGACTTAGATTCTAAAAGCTCGGAAATATATTTAAATCCTGTGAGTACATTGTTAACTTCAACACCAAGTAGATCGCCAAATCTTTCGGCTAACTCACTCGTGACTATAGATTTAGCCATATATAGTTGCTGACCGCTTTCTAGAGCTTCTTGATAGCGAAGCTTCATCATGATCAGGCCTATTTCGTTGCCGTTAAAGTAAGTCGAGGACCCATCTTCATATCTTTCAATAAAACCGAAGCGATCTGCATCCGGATCGGTAGCGATGATCAATTCCGCCCCGACTCTATCCGCCAATTTGACACCTAAATCGAAAGCTGCTAACTCTTCAGGATTCGCTCGTTCTACTGTAGGAAAGTCGCCATCAGGTCTTGATTGTGTCTCTTCAATCACAAAGTTATCATAATCTAGTGATTTCAATATATCAGCTACAACAGGCAAACTCGTACCGTGTAGACTAGTTAAGACCGTTTTAATGTGATTTGAATCTATGCGTCCTACTAGTTCTCGAACCTGAGCTTTATAGTGATCAGTCACCTCTTCAGGCAAGTATTGGATGAGACCCTGCTCTAATAGTTGGTTAAAGGGTTGTGTCTCTAGTGCTAAGGGATTGTCTATTTCATCAATACATACACTTAATTCTTCAGATGGTTCGGGTAACAGTTGCCCGCCATCTTTATTGTAAACCTTTATACCGTTATACTGCTTAGGATTGTGACTTGCTGTTATCATGATACCCGCATCGGCTTCTAAATTTCGAACTGCGAATGAAAGTTCAGGTGTAGATTTATAATCTTTAGAAATGATCACCTTTACGTTATTGATTGCTAAGACACTAGCCATTTCTTTAGCGAAATCTTGCGATAAGAAACGAGTATCGTAATGAATAACGATCGTCGGTTCATCGACTTGTCTCACCATATATTTTGCAAGTCCATATGCTACCTTTCTTACAGTGAAAGCATTTAACCTCCCAGGACCAATTCCGAAAGTACTACGTATTCCTGCAGTTCCAAAGGACAAAGTATCTTTAAAGCCATCATTTCGTTCAGCTTCAGTTTGATTATTGTAGAAAGGCTCAACTAAACTTTCCTCAAGCCTATCGAGCCACATTTTGTTATCTATCATGAGCTTCCCCCTATTTAACTGATAACCATTAAATATATACTCTTTATTCATTATAGCTTAAGCACTAGTAGAATTCACGTAACGTCTGAGTTGATCTATTATACTCTTACCAGGTAGACGTGTACTTACACTTAGCTCAATTTAATCAAGTTATGCACTACCTCGCTCTCTATGTTTTATGCTCCCATGATTAAATGGGAATGGCCACCATTCTCTACCTCAATAGTTTTTAAAGGCTTTAACATGTTTTGAGTTGAAATTTTCTAGACAGAGTTATAAAATTATTATTTATAGTACATTTTATCTTTACAAAATCTTTACGTTTTTAAAGTACTACTCGAACTCGGAATTGATCTAATAAGGACGTTACAAGTAAATCAAACTAGTCTACTCTCCTAGAAGATTTATGAGATAGTTAGAAACAAGGAGGTCGGGACAACAGCGTTGAGGGTTTGAGCAGGGGGCCCAACAAAGAGGGAGCGGGACAGAAATCTAATTTGGATAAAAAGATTTCGTAGTCCCGCCCCGGCAAGGATGACTAGAATTGAAAAAAGCTTGCTACAAGCGCGTTTTCAAATCAGTCATCTACTGCCAAGATGTTGAAGCGGCTGGGATTTAAGTCCCAGTTTACACAAGCACTGCGAGTTGGGGTGGCCCCAACAAAAAGGGAGCGGGACAGAAATCTAATTTGAATAAAAAGATTTCGTAGTCCCGCCCCGGCAAGGATGACTAGAATTGAAAAAAGCTTGATTCAAGCGCGTTTTCAAATCAGTCATCTACTGCCAAGATGCTGAAAGAGGCTGAGACATTACATTAAGTCCCAGTTTCCACAAGCACTGCGAGTTGGGGTGGGCCCACCAAATAGAAAACCTTATGTCTCATCCTCAGCCTATAATATGTTGTCATCATACAAGTAAGCTCTGATTGATACATGTTAGACTCATTTCCTCATTATATCAAATGAGAATCTAGTTGGATTCTCATTTGATGAGGTATGAATGCTTGTATGCCATCTTAAAGAGTTTAATTACCATCTCGTAATAAACTATAACGAAACAATGATTAATCTAATTTGAGTCTATTTACATCAAATTTTAATAATGAAATGTTTAAAAGCTAGAAACAGTAACGATACACTTTAATATCTTGAATTTCTAGCTTCATTTTATGTGGTTATACATAATTAGAGTAGAATTAAGTGTTTAAGTATGCAACACTGAGGTTAAAGCTTAACTTACAAGCAAGGAAATCATTACATCACTTGAGTATTCTAAGCTGGGAAGTAGATATACACAAGCTATAGTGGTCCTTCACTAGGATATGCAACCAATCTCGTTCCAAATCATATTATTAACCTCTCTGAGTATAAATACAAACTAAATTGGGAGTTTCAGTTATGAATAAATTGTTTAAATACTTCTTAATACTATTATCTCTATTACTCATCGTCGTACCCATAGTTTATGCGGTAACATTGTTAAAAACATCTCAAGGGGCTTTTGAAAGCTCTCATAACGATCATGATTCAGCTCGCAAATCAAACTTAAGATCTTCTAAAGTTAACGCTTCACAAGACCCTATCTCAATCTTATTTCTAGGTATTGATGAAAATGATAATCGTAAGAAGAATGGCCAAAGTAGTGAGAATTCACGAACAGATTCAATGATTCTCTCTACCTTTAACCAAGATAAAGAACAAATAAGAATGCTCAGTATCCCACGTGATACAATTAGTTATATACCTAAAGTCGGTTACTACGATAAAATAACTCATGCACACGCGTACGGTGGACCAACTGCTGCTATGGATGCTGTGGAAGCAACGATGAATGTCCCAGTCGATTACTATGCACGCGTGAATATGGAAGCCTTCGTTGATGCCGTGGATGAATTAGGTGGTATAGAGTACGATGTACCTTACGATATTAATGAAATTAATAAAAACGATGATGGTCGTACGAAAATTAAAAAAGGACGCCATAACTTAAACGGGGAAGAAGCGCTTGCTGTTGCACGAACACGTCATAAGGATTCTGACCTTAAACGTGGCCAAAGACAAATGGAACTACTTAAATTACTTTTTGCCAAGGCTCAAAAAGTGGATTCGTTAAATAAATTAGATAAAGTAATTAAAATTGTCGGTAAGAATTCAAGTCACAACTTGAACTACAAAGAAATCCGCGCATTAGCTTCAACATACTTGAAAAGTGACGTAGACATCAAGAAATCACAATTAACAGGCGATGATGATTATCTCAATGGGGTTTACTATTATAATCCTAGTATTAAAAGTATAATGGAATCATCAAATACTTTAAGAAAAGATTTAGGATTGTCACCTATTACAGATAAACGTGATTTCCTCAATCAACGTGTTATCGATCGCTATGGGCAGCTCGTACCTCAAACGAAATTAGATGAGGACTTACTAGGCAAGAATCAAAATGATACGACCTCAGACAAAGATGATGAGAAGACTTTACATTCACGTCATGGTAGCAACGACAATTCTTCAAATCGTAGTCATCAGTCTTCAGACCAACAAGATCAATCTCATAATATGAATCCGAATGGAACTAACAACTCTTATGATAATCAAAGTACTGATCAACAAGATCAATATGATCAAAACCAAGTTCCAAGCCAAGATCAAAATGTTAATCAATATTAATGATGGAGGGAACACGCCCAATGTCACGTAAAACGTATGAAAAATTATCTCATATCCATGGCATGTTTAATGTATTAGAGCAGCAAATCATTCATAGCAAAGATATGGCTTTATTCCGTGGGGAACTGTTCTATGTAAATCATGAACACCGCGAGAATTACGAAGCCTTACGTATCTACTATAAAGATAGTGAGAATAACCCTGTAGTCGATGGGGCTTGCTATATTGTTGCGTTACCTGAAATCTTTGATAAAGTAGATGTATTTGAATCAGAATTACCATTTTCATGGGTGTATGATGAGAATGGTCTTACAGAAACGATGCAATCAATCAGTGTTCCTATCCAGTATCTCGTTGCAGCAGCTCTTGAAGTCACTGACGTCAATATATTTAAACCCTCAGGATTTACGATGGGGATGAATAATTGGAATATCGCTCAAATGCGTATATTTTGGCAATATACAGCTATTATTCGTCAAGAAGCTCAATAGTGAAGAAATAATTAAGAACCCAGCTCTAATGATTTAGAATGACTTTTCTAAATTAGAGTTGGGTTCTTGTTATTCATATTAAGTTAGTATGCAATAAAAGTGATCTCAAAGCTATGTAAACAATTAAATCCATCCTTTATCTAAAGCTTTTTTCCAAGCATCAAAGCGATTATCTGCTTGCAATTTATCTATTAGAGTTGATATATAGTTACGCACTGTGCCGTTTGATAGAAATAACTTTTGAGATATTTCTTTGCTCGTCCGGCCTTCCCCTACTTCTCTAAGAACTAATTGTTCTCTAGGAGTAAGTGGGTTTTGTTCTTTAAACACAGAGGTTACTAGCTCTGGACTATACTCCTTTTCCCCTCTCATCACTTTATACATGGTCTCGATGAGTTCATCTACCGACCGCTCTTTGAGAACGTAGGCATCTACATCATTTGCTATAGCAGATTCAAAGTACCCTGGTCGTTTGAAAGTCGTAACAATTATAACTTTAATATCTAGTTGTTGTTCTCTAATCTTAGCTAATATATCTAATCCAGAAAGTTTAGGCATTTCGATATCAAGCAAAGCTATGTCAGGTCTCGTCTCTTCAATTTCCTCTAGAGCTTTGTGTCCATCTTCAACTGTACTAACAACTTTAATATCTTCTCTTAATTCAATGAGCTGAACCATGGCTTCTCTCAACATTGCCTGATCTTCAGCGATAATAATTCGAATCACATTTTTCCACCTCTTGGTATGGTTACTATAAGTTTAAGCCCATGTTGATTGTATTTTTCTAAAGTTCCATTTAAGACACTTACGCGTTCCTCTAAACTTGTTAAATGTACTCCTTGTTCTAAACCACGACCATTGTCATGAATAGTTAGACATACATTGTCATGCCCCTCTTGAAGTGAGCATTCTAAGTTTGTCGCTTGAGAATGCTTAATCACGTTATTGACCGCTTCTCTAAGAATCATCGACAGTATAGCTTGTTTAGTAGGATTTAACGTTCGAGCGCTTTCTCGATTAATGAAATCAAACTTTAATTCAATGTTAGTTAGTAATGTCTCTATATTCTTCACTTCATCCTCAAAAGACTGTATTTTTAAATCATTAATTATACTACGTACTTTATTTAAAGCATCTTTAGAAAGTTGATTTACTGTTTGTATTTCCTCTTTAGCTTTATCAGGATCAATATCGATTAATTTCATCGCTAATTCAGATTTAAGACTCAAGCTTGAGAAGACGTGACCCAAGGTATCATGTAAGTCTTGGCTTATACGATTGCGTTCCTGTTCAGTTATTAAAACATTGATATGCTCATTTTTAGCTTCTAACTCTTCTTTCATCTCTCTTTCTCTTACTAGTTTAAAGTTACCAAATAATATCAATAAAATAATTATATAAAAAAGTGAGAGTACCATTAGTTGCGGCAAACTGTAATTCTCAAATGTTATGATTTCGCTCACAATCATAGCGATAATTAAAGTTATTGTTTCTTTTGAGATGTAATGCGCTTTGATTATAAAAGGTATGAAGAAAGCACTATAGAAAAAGAAAAGCGAAACTTCTGGAGTCATAGAGAAAACAAAATATATGATGAATAAACAGTAAATAACAAAACAACAATAGAGTGCTGACCTTGATAACATCGGATTGAAGATGATCATCGTCGTATATATTATGAAATAAAGCACGACACACATTACATTGAGCCATAATGGACCTTTTGTATTCAAGAAAAGTCCAAATATGAGCATGATAATGTAAAGCAGTGATGATAAATGAGTTAAATTCAAATCAATCTTTTTCATTATTTCACTTCTCTTTTATTCTTAATAATGAGCGCTATTAAAGTAAATACTATACTATAGCATATCAAAGTGCTCATAGATCCCCAATTAAACTGTTCCCCTTTCCCTATATCTAATGCAACTTGCTTTAAATGATAAGTTGGTGTTTTGTATGCAATTACTTTTAACCAATGAGGAAATTGATTTACAGGAAACCATAAACCGCCAGTTAGCGCCAAGACGATATAGCAAATATTTCCAATACCACTCGCTTTCTGTATATCATTTAATTGAGCAATAAGTAAACCTATTGCTAAGAACAAGCTTGCACCTAGCCATAAGGTCAGTGCAGCACCTAACCATTCACTAAAGGACATTGTAACATGTCGTATCCACGCCGCACTTAAGAAAATAATGATAATAGATAGTGCAAATTGAATCATGGTTTTCAATACTTTAACTAAATAATAGCTACTTATAGGCATTCGAGTGCTAAAAAGTTGTTTCTGCCAACCTAGCTGTTGTTCTTCAACCAAATCTATAGGAAAAGAGAGCAAGCAAAAGCTCGTTAAACTAAACGTAGTCATGCTGAACATATATTCTTTTAAGAATTTATCTTCCATACCACTTGGGATCTCGATGATAGTTGTAAATAATAAATAAAACATTAAAGGTAACAAAATTGATAAAGTGAGATACACTTTTTTTCGACACAACATTTTCAATTCAATCAATAAATATGTTGCAAGCACACTATTTTACCTCCTCTTCACTATTAGTAAGTGTCTCAAGCAATGATGTTTTCCTAATTTCAATATCATTAAGGTCTACTTTTCTTTCTCTAAGCTGTAATAACACTTCTTCTACACGGTCAGTTGTAATACTGATGACTTGAGCTAACTTGATATTTACAACTTGTTCTAAATTAGCTACTAGATTGCTGTAGCGGAGTGGTAAACGTATTTCGGAGCTTGGTTGAAGTTGCTTTACCTCTTCTGGAGATTGTTGAAAACGCACCTTTCCTCTTTCAAGTAGAACGACATTATCTGCCACACGTTCTACTTCTTCAATGTAATGAGATGTGTAAAAAATTGTCGTACCTTTCCTTTTTAACGCTTCTATACATTCCCAAAAGTGCTCACGCATATTGACGTCCATGGAGCTTGTAGGCTCATCCATAATGATGAGCGGAGGTTGCCCCATTGCTGTTAAAGCAAAATCTAATATCCTCTGTTGTCCCCCGGATAATTGCTTAACATTTTGATCTAAAGTTTCTTTATTGAAACACGTTATATTTTTAAATTCTTTCAACGATACATGTGTTTTAAAGATCTGCCGATACAAGTGAAATAATTCTTTGACTTTAATCAAAGGTGGATAACTCGTTTTCTGAAACATAACACCTATTTTACCTTTAGCTAGGACATTATTTACGTCTAATATATTTCCAGCATCAGGCTTGAGATGACCAATAATTAAATTAATTAGCGTAGATTTTCCTGCTCCATTTGTACCAATTAAAGCCGTACACTGATGTTGCGGAATGTCTAAGCTGACGCCTTTAATGACTTGATGTGATCGAAACGATTTTTCTAACCCTTTTACTCTGATCATATTTTAACCTCCTTTGTAATAAATAATATTAAGTTTTGTTTTACTTAATTAGTAGCGAGTGTCATTTAAAATAGATGACACATGTCATAAAATAACTCTTCTTCATTTTATAATTAATTTGAGCTTTTTCATTACACATGCTAAATAAAGCTATGTAAGATATAATCTAAAGGATGATAGATAAGGAGGTCAGGACAAAAGCGTTTAGGATTTGTGCAGGGGGCCCCACCCCCACAAAGAGAAACTGGTAAACCAGTTTCAACAAGCACAACAAGTTGGGGCGGGACTACGAAATCCTTTTATTCAAATTAGATTTCTGTCCCGCTCCCGAATCGCGATCTTTTCTATCGACGATCTTGCTTTTGGGAGGCCGTTAATCTGTTTTTTACAGGACAGAAACTTTATTCCTCATCCTCATTATCACTTTATACGAAATCTATTAGTATCATAATTTAACTTTTAACATTATTTAAGAAGGGTGATTAAATGTTTAGAATAGTAAGGACTAAAGACGAATTAGCCGATGCTTTTAGCATACGTAAAGAAGTATTTGTAGAAGAACAACATATTCCAATTGAGAATGAACTTGACCAATTTGAAGAAATTTGTACTCATATCATCGGTTATATAGATGAGCAACCTTTTGCTGTTGCCCGTATACGAGCCATAGACAATCAAGCTAAGATAGAGCGCGTTGCCATCACTAAACCATACAGAAAACAAGGACGAGGTCATACCTTAATGAAATACGTCGAAACAATTGCTAGTGAACAAGGCTATACTGCTATTGTGTTAAACGCTCAATATTCTGCTAAAGATTTCTACCACAACTTAGGTTATCAAGTTTCGGGTGAAATTTTTCTTGAGGAAGGGATTCAACACATTCGGATGAGCAAGCAGCTTTAAACAAGTCCCCCTAAATTATAATTTCAACTAACTTAACCAGCTATTTACTATGACAGTGCGATATGAATGTTGGAACTCACCTAATATTTGACATTAGAATAGCGAGACAACCGTTAAACTAATAATGATTACACTGCTTAAGAATGCGAGTTAGTACGATGAAGTGAAGAAAGAAAATTTTTGTCACTCTCTCGCTATCCAAGATTACTTTTGTATTACAAAATAATGAAAAGAAACTTTTTATCGTAACTCCGTATTATAATGTATTTAAATTTTAAAAATATAAAGGAGTAAAAATATGGCTAAATCATCCATGAAATACAAGGTTCCAACTATACTCGCTTTCACTTTAGCCGGTGCAACTTTCACTGCAAATCACGCATACGCTTCAGAAAAATCAGAGAATCAGAATTCAACTTCAAACATTTTGGACAAAGCACGTTTACTCGAGACTTCTCAAGCTATTAAACAAGAAGTTCAAAACCCCACTACTCATATTGCTGGTACTCAAATTTATAAAGACCCATCTATCATTCAAACACCAAGCGTAGATCAAGCTTTTCAAACTGAAACGCGTCAAAATGATTTACTACAACCTAATCGATCTACTCAGTCTCCTAATACGAGTAAGCCAAATTTAGAAGACGTTCAAAGTGCTCCCGAGCAAGTAAAAGTAACTTCTCATACTAATAAGCTAGAGGCGGCCACAGATAATTTAGCTAACTCAGAAAAAGCTCAGCAGAATGATGAAACTTCTCTTCCCCACGATAGAGATAACAGTGCAAGTTTAAGTGACGATCAACAAGTCGAAGATCAGCCACAAGAAGAAACAGCTCACTCAATTGAGGAAAAACCATCAATTCAAAAGTCTTTATTTATAGATAATAGTCACAATATTGTTTCAATTAAAGATGAAAATAAAAATCCTCAAAATCATGTGGTTCAAAATACAAAAGATGATAATGATAGTAATTACGACTTATCATCAACGATTCAATATATAGGCGCTGAAGAATATGATCAACATAATGCAAAAATAAATAGCGATAATTCAAATTCTGTTGAAACACCGAAGTTGGAGTCTAATTTAAAAATCGCAGAACCTAATAAACATCGTACTGCCCCTCCTACTTCTCAGATCCAACCATTTTCAGGATTTAGAGTGGCTCAAAATGGCCCTAAATTAAAGTTGCCTCAATACAAGCCTAAAGTGAATTCATCGATTAACACATATATCCGTAAAAATAATTTCCCTGTACCTCAATATGAACAAGATATAGCTAGTTACTTACCACAATTTAGTTACCGTTATGGCAAACCTGAAGGTATTGTGATGCATGATACAGCTAATGATCATTCGACTATTGGCGGCGAAGTTAGTTTCATGAAAAATAACTACAGACTAGCATTTGTACACGCTTATGTAGATGGAAATCGCATTATTGAAACAGCAAATACGGATTACGGCGCATGGGGTGCTGGCTCATATGCAAATCAACGCTTCATCCATGTCGAATTAGTTCACACGCACGATTACAATTCCTTTGCGCGTTCAATCAATAATTATGCAGATTATGCAGCTACTAACCTTCTATATTACGGTTTAAAACCCGATAGTGCTGAATATGATGGTCAAGGAACAGTTTGGACACATCGTGCTGTGAGTAATTATCTTGGAGGAACTGACCACGTCGATCCTCACGGCTACTTAGCAGTGAACAATTATTCCTATGATGAACTTTACGATTTAATTAATGAGAAATATTTAATTAAGACGAATCAAGTCGCTCCTTGGGGTGTAATGAGCAGTTCGAGTATGAGTTCAAGTAGTAGCTCAATTACTACCAAACCACCTGAAACTCAAACCTCCTCACCTAAACAAGGTCATTTAAGCGTCTCTAATAATAGTGGTGTGGCTCGTATTAATAACCGTAACGATGGCTTATATACTACAGTATATGACCATAAAGGGATAAAGACCTCTCAAACTAATAAGACGCTAAAAGTTACGAAGTCCGCTTCAATTGGTACAGAAAAGTTCTACCTTGTTACCGACTACAATGATGATCATTTGTTTGGCTGGATTCATCAAAATGACGTGGTTTACAACAAAGCTGGAGCAATTAAAAAAGTGAAACAAACGTATCAAGTTAAATCAGGCGAAACACTTTATTTAGTTCCGTGGGGCACTTCTACTCAAAAAGCAGGTACAGTAAGCGGTAAAGGTAATCAACTGTTTAATGCTAGTCAATCTCAACTTATAGGTTCTACACAATACGTTTACGGTACGGTTAATAAACTTAGCGGTTGGATCAAGGCAGCTAACCTAGTTACTGCCTCAAAAGCGGAGCCTGTCAAACGCACTCCTTCTGCATCAAGCACCAAACTCGTAGTGACGCCACTTACTAATGCACGAGGTACTGTAGTTAAGAATAATCATGGCGTCTATACTACTGTTTATGATCAAGCAGGAGTTCAGAAATCATATGTAAATGGTAAAACTTATCATTTAACTAAAAAGGCAACCTTAGGTAAAAAGCAATTTTATTTGCTAAATGATCAGAATACTAACATCGGTTGGATGCTTATCGAAGATGTAGTCTATAAAGAACCTACGTCCAGTAACATGACGCAAAGTGTCTCAAAGATAGGACAAGTTAAACGTACTAATGCTGGTATTAAGGCTACGGTATACGACAAAGTAGGTAAACACGCTAATGTTTATAGTGATAAAACTTTTAAAATAAGCAAACAGCGTAAAGAAGGAACAGAAACATACGTCTTGCTCATGAACGAGCGTCAGAATACACCACTGGGTTGGATCAATACGAAAGATGTCACTATCAAATCTTTAAGTCAACCCGTATCGACCAAAGCTCACTATACTTTGAAATCTAACAATCATGGTCTATATTCAATTCCCTGGGGCACTCAACTCCAACAGATTGATAATTTGAAGCAATTAAAGAACAATATTTTTGTTGCATCTCAAACAGTTAAAGTTGATCAAGCGCACTATTTATTCGGTACTATAAATAATAAAACGGGCTGGATTTTAAGTACAGATTTAACCCCGGTGAAGACAGCTTCATCAAATCAAAAAGAAAGTAACAATAAGGCAAGCCGAATTACACCTTATAAATACGATTTCGTCATAACGAATAAAGGTGGCAAATATTATTCTTCACCAAACGCTAAAGCAGGTAATTCTCTATTAGGTTCATATGAAACAATCTTTAAAGTATTGGAACAACAGTCAGTAAATGGAGAAACTTGGTATCACGGTAAACTTTCAAATGGTAAACTCGTTTGGATTAAAGCTAGTGATTTGCGGAAAGAATTAGTTAGATATTATCGTTCTCATATGACACTTAATCAAGCAGCTCGATTACAATATAACCTTTCTTACAAACCACAAGTACAACACATACCTGGAAAATGGGACGATGCAACGTTACAAGAGATCAAACAAGCTATGGATACTACTAAGATAGAGAAAGATCCAGTACAAAAGTATCAATTTTTACGTTTAGATACGGCGCAAAACCTTTCTCTTGCATCATTGAACAAGCTGCTTAAGGGTAAAGGCGTGTTAGAAGGACAAGGTTCTGCCTTTAGCGAAGCTGCAAAGCTCTACAATATTAATGAAATCTACCTTATTTCGCATGCTTTACTGGAAACAGGTAATGGTACATCTACCCTCTCACGTGGAGGCGATGTAGTAAAAGGCAAAGTCGTAACTACAGGTAAAAAATACTATAACATGTTTGGTATTGGTGCTGTGGATCACGATGCATTACGTGGAGGATTTAACTTTGCTAAAAAAGCCGGGTGGAATACCATTCAGAAGGCTATAGTAGGTGGCGCTAAATTTATAGCAGGACGATATATTCATGAAGGCCAAAATACACTGTACAAAATGCGTTGGAATCCAGCAAACCCTGGACAACACCAATATGCTACTGATATAGGTTGGGCGAAACAAAACGCAATTCGCATCAAATCTTTTTACGATTTAATAGGTCAAACAGGTAAGTATTTTGATGTGAATACTTACCAAAAGTAAGCTCACTGCTTAACGTAATCCTATATATTTGAAACTTAACGACTGAGCGAACTTCCAGGAACATATAGTATGTATAAGGCTCGTCAAACTAAATATGTGGCAATAAATAATAAAAACATTAAAAATAACTCAATAACATAGCTTTCTAAGGTTAATATGAAGAATAGAAACCAGCACTTTGTCTGACGTCTAGAGCAAAAACACTCTAGCAGATATGACTCCAAAGTGCTGGTTGAACTTTTAAACGGACAGATATATAACGTTTGGTGGACCACCCCAACTCGCTGTGCTTGTGGGAGCGGGACAGAAATCTAATTTGAATAAAAAGATTTCGTAGTCCCGCCCCGGCAAAGATGACTAGAATTGAAAAAGCTTGATACAAGCGCGTCGTCAAATCAGTCATCTACTGCCGAGATGTTGAAGGGAGCGGGACAGAAATCTAATTTGAATAAAAGATTTCGTAGTCCCGCCCCGGCAAGGATGACTAGAATTGAAAAAAGCTTGATACAAGCGCATTTTCAATTCAGTCATCTACTGCCAAGATGCTAAAAGGGTCTGGGACATTACATTATGTCCCAGCCTTATGTCCCGGCTCTCCTTAAACCCTCAACGCTTTTGCACTGACCTCTTGTATTATTATGAAAGATAACCATAGCCCAATGAGAGTAGGACTTAACCCTCCGCACACGATTTCAATACTACAAGTGAAGTATCTATAGGATGTCTAACTCAATTGAAACGTGTTACAATCAACCTTTAAGCCTCTCGTCTTTCAGGTTAATGAGACGAGAAGATTTTTATACTATGGCTTACCTATTAAATGCGATATTGTTGCAATTTACCACTTATGTATAATAAATTATTAGATATTATTAATTATTAAAGGAGACAAACAATGGGCCATTCGATGCATAGAGACTATTACTTCGACAATGCACGCGCTATACTGATCTTTTTTGTCGTGTTTGGTCATCTATTACAACCTTATACATCATCAAGTCCTATCTTATCCGCGTTATATCTAACTATTTATAGTTTCCATATGCCAGGATTCTTATTTATCTCAGGTTACTTTGCTAAAAAGATTGGCGAACAAGGTTACCTTGAAAAGGTTTCAAAGAAATTACTAATTCCTTATTTTATCTTCTTCGCTTTCTTTTCTTTATATTATTATTTTACTGGGCAAACAGACGAAGTGACCTTTGATCCCTTCAATCCGGTCTTTGCCTTATGGTTTTTATTAACACTATTCTTATTTCATGTCATATTAGTTATTGTAAAGGATTATAAACCATATATCGTTCTACCAGTAGCTATAGTATTTTCACTATTTGCTGGTTTTTCATCTAATATAAACGAATACCTTAGCTTTTCACGCACAATCATTTTCTTTCCAGTGTTTTACATCGGTTATTTATTTACACAACGCCATACTACTATTCTACGTGACAAGCGTTGGTTACCTATTTCAATAGCAATTATTATTTCATTTTTCGTCATTTATTACATCCATCCTATTAACTCAGATTGGTTGCTCGGCAGTTCGCCTTATACGTCTTTAGAAGATGGAAAGCAAGGAGTCTATAGTCCACTTAAACGACTCATACTTTATTTCATCATTCTTATAATGATGTTCTCAGTGTTAAACCTCGTGCCTCAAGGTCGTCATTGGTACACTTATATCGGGCGCCGTACATTGCAAGTTTATCTACTGCACGGCCTTGTTATTGGTGTGGTGAGAGGATTTGAAATCTATCCATTTAAAGATTCAATCAATATTTTGACTTATCTTTACTTGATTGGGTTAAGCTGTCTGATTGTTTACATTTTAACTACTAATTTCGTAGTAAAATGGTCTAACCCGATCATTCATTTACAGAAACCTTCCAAATTTAAACCTTAAATTATATACCAACCGAGTTACATGCTTAGTATGTTAAGATAGAGTTCTAATAGTTTATCTTATACATATGAGATTGTAATTCGGTTTTTTTGAGGTGAAGATTATGAAGTTATCATTAAATAAACATTCAAAACATTTGAAAGCTCCTAGCATACGACAATTCTCTAATCGCATGAAAGGCATGGATGATTGTATCAACCTTACTATCGGACAACCTGACTTCCCTATGCCAGACGTAGTTAAGAAAGCATATATAGAAGCGATCGACAACGACCAAACGAGTTATTCTCACAATAAAGGATTAATTGAGGCCAGAGAGGCGATTCGTCAATACTTTAACTCACGTTATGGGTTCAATTATAGTACCGAAGAAATTATTATTACAAATGGCGCTAGCGAAGCTTTAGATACTACCTTGAGAAGTATCATCGATGAAGGAGATGAGGTTCTAATACCCGGCCCGGTATATGCTGGCTATATCCCTCTTATTAAGACGCTCGGTGGGCAACCCGTATACATAGATACCTCTCAAACTGACTTTAAAGTTTCTCCAGAAGCGCTTGAATCACATATTTCTAAACGCACTAAAGCGGTATTATTAAATTACCCTACTAACCCTACAGGCGTCACTTTAAGTCACGATGAGGTTGAGGCACTCGTTAAAGTTCTTCAAGGTAAAGAGATCTTCGTTATTAGCGATGAGATTTATGCCGAGAATACATTTGTTGGTAAGCATACATCGTTTGCAGAATTTAGTGAGATCAGAGACCAGCTCTTACTTATAAGTGGTTTGAGTAAATCTCATTCAGCTACAGGCATACGCCTTGGATTCTTATTAGGCCCTGAGTATTTAATCGACAAGCTTACATTTATGCATGCCTATAATTGTATTTGTACTAATGTCCCCGCACAAAAAGCATGTATAGCAGCTTTAAGGGACGGCTTAGAAGCGCCTCAAATAATGAATCAAGCTTATATAAAAAGAAAGAACTTTTTAGTTAATAAATTACAACAATTAGGTTTGGAATTAACTGCTCAACCTGAAGGTGCCTTTTATGTCTTCCCTAGTATTCAAAATTTTACAGAAGATGATTATGATTTTTGTGTGAAATTATTAGAAGAAGAACATCTTGCAATGGTTCCAGGTAGCGCATTTACCGACATTGGTAAGGGGCATGTGCGGATCTCTTATGCATATAATTTAGAAGATTTAAAAGAAGGTATGAAGCGATTAGAGCAATTTTTAAAGAGACATTATAAATAAGGTAGCTTTACCATGGGACATCGCTTTCTGGGATAGCTACTCGGTTTGTATATTCAAAAGATCAACATTGAAAGATGAAGGCCAGCGCTTTAATTGTCGCCTATCACATCAGCAACTAGGAAGAA
Organism: Staphylococcus marylandisciuri; assembly: GCF_025519785.1. Classification (GTDB taxonomy): domain Bacteria; phylum Bacillota; class Bacilli; order Staphylococcales; family Staphylococcaceae; genus Staphylococcus; species Staphylococcus marylandisciuri. Next base: position 135,173 of record NZ_JAOPKZ010000006.1, on the reverse strand, counting down.
ACCTTATAAAGCCGCTTCCTGATATGCTGAGTGTTGGACGGACAAACAGAACTAAAAAGTGCTGGCTGAAATTTCGGGGCCACGCTTATAGCCTTAGAATGAATTGGGCTATACATCCCAAGCTCTTCAATACATCTATAAATCAATGCATAATTTTAAATATTAAATTCTGAAATTATTGATTTTTATACTTAGCAATGATGTTACGATCAGTGAATTTGCGTAAAAGATGATAATAACTCATTGTATCCTCTTCAGACATATCAAATTGTTGAAATACATCTTCCGAAATTTTACTAAATTCTTTCTTTAGTTCTATTCCCTTATCTGTTAATTCAATCTTGACCCGTCGCTCATCCTCAAGCGTACGTATACGATTGATTAACCCTTTCTTTTCAAGTCGCTTAATAATCGGACTGATAGTACCTGAATCTAAATAAAGCTCTTCACAAAGCGTCTTTATATAGATTGGACGGTCATTATCGATATATAGCAAGACAATGTAATTTGGGAAACTAATATCGTACCGCTTTAAATACTGATTAAATTGATTCACTATTTCTTTATTTGTTACGTAGAACAAAAAACAAAGCTCTTTTCTTAGTTCATCATCGTACTTTCTTGTCATAATCCACTCACCTCATCCTTTTTAATATATTCTAAAAATAAAAATATGTCAAATATTAATTTAAGAGTAATAAGATTTGTTTTATGATGTGTTAATGTTTTTATATAAGTTGTATAAATAACTTTTAGTGAAAAATCTAAATAACTTACTTTGATCGACATATAAAAGAAAAAGCGATTGAATGCTTAAATACACTCAATCGCTGTCTTAGTCTTTATCTTGATTCTGATATTAAGGGAATTTAGGGAACTGATCAAAATCAGGTTGACGTTTTTCTTTGAAGGCGTCTCTACCCTCTTTTGCTTCATCAGTCGTATAGTATAGTAATGTGGCATCTCCAGCCATCTGTTGTAAACCAGCTAAACCATCTGTGTCAGCATTCATTGCAGCTTTTAAGAAACGCAATGCTGTAGGTGAATGTTGCATAATTTCCTCACACCATTTAACCGTTTCATCCTCAATGTCAGCCAATGGGACTACTGTGTTTACTAAGCCCATGTCTAGGGCTTCTTGAGCGTTATATTGACGACATAAGTACCAAATTTCACGAGCCTTCTTATGTCCTACGATACGTGCTAAATATCCTGATCCGTACCCTGCATCAAATGAGCCTACTTTAGGTCCTGTTTGACCGAAGATTGCATTATCAGCAGCAATCGTTAAATCACAAACGACATTCAGCACATTTCCGCCACCTATAGCATAACCTCTAACCATAGCGATAACAGGTTTAGGTATAACACGTATAAGTCTTTGTAAGTCTAACACATTTAAACGCGGGATTTGATCGCCGCCTACATAACCACCGTGGCCTCTCTTCTTCTGATCTCCTCCAGAGCAGAATGCTTTATCTCCTTCACCTGTGAGAATAATTACAGATATATTTTCATTATCACGCGCACGGCTAAATGCATCAATCATTTCTTGAACTGTATCAGGTGTGAATGCGTTACGTACTTCAGGTCTATTAATAGTTATCTTAGCTATACCATTATAGAATTCATATTTAATCTCACTGTACTCTTTCAAAGTCTCCCACTGTCTAGACATGTTTGTCCTCCTTATTTAAAAAGCTTATTACTATTCTATCAAATTTCTCTCCATCTTCCACGTTAATAGTATGACCTACATTAGAAACAATCTCTTTATCTGTAGCAGGAATACCTTCTTCGAGTTGTTTAGCGATGCTACAGAACTTTTGATCCAATTCTCCTACTAATATTAATGTATCACATTCAATAGTATTGAGGTTAGACCACAAATTCGGCATGCGACCTGTACCATAGTCGCGCAACGCTTTAGCAAGCCGATTAGGATCCTGATCTAACCTCAATTGACGTATAGCACGTTGTTTATCTCTAGGCAGTGTCTTTTGAGTGTAAAATAATGGCAGTTTCTCCCAATCATTCACAAATACTTCTAATCCTGCTATATCGAGAACTTTAGCTCTTGATTGATCCACCAACAGACGTTCTTGTTGGTGATCATACTGTTTAATGCCGGCGGTCGTACTTTCAAGGATTAACCCCTTCAATGGCAACTTACCGCAAATAGCATAATTCAGCGCCACTCGTCCACCCATAGAATAACCGTGTAAATACAAATGATATTCTTGGTATTCAGTAAACAACTCGTCCAATGATTGGTTTATAAAGTTAAAATTCCACTCGTGGTCAACTTTAGAATCATCTTTGCCATGGCCTGGCAAATCGACTAACAGAACATTTGCTTCTTGCGTTAGTACGGGTAGATGTGATTCGAAAGTTCGCTGATCACTTATGAACCCATGTAGCATAACAAGTAATTTATTAGTTTGTCGTGTTGCTGGATAAAAGCTAGAATTTAACATTAGCAATATCACTCATTTTCTTATATAGAATTTGATGCTGAGTTAGATTATCCTCACGCTGCGTTATAATTTCATAAATGTGTGAACCGACATGAGATAATTGCAATTGTTTAAACGGTTCCAATCGCTCATAACGATGATAAGTGAAATGATATAGTGAAGCTGCATGTTCAAAGTTCAAACCAGTGGGTGTACCAAACAGTTCTTCAAAATAATTGCTGGCTGCCTCTTTTTGAGGTAAATAGGAGAAGATCCCCCCACCATCATTATTAAGAAGGACAATATTTAAATTGATATCATACAATTTAGACATCAACAGTCCATTCATATCATGATAAAAAGCTAGATCACCTATAAGCAACGTGGTCTTCTGATGGACTGCCATTCCTAATGCAGTCGAAACGACGCCATCAATTCCGTTAGCTCCTCTATTAGCAAATAGCTTTGCTTCGCAATTAATCGCTAAGTTATCAACATCTCTAATAGGCATACTATTGCTAATAAATAGCGCCTCATCACTATTTAATTTATCAAGCAGATGAGCTACGTAGCCTGATTCATCAACTGCTCTCCGTTTATAATCCTCAACTTCCACTCGCGCACGCTCTTCCAACAGTCGCCATTTTTTTAACCAATCAGTACGCTGACCCTTTCTTCTTTCATTAATCTGTCTAAAGAAGTCGTTAGCAGACATTTCATAAGATATATCAGGTGCGATGGGATAAGAATCAGGTTGATCATTATTTTGAACGAGAATCTGATATGCTGTCGTTTCTCCTAACCACTTGTTCGTTGCTTTAGACACTACTGGCTTACCTACTCTGATAATGTAATCAGGTTCGGCAGTTAAATTAGCTCTAAACAATAAATCATAAGTAGTCACGATATTAGGGTGTTGAGATTGTCTCAGTTGACTGAGAGGATCTGCCAAGATAGGTACATCGTGAATAGTCGAGTACTTTAATATCTGATCAACTTCTTGGTGTTGCATATCACCGACTACAATAAGCGCTTTAGGTTTATTTAAGATCGACTCGATAGGTTCAATTGATGCACTCTTTTGATAGTGTGGGATGGTGTAGTCCTCTGTTTGAAGTTGTGTTCTTAACTCTAAATTGGGTGTTAACGGTTCTCTAAATGGCAGGTTAAAGTGTATGGGTCCTCTGTGAGGCCCATACAGGTGTTGACTGGCTTTCTGAAGTTGAAAGTTAATTGTTTTAACCATAGCTTGAGAGTCATTACCATCAGCTACTGGAAAGTCGAATTGGTATTGCGTGTAATTATCAAACATCCGACCTTGATTAATCGCTTGTGGGGCGCCAATTCCGCGCAATTCATGAGGGCGATCGCTCGTCAGGACTACTAGCGGTAATCTGCTGATGTGAGCCTCTGCTATAGCAGGTGTATAATTAGCTGCAGCAGTCCCCGAAGTACAGAGTATACCTACAGGTCTTTCACTGCCTTTCATTAATCCTAAAGCAAAGAACGCTGCACTTCTTTCATCGGGATGCACCCAAACTTTAATTTCAGGATGGGCTGCAAACGCTATAGCTAACGGTGTTGAACGTGATCCTGGACTAATCACCACCTCACGGATACCATAAGCATACATGTCAGACGCTAACTTATACACTTGTTGCGTTAATGCCTCAATATGTTTATTCATAAGATTCTACTCCTAATGCTTTCATCATTGGTTTAAACTTCACTGCTGTTTCCTCTACTTCTGCGTCAGGATCTGAATTACAAACGATTCCACAGCCAGCGAACAATGTCGCCTGATTGTGTTTGATTAACATCGATCTGATCGCTACGATAAATTCACAATCGTCGTCTAAATCTATATATCCTACTGGAGCGCCATATAGTCCTCTAGTTCCAAATTCCTTCGTTTCAATATACTCTCTAGCTTCTTCTTTAGGAAACCCGCCTAAAGCAGGTGTTGGATGGAGACGATCTAATAACCTTATATAAGCATTTTCTTTTAATTCAGCTCTAATTTGAGTATATAGATGATAAAGATGATCATTAGTTAATATTTCAGGCTCACGGTTATAATCATAGTCTGTTACATGTTCACTTATATCGTCGATAATGCTGTTAACCACAAATTGATGTTCTTTCCGGTTCTTCTTATTAGAAAGGAACGCCTGAATATTTTTTCTATCCTCTTCACAGCGATGCGTGCGAGGTATCGTACCTGCTACTGCCTTAGTGAACAACACATTATTTTTAACTTCTATCAATTGCTCAGGTGTTTGTGAAAAGAATATACTGTCTTCAGATTCTAATACAAACAGATAGCTATTTTGTTCTCCACTCAGCGCACGCTGTAACAAATAAGGAACCATGATTTCTTCTTCGAATTGTACTAATCGACGTCTTGAAAGTACAATCTTATTTGTCTCATCTAATTGCTTTATCGTTTCAGCTACTAGGTCACGCCACTCATCTTTAAAAATATCTTCTATACGTCTGATGTTTTGAGGAGCTAATATGTGATTCTCAGGACGACGTAGTAGCTGTTGAATGACAGCTTTAAAATGGTTAATGTCAAATTCCTCACGTGGCACGGTATAAGTTATATATGTTACTCCTTGTTCCATTGTCGCTAATATTTCAGGCAGAATAAAGTGATTTATACCAAATTGACGCCACTCGTCTCCAGATTTATGCGCTGAAAATTGAAAGCCCCCGCAAATTTTTAAATGATGTTTTTCAGAGTGCGGATGGATACACTCGATTTTAGCCTTGTCTTTTTCCCATTCGTGAAAGATAGATTGCTTACTTTCAAAATCATTCTTATATCTCTTTAAAGCCTTCATACCGAAAAATGAAAGCGTGTTATCATTCTTTTTATAATAAAAGCGATTGCCTGCTTCATCATCCGTCAATTGAAAGAGTTCAACCGGGTCTAACTCACGGTCAATCTTCGCTTCTACTGATACAAAATCAAGGTTACTTTGATATACAGCTTGAATGATTTCATTATCCTTGACTTCCACAGTCATTAATGTCACTTCTTTCAACTCAATTTTTTTCCATTATAACATTGTACCATCTTTATAAAATTGTGTATTTATTATTGCTTAAAATCATTTACAATTATCGCCAATTTGACCTCTTTTAAAAGTTCTATTAAAATTAATTTGATTAATAAAAAATAAATATATGAATAAGAGGATTGATACGAATGGCATCTCAATATCAGCAGTATTCCACAGTGCGTAAATATTGGCAATTAATGAGACCCCATACGCTTACAGCATCAATAGTTCCCGTGTTAGTAGGCACCGCTACAGCTAAATTGTTTATAACGGGCAGTGAAGATCATTTAAAGCTGAGTTTGTTTTTAGCAATGCTTATCGCATGTCTACTGATTCAAGCTGCTACTAATATGTTTAACGAATATTACGATTTTAAAAAAGGATTAGATGACCACACTTCAGTAGGTATAGGTGGTGCAATAGTACGCAATGGTATGAGCCCTAAACTAGTCCTTAACTTAGCAATTGCTTTTTATGTCATAGCTGCTTTATTAGGAATATTCCTTGCAGTTCAAAGCTCATTCTGGATTCTTCCAATAGGTCTCGTCTGTATGGCAGTCGGCTATTTATACACTGGTGGTCCTTTCCCTATATCATGGACCCCATTTGGCGAATTATTTGCAGGCGTATTTATGGGTATGATTATTATCTTAATTTCATTCTTTATACAAACAGGTAACTTTCAACCCTATGCCTTTTGGATTAGTATCCCTATCGTCATAACTATTGGTCTCATTAATATGGCTAATAACATCCGCGATCGAGTTAAAGACAAAGAAAGTGGTCGAAAGACGCTACCTATACTATTAGGTAAGAATAATTCAGTCAGATTGATGGCTCTGCTTTACATTTTGGCATACTTATATGTAATTGGACTCATTATTTTCCATCCGGCGGGTTCTTTATTCTATTTAATCGTACTTTTATCTTTTAATATGCCAGTAAAAGCGATCCGTCGCTTTAAGAAAAATGATACACCTCAATCAATGATGCCAGCTATGGCTGCTACTGGTAAAACAAATACTATCTTTGGTATATTGTACGCTTTAGGTATTTATCTCAGTGCCTTAGCAGGGGTTATTTAATTAACTATTTTAAAAAACTATCCGTACTGCGTTTAATTCTTAGTCTTAACACTTACAAGATTTAACTTTTCAATCTTACAACGATGACTAGGATGACGCTAAGCGAACCACTAGGTACTATAAAGTTAGCTTGATAAAGGCAAGCAACTTATATTCGAGTAACAATCGAAATAGTTCTAACTGAGACTGGGACATAATGGTCTTTGACTAGAGAGAAAGAGGCTGGGAGATAAATCCACGCCTCTTCAACATCTCGGCAGTAGATGACTGATTTGAAAATGCGCTTGTATCAAGCTTTTTTCAATTCTAGTCATCCTTGCCGGGGCGAGACTACGAAATCTTTTTTGTTCAAATTAGATTTCTGTCCCGCTCCCTTAGCCAGCACTATTGGGCTTGTATGCCTAAGGATAATTTCTTAGACATGCGAGGCAGTGCTGGCTTTTATCTTTGTTATACTAAATGGTTTCTCTTCCAGGCTGATTATAATATAGAACAATATAACAAGACGCTAAGCCTTACATGTCCGTTCTCGCGTTACCAACAGTAACCTTTATACCAAACAGCATTCATCACCCACCTATGGAGGATAGGCGACTTCTACCTGAAGTAAGTTAAATATTAACTTTAGAAATGTTTGAGCACCTAGTTATTTCGATCAAGAATCCTTCCTATCGCTCTCATAAATCATATGATAATGATCGTGGTGGTATAGATCAATCTCTGAATCAATCAGAAAGCCTAATTTCTTATACAATCTTAATGCTTTATCATTCGACTTATCACAATTTAAACTTATTTTTTCATAAGGATGAGCTTGAATAATTGCCTGAATTAAATGGGTCGCTACTCCTCTACCTCTAAATTCAGGAAATGTTGCAATCGATTCAATATAATATTCATCGTCACGCGCTTCTTTAGTTGGCATAGGCAAACCATATGCCTTGATATCCTCATCCAAGTCTAGGTCTAACCAAGCATGCTCCAGTTGCATCTCATACTGTCCTGGATAAGCAATCAGAAAACCTGCAACCCGACCTTCTAGTTCACACACCCAAGTGTGGTCTATATGACTACGATATTTAACTTCACTCATACTTAATTGTATGATACGCAGCAAACGTTCTTTCTCAATTTCTCTCACCATAGGGGTATCTAGTCCCTGCCAAATTAAATAAATGAGTTTTGCAACTTCATCCCTATCTTTCTCTCTAGCTTTCCGTATCATGAGGCCCCACCTTCTCTAATAATATTCATTATTATTATATAACTATAACTTTTGAGTGTATAATATCTAGTTCATGAATATTTTATTAACTTTATTCACAATAAATGTATAGAGTAAGCACAATAGAGTACACAAGATTAACATTACAATTATTTGTTTACAAAGTAACACTTTAAATGAACATCTTAAATATTTGTAATTAACTCTCTACCCTAATATTCTATACTACAAATAATGAGCAACTCTATGAGTGATAATTGACATTTGAGTACTAGCAAAACCACAGGCTTGTAACAAGTTCCCTGGGTCACTCTGACAAGGTTGAATATCCTGATGACCAAACATGTGCTTCCAGTGATCAATATCCCATGATTTGCATGCAGCAGCCATAATTCTACAAGCATTATCTAACGATTTGCTCGACTTATACCTACTACTAAAGTAACATGCATCTAAACCCAATGATCTATCATTAGCATCGATGCCGTACCAAATCGTATCAGTTACGGTATTATTTAACACATGCCTTGCTTTCTCATCTAAGGGTATGCAAACGATCGCTTCTTGATCGTTTACAACTATATGTTCTGCCGTTGTAATTTCACATGGTGTGTTATATGTACGGGTATAGTAATCGACCCTATTTTGAGCCGTACTATTAAGTTTGCCAGTATAATGAAATACTGCAAAGATAAGTCTTCTAGTCTCTAAAGCTTGTCCATTATATATTGATCTAGCTACTATTCAGATAAGATTAAAATAAAACGGTTGTAAAGAGTGCTCTAAAATTTTGAAAAGAATGTATTAACATAGTGTAATTGTTCTTTAATTTTTTTAAGCCAACCTCTTGAAAAATTATGTGCAATTGCTATAATAATATTTGTGCTTGATAAGAAATTAATAGTAACTTAATAATATTCCACAGTAGCTCAGTGGTAGAGCTATCGGCTGTTAACCGATCGGTCGTAGGTTCGAATCCTACCTGTGGAGCCATTGGAAACGTACTCAAGTTGGCTGAAGAGGCGCCCCTGCTAAGGGTGTAGGTCGCGAGAGCGGCGCGAGGGTTCGAATCCCTCCGTTTCCGTAAGTTAAACCCTTCAACAATAAGTGTTGAAGGGTTTTTGTTTTTCACGTGTCAAAAATGTGTCATCACTTAAATCCTTACCTAATTCAGGCGGGGTGTTTCCCTATAAACATGAGGCTTGGACATAATGGTCTTTGACTAGAGAGAAAGAGACTGGGACATAATGTAATGTCTCGGCCTCTTTCAGCATCTTGGCAGTAGATGACTGATTTGAAAATGCGCTTGTATCAAGCTTTTTTCAATTCTAGTCATCTTTGCCGGGGCGGGACTACGAAATCTTTTTATTCAAATTAGATTTCTGTCCCGCTCCCAAAATTACAGAGTACTAAAACAAATTGAACATGAAACAGACAAGGCGACTTGTATACTTTATACCTAAAATTACAGAGTACTAAAACGACCGGATACGGGAAGTAGACGAAAAACACGTATACCTTATACCTAAAATTACAGAGTACTAAAACATTGTGTTGATTTTCATCGAGCATTTTATCGTATACTTTATACCTAAAATTACAGAGTACTAAAACCTACAGAACGTAAATGAGATGACTCTTTGAGTATCTTGGCAGTAGATGACTGATTTGAAAACGCGCTTATATCAAGCTTTTTCAATTCTAGTCATCCTTGCCGGGGCGGGACTACGAAATCTTTTTATTCAAATTAGATTTCTGTCCCGCTCCCATAATTACAGAGTACTAAAACTTAGGCATTAACTTTTTTATCAACACTATAAATAAAGCGATTACAAACCATGCTATTAAACCTTGAAACTTTTCTTTAGTAGTTGTTTTTCGTACTTGAACCTTAATTTTCATAAATTTGAAATGAGGAATATGGTCTAATTATATTAATGAGGGGCGAAAACCCTCCATTTAAATTTAATTCTCAAACGCAACTTCGATGCGAACTATTATTGAGTCAATTATAGCCTAGTCGAGAATTTTTCGCATTTCCGTATTTCAATTCTTTATCCTCACGTCCTCCACCTCCTTATTTTATTATAAGATAAAATGTTTCTGTTGCCTGCCTATTTTCTCAATTTTTTAAAATTTCAAACAAAAATAGAGGCTGGGACATAAAGGTCTTTGACTAGAGAGAAAGAGGCTGAGACATAATATAATGTCTCAGACTCTTTCAGCATCTTGGCAGTAGATGACTGATTTGAAAATACGCTTGTATCAAGCTTTTTTCAATTCTAGCCATCCTTGCCGGGGCGGGACTACGAAATCTTTTTAGTCAAATTAGATTTCTGTCCCGCTCCCTCTTTCAATATCTTGGCAGTAGATGACTGATTTGAAAATGCGCTTGTATCAAGCTTTTTTCAATTCTAGTCATCCTTGCCGAGGCGGGCCTACGAAATCTTTTTGTTCAAATTAGATTTCTGTCCCGCTCCCAAGATGATGTAGTGGCTCTTATAGTCATTCTATTTCACCTATTAAATTAACATCTCATTACTCTATGGTTTTTGTTGAAATTGAGCATATTTTACTAAAGCCTCAAATATATTCATCTGTTCTTTAGAGTAATCGATTGGAGCTTCTGGATCATATGTGGTCACACGAGCAGCCCTATCCATTTTATAGTAGTAAAAGACTGCATTGTGATACTGATGTCTTAAGCTATGTTCGGAAATATTGACAGTAATAGATTGGTTGTCTACGAATATGATTTTGCATCGCTTGTCTCTTAGAGCTTTAATCGATTGAATAAAATGAATATTAACCCAAGCATTTTCAAGTTTACGATCAGAATGTGTAGGGAAGAAATAAGTTGGAAATAGTGGAGTTAATAAAATGGGGGGCTTGCTGACAATTTCTGTCATTCGAGTCGCGTCATTTTTCTTATAGGCATACGTGCTGCCATAGAATTTACATGACCGCTCTATAATTTTTTGCGTTCTTTCCTGCGCTATCAACTCAGGTGATTTAAACTTTAATATCTTTGTGTAATCAAGCAGACCTCGTTTAGTAGGATAAGGCTGAATGGCCATATCATCTTTTCTAATAACATAACTTTCATTCATGATGAAACGCCTCCATAGCAGTTAGTCGTATTAATAACCTCCTTCATTATTCATGTAACTCTACTCAAATAATATAGCAGTTGTAGCAATTTTTCAATATATATTATGCTGAATTTTCTTTATTTTCTATAATTTAAATTCTGTTTTTTATTTTCTGTTATTTTTTAAAAATTGGCTAGACAATGGAATAGAGAGTATTAAAAAATCTGAAAATTCATTGATTTCAAAATATGTATCTTGTATAATATCTCTATAGATAGATAAAGGAGTTGTATAGTTATGAACTATAATACAAATGTCCAATACAAATCTTTGGAAGATTTTGTAACTTCAATTAATGATTTAGGGATCGATCTCCTCATTGAACACGCTTTAAAAAGTGTTCGCAAAGAAAAGCTTGAGAAACTTATTGATCAAGCACTTCAAGACAAAGATGAAGAAGCATTCAATCACTACACTTCCGAATACATTAAATTGGAGGATTCTTCTGTTGATATGTTCTAATCGTTTTAATATAAATAATTTAAGGACTAGTTGTAAACTATCGAGAGTAGCTAACAACTAGTCCTTTTATTTATGACATTAGGCGTATCAATTCGTCTCGATTTATTGCACCGAAATAATGATAGATATCGTAATTTGATAACGCTTCTTTAATACTATTAAAGTCATGCAATGTGCCTATTAAAGCTTCTTCTATATCTGAAACATCCCCCTCTCCAAAGAAATCACCAAATATCTTAGAATGTTCAATACGACCACGCTTGACATCTAACTTAATTTGCACAAATCCCTTTTCAAATTTGGCTTCTCTTTCAAAATTATATTTGGGGTTATGTCCGTAGTTCCATTCCCACGTTCTATATTTCTCATTACTTAACTGTTCGATATTTGTCCAGTCTTCATCGCTTAATGAATATTCCTCCACATGATCAGCTTCCCCAAATATGGTTTCTAAGATGATTTGTTTGAATCCTTCAATACTTAAAGATTCAGTTAAGAACTCAGAAATATTAGCGATTCGACTACGTACAGATTTCACACCTTTTGATTTAATTTTAGCAGGATTAACTTTTAATGCATTCTGTACCTCACCTAATTCACTATTTAGCATTAAAGTCCCGTGACTAAACATCCGATTGCGCACTTTAACCATGGCATTCCCAGATATCTTAGCCTGACCTACCTGGATATCATTGCGACCAGTCATTTCAGCTTCGACGTTTAACGACCTTAAAGCTTCTACTATGGGCTCAGTAAACTTTTTGAAATTGTGAAAGCTATGACCATCATCATCTGTTATAAAGCTGAAATTTAAGTTGCCTGTATCATGATAGACTGCGCCCCCACCAGAGATACGACGCACTACATCAATATTATGTGCTTCCACATATTCTTGATTTACTTCCTCTATCGTATTCTGATTTTTACCAACGATAATCGATGGCCTGTTCACGTAAAACAAAAAGTAACTATCGTCATTGGGCATATGCTTCAACACATATTCTTCCATCGCTAAATTAAGCGTGGGATCGGTAATGTTATTATTGCTTATAAATTTCATTCTCCTCATACCTCCGCCGATAATGATCTATTAACTGAGGTTGAGACATAAAGAGTTCGTACTCTGGGAAACCGATGGACGGCGTCCCAACAGAAAGGTTGTCGACAGCAACGCTCACGATTCGGGAGCGGGACAAAAATCTAATTTGATTAAAAAGATTTCATAGGGCCGCCCCCTGCTCAAATCCTCAACGCTTTTGTCCCGACCTCAGGACAGGTTTAGTTAACTCTACTTTATTTATGCCTTATTTCTAGTTTGATTGCCAATCATTTACTCATTAAAAGATGAATACTTAGTGCTATTCTCTTATTTCTTATTTTAAAAATGTTCATTTCAAAGTAAACTTGCGGTTTAATAGTTATTTGTTTATTTGTCTCGATATTTTTAGTACAATACTATCTAGTTAGCATTCTAGGAGGTCGTATTATGACTGTTGCAGAAGTAGGAAATATTGTTGAATTTTACAATGGTTTAAGAGGTCGTGTTGAAAAGCTTAATGACAATTCAGTTATTGTTGATCTCACTATTATGGAGAACTTTAATGACCTTGATTTACCAGAGAAAACAGTTATTAATCACAAGCGATATAAAATAGTTGAACAAGAAGGATAGTAAGATGAAAAAAGTTTCAAAAGCATTGTTATGGTTTATCGCTAGCTTTATCGTTTTTCACGTTATTTTATTAATTATGTGGGGAGAAAAAAACGAATACTGGTATTTATATACTGGAATTATGCTTATTGCGGGAATTAGTTATGTCTTTTATCAACGTGATATTGAATCGAAACGTTTATTAACTTCAATTGGCTATGGTATCATTACAGCTATTTTACTTATTTTGTGCCAACTCATTTTTGCAGCTATTAACTCAGATGTTAAATATGCTGAATTAATTAAGATGCTCTCCAAGACAGGCGTCTACTTTAAATGGCAAATGCTAGTAACTTTACTCGTCGTCATCCCTTGCCATGAACTATACATGAGAACAGTATTGCAGAAGTATCTCATCCATTTACACATACCTCAATGGATAAGCGTTACCGTGACTGCTTTGGCTTCTGCTTCACTATTCTTCTATCTTGATAATACACCGTTACTTATTTTTATATTCATAGCACAACTGATTCTCTCTATCAGTTATTTATTTACTCGACGTATTGCAACTACTATCGTTGCTCAAATTATGGCTATAGTTGTGTTACTCATTTTTCATGGTTAGCTGTTTAGTTAAACAGTCTAATATTAAAGCTAGAGATTACAACCAAATACAGTGAATCGCAGTAGACGTTTCATTAACTCCCGACTACTGAACATAAAGGGAGCGGGACAGAAATCTAATTTGAACAAAAAGATTTCGTAGTCCCGCTCCCTTTATGTATTCGTAAAGTTTTAAAATTAATACTCACAGCACTCTGTTCGTACTAAGAATATTCTTATAACAAAAAGAAACTTAGTTTAAATTGTAATAATACTGACTAACGAATTAATTAAGCCATTTTAACTTTAAAATACGCATCTACATTAATTCTATAATTCTTGTTACTTAAGTTACGTTTAATCAGCTCAGCCATAGTAACCTCAGAAGTGTGGTGAATAATAGCAGAAGATAAAATATGTCGGTAATTTCTATAACAATAATCTGTCATACCTACACGATACATATGATTTAAGTTAATATTATCTAGTTTGACACGTTCATAGGGCGGCTTAGTCATATCGACGGTATATTCTATACCCTGCCAAAATGTACAAAGTGTCTCGTCGATAATAGTTAAACTCAGTGTCTCATTATGAAACTCAAGATGCGCATAACTATACTCCAATATTCCCTTAATCTCTTCACCTTTCAAAGTGATATCTATAGGAACATCTGGATGAGGATAAGCCTCAAATAAGTCCGCATTTGTCACTCTACCCTTGAAACCGCGTTCGCCATTTCTAGGCAGATGTACACATGAAATATCGAAATCGCACTCTTTTTTTAAAGCATCATGCAGTAATTGAGTAAATGGATGCGGTCTTGTCACCACATCTTCTAATCCATTAACAATTAAATCTGGCGCATCTTCAGATACCACTTCCTCCATCCAATGCTCTACCGCTTTACGATCATAATACGTGGTATTAAGTAATGCATTGTCTTCAGGATAAATGTTTAAGTCAACTATCTTTGAATTAACATGGTCCACTTCATAAGACGTCGTGTGCTTCTTAAAATTTACATTTACGTGTACCAGTTGTTCCGCGTTCTGACCTGCCTGAACATATAACGTCTCATTCTCACTGCCTATATAAGTTTGGTGTTGGTGCCCAGTGATGAGTAAATCGATAACTCCTAGATTCTTGATTATCTTTTCAGCTTCATTAACTTCTTGTTTATGCGCTTTAGTAGATTGATCTAATTGATTTAAGCCACCATGATAAATGACGATCAGAAAGTCTGGAGATTCACTTTCATGAATATAGCGTATCCATCTCTTCGCTGTTAACATCGTTTTAGCCATTGTTACATCAGTTTCCATTTCAAAATGCTCTCGTTTCATTAATCCGTCAGATGTTAATCCGACAATAGCAATTTTAACTCCTGCAATCTTTTTGATGGTGTATGGTGTAGAGAAATAAGGCTCTTTAGTACGCTGATATTCTATATTAGCAGATAACCACGGAAATTTAGAGAGCGCTATAGAACGTGAAAAAAATGATAAACCAAATTTAAACTCGTTAGGACTAATACCGCTAGCATCGTAGTGCATAGCATTCATTAACTTTATCATTGGATGACGTTTATAAGGTGCAACCACCGCGTAATAATAAGCCGCTAATGAGCCAGCTAAACTTCCCCCGCTGTCTAACAATATGACATTCTCATTTTCAGCTCTAACCTGGTTCACATAAGTGCCGGCCCGATAAATATTCGAGCCATCTGGCCCATTAAGAAAATAACTGTGCATATCTGAGGTAGCTATTACATCTATAGAAATATTTTCACTTTTCATTATTTCGCTCGCTCCTAACCTATCTTTAGTAGTTTATCATGAGGAAGCTAAAGATTTAATCTATCTTATCATACTGTGGTCCACGAGTATAATCAAAAAAGATTAGGGAGGAGACAGAAACCTGATGATTTCATTAGCTCACCCCCTAACAGTCGTTACACATTTATAATAAATTTTATTATCTGCAGTATTTTACTACTTCAAACTTCAAATAATTTATCTCAATCTTAACCAATTTGAATACGTTCTTTTGGATGATGATATTTGTCAGGTTCACGGCGCCCACCTATCATGATAATAAAAGTGATGAGCCCTACGCGACCAATAAACATGAGAATCATAATCACAACTTTAGATACATCACTCAATTGATCGGTCACACTGAGTGATAATCCACAGGTACCGAAAGCGGACATAGCTTCGAAAAAGACTTGTAAAAATGTCAGCTTTCCATTTTCCGCAACTAACATGATAATGATACCAACAAAGGTTAATACATTAGCCATCGTAAATACAGCGAAAGAGCGTTGGATATCTAGACCATGTATCTCGCGGTTAAAGACCTTGATGGGTGTCTTCTCACTATTATTATTAAAGTTAAGTAAGAAAAGTAATAATATAGCAAAAGTAGTAGTCCGTATACCTCCACCTACTGAACTTGGTGACGAGCCAATAAACATCAATAGTCCCATAATTAAATTAGTAGCTTGGCTAAACTCGCTCACATCAATCGTTTGCAATCCTGCGCTACGAGTTGTAGATGATTGAAATAACGCATAGAATAATTCTTTATGCCACGACATGCCGTGAAAGACGTGCGTGTGTTCAAGCAGCAATATAATAAGCACGCCGAAGATAAACAATGCAAAGTAAGTAACTGTAGTGATTTTCGCAAAAAGTGAAAACCTAAAATTAGGTATTCTATTTTTAATGTAAGCTTTAGTTTCTAATAATACTGGAAAGCCGATAGAACCGAGCACAACGAGAAACATAACTATTGTTTGAACGAAATAGTCATTGGCATATGGAATTAAGGATTTACCGGTAATATCTAGCCCTCCATTAGTAGTAGCTGAAACTGATACGAAGACGCCTTGCATCAAAGCATAATTTAAATGATGGCTATCACGATAGAAATAGAAAGCGAGTAGCATAGCGCCCACGAATTCAATGATTAAAATCGTCCTTACAATTTCTAGAATCAACTTGACCGTTCCACTCATGCTATCTTTATTATTATCAAGCATGATAAGTTGGCGTTCACGTATACCTATATGCTTTCCTAATACCACCCATAGCATCGTACCTATAGCCATAACGCCGATACCACCGATGTTAAGGATGATAATGATGATGATCTGTCCGAAAGTCGTATATGTCTGTGAGATATCTACTGGGGACAAACCAGTCACACTAACGCCTGAAACTGCAACAAATAATGAATCGATCGGATTAACATCTACACCAGATTTATGAACGAATGGCAGATTCAATAATAAAAATGCTACCACTATGGCAAAAAGGTAGTACATCACTATACCTTGTTGCGGACTAGATTTTTTTAGTAATTGGTTAAAAATAGACAACCGCTACTCACCTCAAGATTACTTCAATTTAATATCTATATCTTTAATCTTACCATTTCTATAAACTTTAGCTGGTAGAGTTTCCTTATCGTCTTTATGACTGAATAGTATTTGTCTATAACGTAGTTTATCTTCGATATCTTTATCGTCCAATTTGACGATGACATCGTTCTTCCGTAAGCCAGACTTATCTCCTAAGGATCCTGGTTTAATATCACCGACTACAATTCCTTTTTTAACATCACTAGGTAACTGAAGTGCTGAGCGTTCGCCATCACTCAAGTCTGCTAGATTCGCAATTCTAATACCAGTATTAGGATATTTAACTTCTCCTTTTTGCTCTAGCTCTTTCGCTATAGTCTGCGCATCATTTACTGGCAATGCGAATGCAATTCCTTCAACTTTATCCATATCAATTTTAAGAGAAGCCACTCCGATAAGTTTTCCTTCTCTATTTACTACCGCACCGCCAGAGTTGCCTGGATTGACTGGTGCGTCTATCTGTATAGCGTTAATTAGCTCGTCGTATTCGCCATCTTTATCTATATCAACTGGAACGTGTCGATTCAACCCAGAAATGATTCCTTCTGTAACGCTTCCTTTGAAATCTACACCTAATGGGTTTCCTACGACAATGATAGGCTCGCCTAATGTGAGATTACTAGAGTCTCCTATCTCAATCGGCTTAACACTACTGTTTTTCTTAATATTTGCTTTTACTATTGCTATGTCAGACCACTTGTCGGAACCGATAACTGTGCCAGTGGTAGTTTCATTGTTATCATATGTAATTTTCTGCTTCTTCTTATCGCCTACAACATGTGCATTCGTCATCACATAAATAGCGCCGTCTACTTTTTTGTAGACGACACCTGAACCTAATTCGTTATCTTTCCCTGACTCCTCGGTCTCTTTATCAATTGAAGAACGGTCGTTTTTGGTATCGTTTTCTACTGTTACTACTGAATGAATTGTCTTATTCGCACTTTTCATCGTGTCAGTGTAATGCTTATCATCATTATTGTTGTTACTATTGAATAAGTGGTTAGAACCTTTGCCATTGTTATTAACATTATTGAAAATGGCGACTATAAGTATAATCAATAAGATAATACCTAAAGCAATAAGTAACTTGCTCCAATGATGTGTCATAAATGAGCGAAATCTTTCAAAATAGTCATTGCTTTGGTGTGCTTGCTTGTTGTGATGTGCAGCGCTGTCTTTATATTCATCATGATAATCCGCAGGGTGTTTATCATCATCAGAAACATATTTATCTACTCGTGATTGTTGCGCTTTTTCAGAGTAAAAGTTACTTGAATCATCACTGTCGTCTGTAGTACTATTACGTTTTTCACTATTATGATTTGAGCTTTGAGCATCTTCTTTATCAGTTGAAGCACCCGTTAGCTTAGGGTTAGGAATGATACTTTCTTTATCTTCTTTAACTGAATTCTCATCTTCTGTAGCACTTTCTTTATGTTTATTATTTAACGAATAAGGATCGCGTTTCTCGTGTTGCTTCGAAGATGATTTGAGTTGAATATCTTCACCAGAATCTTGTCCTTTAATAGGTTCTTCTTTATCTTGAGGAGTCTCTTTATATTCATTAGTTGTCTCTACTTTATCTTGATGACTAGAGGTGCCCTCTTCCTTATCCGGTTGTTTTACTTCATATTGAGAACTTGTACGCGCTTGTTGATGTTGTATCTCTTCTTGAGTTAACTTTTCAATACGTGCTTTTCTCATGTTGTCCTTAACGCGAGCTTCATTATTTTTAGCAAGCTGAGCTTCTCTTTCTCGTTCTCGTTCTTTTTCAGCTTTCTCTCGCTCTACACGTGCTTCTCTATCTTCATTGTGAAAGAATTCTCTTCTTTTTCGTTTATATTGGTGTCGTGGTATGACGTGTTTCTTGCCTCTATCCACTTCTTGCCCTCCTATCACTGCCTTAGCATTTATATCATATTATGACACAGAACCGTTGGAATTGCTCTCTTGTTTAGCAAAAATTTTATTATAGTATTATTTTTACAGAGTGTTGCCATAAATACTGCAGTTTCTCTTTAAAACTATGGGATAAAAATATCAACGTACCAGATGATTAAATTCTAAATTCACACTAAAATAATCGTTAGAATTTAGATGTGTTTGAATAGTTGAATCGATATACAAAGAGACTTTTCTCCACTTCCCTTATTGTATGACAAATAGGAATGACGTATCAATTATTCTCAGTAATTCACTATATGTAAGTGTTTATGTTATTCAACTTTATAAGTTCTTATCATCACTTCCACCTAAACTATAAAAAAGCATGAGATAGCAATTCTATTTCACTATCTCACACTCTATAAGAAAAAAAGTAAAAGTAAGTCGTGTAGCGTGTATAAAGTTGAAGGCCTATTTCTTTTTGTTCATTTTTAATGAAGTTAACCAACCGATAGCTACCAGCAATAGCATTACAGACCAGAAAATAATTTGCCATAAGGCACTGTGCGGAAACGCTTCTGGTAAGATCGCAATATCTTTATGAGCTAGAACTAAGACTACTAATTTAATACCTACCCAACCGACGATAGCGAAAGCAGCACCCTCAAGACCAGGATATTTATTCAAGAGTTCTACAAACCATGTAGCTGCAAATCTCATTAAGATAACGCCAATCATTCCGCCTAAGAACATGACACCAAACTGGCCTAAGTCCATGCCACCAAAGTGCACTCCAACTTTCGGAAGTGTAAACGCGATGGCCATAGCGGCTAGCATTGAATCTATAGCAAAAGCAATATCGGCAAATTCAACTTTTAATACCGTACCCCAAAACTCACCTTTCCCAACTTTATGTTCTCCCTCATCTTCCTCGCTATCTGAAGCGTCGGGATCACCATGCTTTTCAGCCCCATGTTTGAAGAAATGGTAGAGGTTTTTACCAGACATATAGAGGAGGTAAATCGCACCTGCAGCTTGTATAAACCAGAAATTAACGATAATACTAATTAAGAATAAAGCTAGAAACCTGAAAATAAATGCACCTAACAATCCATAGAATAGCGCCTTTTTCCTTTGTTCAGGAGGAAGATGCCTAACCATAACGGCCATTACAACAGCGTTATCAGCTGCCAATAACCCCTCTAAGAACACTAATACAACAAGGACCCATAAGTAAGGGAGGATTAAACTCAGATCCATCATGGACAACTCCTTTAAGTTTATAAAATATAAATAGAGACCTATGCTATCCAGCATAACAATGTTCATCTTCTGAGAAATCAACATCATATACTATAGCAAAGGTCTCACTTAGCATTAATATTTGCCCACTTTACCGGAAGAATAAACTTCGTAATGACGACAAAGTGATACTACTCATAAATTAGTTATGAACCGTGTAGTCGCATCTTAATTATTTAACACGAGCACAACTGCATTTATAAATAGTTAAGTTACTCCCCTCTGACTTATTAGAGCCATAGGTTTTCTATTCGAAAGTAATTATACACAATTAAAACAATTATAACAAACTATATAATCTTATTTCGGGGAATTTTTCTTCAAACCAACGTGTTGCAAATTCATTTTCAAATAAGAAGACAAGTTGGTCATATCTATCTTTAACGAGAATAGAACGTGACGTGTTCATCTTTTCAGCGATATCTTCTTCGTTTTCGATCCAACGTGCAATTTTTTGCCCTACAGGTTCCATAACAACCTCTACATTATATTCATTTTTTAAGCGATGTTCAAAAACTTCAAATTGTAATTGTCCCACAGCACCTATAATAATTTGATTTGTGTGAAGGGTCTTATAGTATTGAATCGCCCCTTCTTGTACCAATTGTTCAATACCTTTATGGAAGTGCTTTTGCTTCATTACATTTTTAGGCGATACTTTCATAAAGCGTTCAGGAGTAAATTGAGGTAAATCTTCAAACTCAAATTTTTGATTGCCTCCGACTAGTGTATCACCGATTTGATAATTACCTGTATCATATAAACCGATAATATCTCCAGCAACTGCATGGTTTACTGTCTCTTTATCGTCCGCCATAAACGAAGTCGAGCGCGAAATTTTTTGCTTTTTATTCGTTCTTTGGAGTTTCAAATCCATCCCTCGCTCAAAAGCACCACTAACGATACGCATGAAAGCGATACGGTCTCTGTGTTTAGGGTCCATATTCGCTTGAATTTTAAAGATAAAGCCAGAAAAATCTGTATCAAAAGGACTCACTTGACCATCATTCTTAGTTTGGCGTGAATTAGGCATAGGTGCATGATCTACATATGCATTTAAAAAGTTCTCTACACCGAAATTAGCAAGCGCCGATCCGAAGAAGACAGGTGTTAACTCACCGTTAAGTAACGCTTCTGTATCAAACTTCTCACCAGCTTCTTCTACAAGCATAAGTTCCTCTATAGCTTGTTCAAATGCACTGTCATTCACTATTTCATGTGTTTCTTCTAATTCATAATCATCGTTTAAATGAAGAAGGTTCTCTTCATCTCTAAAGGGCTCTATCGTTCTATCTTTACGATCGATAATACCGAAGAAATTCTGACCCATACCGACAGGCCAATTCATAGGATAAGTATCGATATTTAGCGTATCTTCAATCTCATCGAGCAATTCAAATGGCTCTTTACCCACACGATCTAATTTATTGATGAATGTGAATATAGGAATGCCTCGCATTTTACAAACTTTAAATAACTTTAGAGTTTGCGGCTCAATACCTTTAGCACAATCGATCACCATCACTGCACTATCCACAGCCATCAAAGTACGATAAGTGTCCTCAGAAAAATCCTCATGCCCTGGTGTATCTAATATATTGATATTGTAATGATCGTAATTAAATTGCATGACTGAGCTCGTTACAGAGATCCCACGTTCTTGTTCAACCTTCATCCAATCACTCGTTGCAAACTTCCCTGTTTTCTTACCTTTAACCGTCCCTGCTTCTCTAATGGCACCACCAAATAGAAGCAACTTCTCCGTTAAAGTTGTCTTCCCCGCGTCGGGGTGTGAAATAATAGCAAAGGTTTTTCTCGATTCTACTTCTTCTTTAATAGACATACCTATACTCCTTTATTTATATTCTAACCATCCAACTAATTTATGCGCGACTTGCTTAGCTTCTCCTTCATCCAATAGAGAAAAGAGACTCATAACAAGCGCTTCGATTTGTTCATATTTACGCTTCGCCTTTGTTATTGTAACAGACCATTCAAGATCAGGAATAGCTATCATGTGGCTGGGACATAATGTAATGTCTCAGTCTCTTTCAGCATCTTGGCAGTAGATGACTGATTTGAAAATGCGCTTGTATCAAGCTTTTTTCAATTCTAGTCATCCTTGCCGGGGCGGGACTACGAAATCTTTTTACTCAAATTAGATTTCTGTCCCGCTCCCTTCAACATCTCGGCAGTAGATGACTGATTTGAAAACGCGCTTGTATCAAGCTTTTTTTAATTCTAGTCATCCTTGCCGGGTCGGGACTACGAAATCTTTTTACTCAAATTAGAATTCTGTCCCGCTCCCTCCATCATTATATATGTACCCATTTAGCTCTTCTTTTTCAATTAATAAATGATTAATCAGCATGGGGTTCCCCACCAAATTTCTCGTATGCCGCTTCTAAACCAATTAAGTCATCGCGATGGGGAACTTTGATATGCCCCGGCATAATCTGATAGGGTTCTCTCCCCTTTGAAGCTAACACTACAGTATCTCCTGGTTCGGCCACTTCAATAGCATGACGAATTCCCTCAGCCCGGTCCTCAAATTCGATATAATTAGAATGTGTAGCACCTTTAGCTAATTCGGCAGTAAGCATTTTTGGATCGTCATTAGCCGGATTATCAGGTGTGAAGATCACATAATCTGCACGGCATGCGACTGACCCCATTTCCGGCGTCTTACCCATATCCCTTTCACCTGCCATGCCAACTAGGAAAATGAGTCGACGTTTAACAAAAGGTTTAACAGCGTCAATCAATTTATTCATTCCATCAGCAGTGTGTGCATAGTCGATAATGAGATCTATAGGTAAGTCAGGATCCAGAACCTCTAATCTTCCTTCAACTGGTTCTAAGTTAGCAACAATTTCGCTCAGTCTTTCAAAACTGATACCTTCACTCCACACTGCTATAAGTGCTGCCATAATATTAGAGATGTTAAATTTACCTACATAAGGAGATTTAATTGTAAATTGCCCGAAAGGAGTTACGAGATCAAAGGTAACGCCTTGTAACGATTCGTGAATATTCGTAGCCATAAATTGAGCCTCGTTATCTATTCCATAAGTGAAAACTTCAAATGGGGTAACGGCTTCTAGATGCTTAGAAAATTCATCATCGTTGTTTAATACCACGTATTTTTCTTTTGAAAGGTCTTGTCCTAATTGACTAAACAATAGAGACTTTGCATGACTGTACGCTTCCATTGTGCCATGAAAATCTAAGTGATCTTGAGTTAAATTTGAGAATATAGCTACATCAAATTCCACACCTCTCAAACGTCCTAAAGACAAACCGTGACTTGATACTTCTAATGTCATCGCTTCAGCTTGTTTATCTACCGCTTCTTTAATCTTTTTAGTTAAAGAGACTGTCTCAGGTGTTGTGTTTGCACCTTTAGATTTTTCTTCATTAATTTGAAAGCCATTGGTCCCTAAATAAGCACTATTTCTATTCAACGCTCTATAAATGTTATGTATCATAGTCGCGATTGATGTTTTACCATTCGTACCCGTAACGCCATAGGTTGTCAGTTTTTTACTAGGAAAATTAAATAATTTATTAACTAATAAACTGGCCACTCTTAAAGTATCTGGCACAATTACTTGTGTGACTTCCCCATCTATTTGTTGTTCTTTAGCAACTACTACAATCTTACAACCATTATCTACAACTTGTTGACAAAAACGGTGACTATCTACAGTATAGCCAACTGACGCGACGAAGATACTTCCTGACTCAGCTGTTCTTGAATCCGTAGTTATATCCTTAATATCGTGGTCTAAAGATCCTATGACTTGTTTTACTTTTATCTTGTCAAATAAAGCCTGTGCATTCACAATACTCTCTCCTTTAAATCATTCCTATTCATTATACACCTTTTGGGTATGGGACATAAAGGGCTTTAACTAGAGAGAAAGAGGCTGGGACATAAATCCCAACCTCTTCAACATCTCGGCAGTAGATGACTGATTTGAAACGCGCTTGTATCAAGCTTTTTTCAATTCTAGTCATCCTTGCCAGGGCGGGACTACGAAATCTTTTTATTCAAATTAGATTCCTGTCCCGCTCCCTTCAACATCTCGGCAGTAGATGACTGATTTGAAACGCGCTTGTATCAAGCTTTTTTCAATTCTAGTCATCTTTGCCGGGGCAGGACTACGAAATCTTTTTATCCAAATTAGATTCCTGTCCCGCTCCCTTCAACATCTCGGCAGTAGATGGCTGATTTGAAAACGCGCTTGTATCGAGCTTTTTTCAATTCTATCCATCCTTGCCGAGGCGGGACTACGAAATCTTTTTATTCAAATTAGATTCCTGTCCCGCTCCTACTTTCATAAGTCTTATCCTTGAAGGTTCATTCTCATTGAATACGATGAACTCTTTATGTCCAAATCGATTGAAATTGTCCTACCCTCACCTATTTAAAAACAATACAAGCGTACTTAAAATATACATTTTAAACTTTGTATTTTCTATGTAAACTCTATTTAAACTTTTATATAATAAGTATAAAATTGAAATGAAAATCGTGCGATTCATGTTATGCTACAAATAGGTTAGTATTGAGTCACTTTAAAATTATTATAAGTCGTATTTAGTATGACTCATACAACTTCAAATTGTAAAATGATATAATAGTTAGAAATATAAATACGTGACTTAGTTGTTCTTGTTGAACTATATTTATTTCTATCTATTGAACTAGACGCTTCATACTGCTTTCACACATGATTAAAATGCGTTACACTAATTTTGAACTAATTATGAACTAAATTTGAATTATTTTTTGAATTAAATTTGACTACTGGAGGGTGACTTTATATGGTTACTCAATATAAAAAGATTCTTATTATTACTGGTTCGTTTGGGAACGGTCATTTGCAAGTAACTCGAAGTATAGTTAATCGATTTCAACAAATGAATTTAGATCATATCAAGATAATTGAGCATGACTTATTTATGGAAGCACATCCAATTATTACCACTATTTGTAAGAAGTGGTATATTAATAGTTTTAAATATTTTCGTAATACTTATAAACAATTTTACTATAGTCGCCCTGATAAGTTAGATAAATGCTTTTATAAATACTTTGGTCTAAATAAACTATTAAATTTATTGTTAAAAGAAAAACCGGATCTCATTCTTCTTACTTTTCCAACACCAGTAATGTCAGTCTTAACCGAACAATTTAATATGAACGTTCCAGTAGCTACGGTTATGACTGATTATCGTATGCATAAGAACTGGATTACTCCTCATTCTGAACGTTATTATCTCGCGACAGAAGAAACGAAAGAAGAGTTTAAATCCATAGGGATCCCTGAGGAAAATATAAAAGTTACAGGTATACCAATAGCTGATAAATTTGAAGAAGATATCGATAAATCAGCTTGGCTTAGTCAGAACGGTCTAGACCCGACTAAGCCGACTATACTCATGTCTGCTGGTGCTTTTGGTGTATCAAAAGGCTTCGATGAAATAATTAAGTCTATACTTAATCGTAGTCCAAATTCACAAGTAGTGATGATTTGTGGTAAAAGTAAAGAGCTTAAACGTACGCTTGATGCTCAATTTAATTCTTACTCAAACGTGTTGATACTAGGCTACACTCAACATATGAATGAATGGATGGCTTCCTGTCAACTCATGGTCACTAAACCTGGTGGTATCACTATCTCGGAGGCTTTAACTCGAAAGATCCCACTCGTCTTCTTAAACCCTGCGCCCGGGCAAGAGCTCGAGAATGCTATATACTTTGAAGACAAAGGATTTGGTAGAATAGCTCTGACACCTGAAGAAACTATAGAAGTAGTTTCAGACTTATCTAACCACCCGCGTGAGTTAGCACATATGTCTAACTTAATGAGCGAGGCTAAAGTATCTCACTCTACTTATAAATTATGTAAGGATTTATTAGACTTACTTTATACTTCTACTCAAACGCAAGAAATTTATGGAAAGGTGCCGTTATATGCAAAGTTCTTCGTCAAATAACACAACGATTAGTAAAAATTTTGTTCTCATGCTACTCATTCTCTTTTTAATGGAGTTTGCACGTGGCATGTACGTTCTCGGTTATCTTTCAATGTTACCAACCGCTACTAAAGTAGCAGTAGGTATTACTTCTTTAGCGGTATCTGTTCATTTTATAGCAGATGCCGTTACTAATTTTATCATTGGTTTTATACTTAAGCGGTTAGGTACTAAGATTGTGCTCACCCTCGGTTTTTTCTTGGCTTTTGGAAGCTTGTTCTTAGTTATTTGGTTCCCTACACAACCTTTTGTACTTATTTTAAGCGCCGTGCTCTTAGGTGTGGCGGTGAGCCCTATTTGGGTAATCATGTTGGCGAGTGTAGATGATAGAGCTCGTGGCAAACAAATGGGCTACGTTTACTTCGCTTGGCTGTTAGGTCTACTTGTGGGTTGGATAGGCATGAATTTAGTATTCAAATTCAGCCCTACCAAGTTCGCCTTTCTCATGGCTCTTGTTGTGCTGATTGCTTGGGTTATGTATTATTTTGTTAGAATACGTTTAACGAACTACGATACTAGACCTGTCAAAGCGCAACTCGTGCAAATTGTCGATGTAATGAAGCGCCATTTAGTACTGTTTCCAGGTATATTGCTTCAGGGTACAGCTATCTCAGCTTTACTCCCTATATTACCGACTTACGCTCAGAAGACGGTAGGCGTTTCAACAGTTGAATATACACTCACTTTGATTATAGGTGGAATCGGTTGTACCATTTCGATGTTATTCTTATCAAAGGTTATAGATAGAAATAGCAAACAATTTATGTATTCTATTGTGTTCGGTGGCTTCGTTCTTTATATGATTCTCATATTCGCGTTAACATTTATAACCAACGTCTATATTGTATGGTTACTCGCGCTAATCATAGGATTAATGTATGGCGTCCTGTTACCCGCTTGGAATACATTTATGGCTAGCCATATCAATCCTAAAGAACAAGAGGAAACTTGGGGAGTATTTAATAGCGTACAAGGCTTCGGTGCGATGCTAGGACCGCTACCAGGAGGGCTTATAGCTCAGTTTACTGGAAGTGAAATTAACACTTTCTATTTTTCAGCAGCTGTTTATCTCTTCCTTGCAGTCTTCTATGGAATTTACTTCATGAAGCATCGCAGGGATTAATACAATCCGTCAGAAGATATCGCGACAAAAGCGTTTAGGGTTTGAGGAGGGGGCCCCACCCCAACACAGAGAAACTGATAAATCAGTTTCCACAAGCACTGCGAGTTGGCGGGGTCCCAACACAGAGAAACTGATAAATCAGTTTCCACAAGCACTGCGAGTTGGCGGGGCCCCAACACAGAGAAACTGGTATATCAGTTTCTACAAGCACTGCGAGTTGGGGCGGGGCCCCAACAAAGAGAAACTGGTAAACCAGTTTCCACAAGCACTGCGAGTTGGGGAGACCCTATAAAAGCGAAGCCGGAGGCTGGGACATAAAGGTCTTTGACTAGAGAGAAAGAGGGAGCGGGACAGAAATCTTTTTATTTAAATTAGATTTCTGTCCCGCTCCCAAGAAGAAACACTCAGATGAAATGAATTAAATCATCTGAGTGTTATTTTTTCTGGGATTTATGTCTCAATATCTAACTCAGTACATCTAAAATCACAAATTATATTAGCAATTACTAAAAAAGCACTAAGGCGATTTCATTTAACAAATCACCTTAGTGCTTTTTCGTGTGAAACTTAATTTAACTTTACTGTGAATATTTAATAATTTATGGAGAAAGCGTTCTTATCCTTCTAATTTATAAGTTTCGACGATCTTCCATTTTTCTTCGTCATTGTCATAACGCAATAGCGTTAGTTCATCGATAGTTTCCTTGTGGTCTACGCCTGCTAACTTCATTTGGCCATAGATGTCTTCAAACTCTTGACTTGTTAGGTCTTGAGCAATTGTAAAGTGAGGTACGAAAGGATGCTCAGCCTTGCCATAGAAATTATCATCATTAAATTGATCAAACAATTTCTGCAAAGTATCATTATTATCAACTTTAAAGTAGATTACATTTTTAGTAGGTGCAAAGCTAGACGCTTTAGTAGCATGAATTTCAGCGGCCGGAATACCTTCAATGCGGTTTTTCACTTCATTCTTGATAGAATCTAAATCACTGTCATTCGCTTCAAACGCGCTTTTAATAGTTAAGTGAGGTTTAATTAAAGCATAATGAGAGTCATAACGCTTACGGTAAGAATTCACCTCATCTTGAAATTCTTTTGACGGAATTAATGTTAATCCTAAAAGCATTTAAATTCCTCCTTTGTTTATCTTATTATACATTATATCAAAATTCTGAATAGAGCGTTACTTATAACTAAAGGTTAAGCACTCTATTTCTAAAACGATATGTCATCTGATAAGAAATAGATCAGTAAATCCTCTAATAGTCCTTGCCAGGACTTCCATTGATGACCGCCCTCAAATTCTTGGTAATGTGTAGTAATGTTGTGTTTGTCTAATAGCTCATGCAACGCACGATTTGGAGTTAAAAAGTCAGCTTCAGCGCCAGTTGTCGGTAAATTAAACTTCTGTTCTTCAAGCCCCACTGCGTGCCATATTGATAGTTGTTCTTTAAATTGGCACCGCTCCACTAATTGATTGATAGGTTCGGCGTATTGAGGGCTCAACACCCCAACCTGACTAAAGATGCGTGGATAGGATAGAGCGGTAAGTAGCGCGATACTCCCCGCCAAGCTGTCGCCTAATAGCACGCGACCGTGACCAACCTTATAAGTAGCAAAAGTGTTGTCAATAAATGGCAGTAGCTCTTGCGTTACTGCCCTAACAGTTTGCGGAGCTTTATCACCTTGAGGATGAAATTCTCTTCGTCTATCATCAACAGTTTGATAATGAAAACCTATAAATATTGCTTTCTCAATTTTCTCTTCTTTTCTTAACTTTTCATACTTGCGATGAACTTGGCCAAAACTAAAAAAATCTCGACCATCAAAGCAAATCACAACTTTATGTTTAAAAAGTTCAGTATAATCTTTCGGTAAATATACTGATAAAGTGATGTTACGGTTTAGTATATCACTTGGAAATTCAAAAGTTGTAATTTTTCCAGGTTGAAATTCTGTCATAGTTAAATACGCCCCCTAGTTAGCATACTATCATTGTACCAAGAGACGTATAATTTTAAAATATTAGTATTTGAGGTCGGGACAAAAGTGTTGCGGATGAGAGCAGAACCAAACGATGAGCAAAATTATTGTTCAAATCATGTTTAACCGCGAGTGTTTCTGTCGACCATCCTGCTGCTGGGATGCCGTTGAACGGTTTCCCAGTGCCCAGAAACTCTATGTCTCAACCTAATCAGTAATATCGTTATTCAAGTGTTTTTCATTTTTTAGTCGTTCAGGATAGTCTTTTAACCAGAAAGTAGCATTCGGTACTTCCCGAGGATCTGGTCGATAAATTGCGTAACGTCCCGATCCTAATCGTTTCCTTTGTATTTCATAATCTTTTAAAGCACTCAACGCTTTTCTATGAAGTATCCAGATGGCTATAATATTAAGCCAAGCCATCATTCCTACCCCTAAGTCACCCATTCCCCATGCTAAATCAGCTGTCTTTACACATCCGTAAACTGTAGCAATTATAAGTAATACACGAGTAATATTTATCCATAACTTAGTCGTCGCATTCGACGCATTTCGAGTTAGATATGAAATGTTCGTTTCAGTAATATAGTAGTAAGCTATAATCGTCGTAAATGCGAAGAAAAATAATGCTATAGCAATAAAGTAAGAGCCTATGCCTGAAAAAGCTGGATCAAAGTGATAGTGACTACCTTGGAACGCCTTATCAATACCAGCCTGAGCATACATCGCTGTACCAGTATAATCCCTATCGCCATTCGACATCTGAACAAATATTCCATTATCTTTAATTAAATTTGGTTTCCCGTCAGAGCTTGTCCCGCCATCTGTGACATTGTAAGTTCCTGAGATTAAAATAATTAGAGCCGTTGCAGTACAAACAAATAACGTATCTACGTACACAGAAAATGCTTGAACTAAACCTTGTTTCGCTGGATGTGAAACTTCAGCCGCTGCTGCTGGGTGAGGACCAGTACCTTGACCAGCTTCATTAGAGTACAGACCGCGCTTTACACCTATCTCAATCATCGCACCGAATATACCGCCGAAAGCAGCTTCCATGCCGAACGCTGATTTGAAGATCAAACCAAATAATGCAGGCACTTGATCGATGTTTAGTACGATGATAATAATAGCCATTAAGATGTAAGCAATAGCCATAAATGGTACGAAAGCAGTAGCTACGTTGGCTATTGATTTAATGCCCCCAAAGATAATCAGCGCTAGTAATACTGCTAAACCTATAGCTACTATCCAAGGATTAATGTTAAAAGCATTAGTCATGGAGCTCGCTATCGCATTTGATTGCACACCTGGTAGTAATAACCCTACAGAAATAACAGTGACCACTGCAAACACTAGCGCATAAATCTTACCGATTCTGCCCTTAATTCCTCTTTCAATATAGAAAGCTGGACCACCTCGGTATTCGCCTTTCGTTTCTTGTTTATAAATCTGACCTAAAGTCGATTCAATAAAGGCGCTGCTTGCTCCTAAAAAGGCAGTTACCCACATCCAGAATACTGCACCGGGACCACCGATAAATATAGCAGTTGAAACTCCCACAATATTCCCCGTACCTACTCTACCTGCGAGCGATAAGGCAATAGCTTGAAAACTTGATATACCTGTTGGTGATTTCTCACCTTGAAACATTAAGCGAATCATCTCTTTGAAATGTCTCACTTGAGAGAATTTTGTGAAAATTGAAAACAAAACTCCCGTTAGTAATAAGCCAATGACGAGAGGCTTACTCCACACAATCTCATTCAACCATGATACAATCTGCTCTACCATATGTATCACTCCCCCTTATCTAACATTACATAAATCGTAATGTTTTTATAGATTATACTCTTTATCAGATAGAGCTTCAACTTAATTTATAAAGACTATGTAAAGATATGTGCGCAAATGCTCTGAATTCATTATTATAGATCGCATTTTACGTCGATAAGATTGCGTAATGGAGCCCCCCCACCCAATTATATTTATCACAAGTGAGTAAAATATTGAGCACTTATGTTTGACTCATCTTACACACCAAGGTTAGGTCACGTTTCATTCTCGTCTTAAATTCGTTTTATTGTAGGGAAAATAGCTGATCGAGTATTTAGTTGAAACGCTTAGACGTTGTTAAACTCAAGAGCAATTTCATTATTAAATAGACTTTCTGACGTATTAAATTTATTTTTAATATACTTTTAAGATATAGTAATTTGGGAAATGATATAGAGAGTGCAGTATTTACGTAATTATAGCCATTTTAACGTAACGCAAAGTATAAATAGATGATGAGCGCAGTATGATATCAATAACTTTGCAAAGGATTCTTTTCTCAGGATGTCGTGTGCAGCTCACTGATAAAAATATCCTTTTGTTAAACGTTCTAATGAGCTATACTAAAATGTAACTGTAAATTAGTTTATTAGGAGGAAGCTAACCAATGTTAAATAAAGTTTGGTTTAGGACAGGGATAGCACTTATCATCTTGTTCGTATTAATTAAATTGGTTATGGAAGTACATCAAGTTTTCACTCCATTTATCATCATTATTCAATCAGTGTTACTTCCATTCCTACTCAGTGGTTTTCTATTTTACATATGTCTACCACTGCAAAAGTTATTAGAAAAGTATAAAGTTCCTCGCTGGGGAAGTATACTCATTATCTTCATTGTGCTCTTTGCTTTAATTGCACTAGTCATAGGGGTCGTTGGCCCATTAATGGCCACACAAGTTGAAAATCTTATTTCACAAATCCCTACTCTCCAACATGAAGCACAAGATCTTATTCACTTTGCACTAAATCAAAAGGATCGTTTACCGAGCGATGTCACTGATCGAATTAATAGTATGGTGAAATCTGCTGGTGATAGTACTACAGATGTGCTCTCTAACTCTGTAAGTTATATATCATCATTTATTTCAACACTCTTCCTGTTAATCATGGTGCCGTTCTTCTTAATATTTATGCTTAAAGACCATGAACGTTTTATACCGTTTATTGCGCGTCTTTTTAAAGGAGAACGTAAAGTCTTCGTAGTCAATCTATTAAAAGACTTAGACCATACCTTGAAATCATATATTCAAGGACAAGTACTGGTAAGTATTATCTTAGGTATTATGCTGTACATCGGTTACTCATTAATTGGATTGAAATATACAGTATTACTCGTCATGTTCGCCAGTGTAGCGCACTTAATACCTTTCCTAGGTCCATGGATGTCATTTATACCCGCTGCGATAATAGGTATTATTGAAAGTCCTATTACGTTTATCTGGGTTTGTATCATTACGTTGATTGCACAACAAGTTGAAAGTAATGTGGTAACGCCAAATGTTATGGGTAAATCTTTAAGCATTCACCCATTAACTATAATCGTCGTTATCCTTGCTTCAGGCGAACTAGGAGGATTCGGTTTAATCATCGTAGCTGTTCCACTATATGCTGCAATTAAGACGATTGTTAAAAATGTCTTTAACTACCGTCAACATATTCTAGAAAAAGCTAATAGTGATGTTAAAGATTAGAAGATAAAAAACATACTAAGATGAGGGGAGCGGGACAGAAATCTAATTTGAATAAAAAAGATTTCTGTCCCGCTCCCTTTTTACTACTCTTATTTAATCGCGTGGAAACCAGCATCAACATGAATATTTTCACCAGTTACACCACTTGATAAATCTCCGAGTAAGTACGCAGCCGTTTTGCCTACTTCCTCTTGATCCACATTACGCTGTAATGGCGCACGTTCTTCAATCTCTTTCAGAATCGCATTAAAGCCACCTACACCTTTAGCACTTAGTGTACGTATCGGACCTGCAGAGATAGCATTAACACGGATGTTATCTGCACCTAAATCAGCAGCTAAATAACGCACATTAGCTTCTAAACTTGCTTTAGCTACGCCCATTACATTATAGTTCGGCACGGCGTATTCTCCACCAATATAAGTAGTAGCTACTATACTACCACCCTCATCCATGATCTTTCTCGCTTCTCTAGCTACAATCGTTAATGAGTATGAACTTATATCCTGAGCTAATAAGAAGCCATCTCTTGAAGTATCTGAGAAGCGACCTCTTAATTCTTCAACATTAGCAAATGCAATAGAGTGATAGACACCATCGATACGACCGATTTCTTTACCAATCTTTTCAAAACCGTTAACCACATCTTCATCACTTTGAACATCGATTTGGTATAAGTGCTTTTCCGTTTGGTTTAAGTCATCTACTAGTTTCTCTAATTGCTTTAAACTACGTTCTTTACGATAAGTAAACACTAATTTAGCACCTAATTGGTCTAATACTTTTGCCACGCCAAAACCAATGCTTCTCTTGTTCGCAATACCCATAACTACGAACGTCTTACCTTCTAAACTAAACATATCTTTAACTCCTTTTTTAACTTAATTCGGTTTACAAGTGAATTCAGTTACTATAGTCATCCCGTCAACACTTGCTTACGAAACGCGCTTGATTATTCCACTAAACATTTTAACATTGAGACTAAATGATAAACAATTGTTATTACATTTAACGCACTAGTTTATGGGAGCGGGACTACGAAATCTTTTTATTTAAATTAGATTTCTGTCCCGCTCCCGATAGATTAACTATCCTAGTAGTTAAAATTCTAATTCTCGTTTTAATTCATCAACATATTCTTTTGACCCTGTAACGATAACACGATCTCTATAACGTAATTGCGTATCGCCATGAGGGACGATAGATTCATTGTTACGTATAATACGTACGAAGATAATATCGCCGCCAAATGGGAAATTTCGTAACTGTATACCATCGAATTTATGGTTTAGCATAGCAATCTCGTATAGCGATGTTTCAACATTACTCAAGAGGTTTAACATATTCGGCGTTTCAATAAGGCCTTTGAGTAAAATCTTATTACTCGTAAAACTACTAAATATCTCAATTCCTTCTCGTCTCAATTCTTGATCATCTGAGTTTGATTCTAGACGACATATGACCCTTTTAATACCGTGCGCTTTAGCCATAAGCGCCACATTTCGGTTGATATCATCATCATTGGTCGAACATACGATAATATCTTGCTCAAATAGGCCTAATTTCTCTAATAAGTCAACTTCATAATCTGCTATTTCGATAATTGTGATATCATCGGACAGTCGTCGATTATCGCTTAAATCGTTACGATAATAAAGCGAGACTTGATACAACTGGGATGATAAATTCTGTGCTATAGGTATAGTTAATTGATTCTTACCTATCATACTGACCTTAATACGCCTTGTACTTTCATCCGGTATGGGGAAGAGCTTCTTAAATACTATCGGTACAAATACGCAGGTTAGCACTGCACTCAACACTAATATACCAGAAAGGTTGGCTGATATAGCACCTAACTGTTCAGCAATCTTAGCGGCTGCTATAACTAAGGATAGCGTCGACGTTAATAAGAATGCCGATGCTATCGTAGTACGCGTATCAAACCATCGCCGGATATAGAATACAGGAATGATCTTTGAAGCTAGGAAGGCGATAATTAATATAGGTATAATGATTAACATGGATGGCTCTTTAATCAAGGCTGGTATATTTAAATCCACACCTACCATGATAAAGAATATAGGAATAAAGAAGCCGTAGCCAAATGAATCTAACTTCTCAATCATATCTTGGTCCGGTCCTAATAACGAGACCACCACCCCTGCTAGGAATGCACCTAAGATATTTTCAGCTCCTACACCTTCAGCTAAAGCTACTAAAAATAAAATAAGAGCGAATACTGCCCGTATACCAATTTGAGTCGTTCCATCCATTAATTTGCGTAGATAAGTGACTTTCTTTAACTTTACACCTAATAGATAGAAGACGATTGCAACCACGACGAGCACCAAAGTTAGCCATAATGGTGCACCGCTTTTAGCGTTTAAAGCACCATACGCAGTTAACAGTATCATCGTTGACAAATCAGCTAATACAGCTACAAGTAAGATAAACTGCCCTATGGTCGTGCGCATGATGTTCATTTCTTTTAACGTCGGTACTACAACCCCTAAAGAAATGGTCGATATAATGATGACCATGAGCAGTACGTCATCGATCAGTCCGAACCATTTAAATAGGTAAGCGAAAACGATTGAGACAACCATGATCAGAGCAAACACAGTTGTAGCCAATCTCAAATGACCGGGCGACTTTGAATCAGACTTTTCTTTCCCACTCGTTCTAGTGTCCTTTTTGAAGGCTTTAAAATCTATCTCTAAACCACTTAGAAACATGAGGAAGATAAATCCTAAAGTGGATAATATCTTCAGCATGGCATCCTTCTCAACGATATTGAGAAAAGAGTGACCAAGTATAATACCCATCAATACCTCTGCGATCACAATAGGGATGAAATTTAAATTTAGTCTATTGATGATAATTGGAGTAAGAAACGCAGCGAGAACGACGACGACTAAAGATACAAATTCCATAGGTCCTCCTTACGTTAAGTAATTCATCAATGATGTAGCTAATCCAAAGTAGATTAACATACTGATGATGTCGTTTATTGTAGTTATGAATGGTCCACTTGCCACAGCAGGGTCAATGTGAAGTTTATTCATAATTAGTGGTATAACCGCACCCATGAGTGTACCTACTGTCATAGCTGCAGTTAAACTTGCTCCAACTATCAGAGCTAGTATCGGTTGATGATGGAGAATCATAATACACAATATCAGTAATACACCACAAACTACGCCACTTAAAAGACCGCTTCCTGCTTCTCGCAACGCCACTAGAAATTTACTCTGCTCATTTATTTCTCCGGTTGAAATCTTACGCACTGAAACGGCCAGTGATTGTGTTCCTGAATTACCTGACATCCCGCTAATGATAGGAATGAAAGCACCTAATAATGCGACTTTAGAAAGCGTATCTTCAAAAGAACCAATTAAAGTAGCAGTAATCATACTTAAGAATGTCAAAGTAATAAGCCACGGCAATCGTTTACCGGCTGTCTTAAATATCGAATCATGTTTAGCGTTTACATCTGAAACCCCTGCTAAACGTGAGTAATCTTCACTAGCTTCTTCGTCCATAACATCTAAGATATCATCGATAGTGATAATACCGAGTAGATGATCTTGATAATCAACAACTGGCATGGCGATGAAATCATAGTCTCGCATCTTTTGAGCAACGTCCTCTTGGTCATCAGCCACATTGGCGCTTACGACACGTTCACTCATTATATCTTCTATGTACGCATCATTCTCTGCCACAATTAAATCTCGCAGTGATAACACGCCGACCAATTGCTTATGGTCATTAACAGCAAAGATGACGTAGATCGTTTCAGCATTTGGCGCCTGCTCTTTAACGTGCATTAAAGCCTCTTTAACAGGTGTGGTTACTTTAAGAGAAATGTACTCCGTAGTCATTATACCGCCGGCTGTGTCTTCTTCGTAATGAAGTAAGGCTTTGATCTCTTTAGCATCTTCTTTATTCATTAAAGTAAGCATACTTACAACTTTCTGCTTGGACAATTGATTCATGATATCAACAGCATTGTCATATGACATGTATTCTAGCACTTTACTAGCATAATTAGCATTCATCGAATCAAATAATGGGTCGTATTCTTCTTCTTCAAACTCAAGTTGTTCAAAGAAATCTGCCACTTCTTCAGGAGATAATACTTCGAAGATATGCTGTCTAATCTCATTATCACTATCTTCGAAATATTCACTTTGTTCATACGTATGCATGCCGAGAAATTCATCTCTAAATTCATCGATGTGATTATCTATTAACAATTGATCTAACAATTCTTTATTGTATACTTCTTTTTCATTTAAATATTTATTATCGTGCTCGTTTGCCATAGCACACACCTCCAAACCCTAACAATTACACCATATTGAATATAGTTTCTATTGATTGGTATTTATCTTTTATGACTATTTCTTTCTTAGTTATAGGATGTATAAATTGAACTTCAACACAACGCAGTAACTGTGACTTATAGTTATGGTGCTTTCCCTCATACAAATCATCCCCCACTATAGGATGACCTATGTACGCGAAGTGCACTCTGAGTTGATGGGTCCGTCCGGTAATTAATTGTGCACGACACAGACTATACGCTTGTGACCTGTTAATTAGCTCTAATTTCGTAACTGCAGGTTTCCCATCCGTTCGTACTTCACGTCTAATAATGCTATTATCAGCTCTCGCAATAGGCGCACTAATTGTAAAGTCATTAAAGATGTGCCCATAACAAATAACATAATACCATTTTTGCATCTGGGCATACGACATTAAATGATGTATGAAACCGTGCTTTGCAAATATAACGATACCTAGAGTATGACGATCGAGGCGTGTTACTATATGAGGCACAACTTGAGACCCACGTTGTTGTAAATAGCCTATAACTTGTTCGATTAAACTCGCATGAGGATGTTCTCTTGATGGCGCGCAATTTTGATTATTAGGCTTTGAAACTATGATGAAATAATCATCTTCATATAAGATATTCAATGGTTGCACATGAGGGATTAAATATGAACTGTAAGTCTCTTTAGGTAGATACACTTCTAGCTTATCACCAATGGAGAGTTGATAACGGACGGTCACTTTCTGACCATTAACTAATAAAGCACCATTACGTTTAATGGCACTTAACGTCTTTTTAGAATAGAGTTGCCGTTGAAGAAAATGACGCAGTAAAGTTTCTTCCTCAACTAGATAACTAAAATGCATTAGTCATCTTCCTCGCTAGAGATGAAGGAGTCGTGGACACGCTTCCAAAATGGAAATGGTCTAAAGCGAGCGAATCTAATCTTCTCATCTGCTACACGAAACTGTATGGAATTCACATTCTTATGTCGAATACTTACATGGTCAATAGTAGTTAAAATTGTATCGATATTTACTGGTTTAATTAAACATGTATGATGTTTAGGTAAGACCAGCGGTGAACCCACTGTTCTAAACACTCTATTATTGATAGACGCAATTTCTGTTAATTGCATCGCTTCTAAAGATGGATGGATTAAAGCACCACCTAACGCTTTGTTATAAGCAGTTGACCCAGATGGTGTTGATACACATAAACCATCTCCTCTGAAACGTTCAAATTGCTTACCTCTTATATTTACATCAACGACTAATGTGGAGCCATTTTCTGTTTTCATAGTTGCCTCATTCAAAGCTAAATGACGCGTTTCATAACCGTCATTATTATAACGAACGATCAGCTCTAATAGTGGGTATTCGATAACTTGAAATTCCGAGTTCGTAATTTCAATGATAAGTTTTTCCACTTCGTGTGGTAGCCAGTCAGCATAAAATCCTAGATGACCCGTATGCACACCAACAAATGCGCACCTTGAAAGCATATGGCTATATTGATGGAAGGCTTGCAACAATGTGCCATCTCCGCCTACAGATATTACAATTTCAGGATCTTCTACGTCTTCAATCATCTCAAAGTCTTGCATATAATTCATCATCTTATGTTTTAATGCATTGGACTTTGAATCGCCTTTAGATAATATCGCATATCGCATGCTTACACCCCACTAGTCGTTATCATGTTTTTTGGCCCGCTTTTTAGAATAATACTTTTGAGCTTCTTGAATCTCTTCTTTAATTTCTGACATTTCTTCATCTAATAAATATGCTGCTTCCGCTGCACGCTCTAGCCGATGTTGTATTTGTGGAGGATAATCTCCATCATATTTATAACGCAAAGTATGTTCAATTGTCGCCCAAAAGTTCATAGCTAATGTGCGTATTTGTATCTCAGCAAGTATTTCTGTTCCACCACTTAATGTCTCTATAGGATAAGCAATTATGACGTGATAAGAACGATATCCACTTTGTTTAGTATTATTAATATAATCGCGCTCTTCAACAACGCGAAAATCTTCACGCTGTCTCAGTAAATCAACGACGACGTCAATATCATCTACGAATTGGCACATAACCCTTAACCCAGCGATGTCATACATCTCTTCATGCAAACGATCAAAGGGTATTCGTCTCTTATTTGCCTTATCTATAATGCTAGTCATAGGTTTCACGCGGCCAGTCACAAATTCAATAGGTGAAGCTTGTTCACTGACATCATATTGTTTACGTAAACCCTTTAATTTAATCTTTAATTCATCTACAGCTTGTTTATATGGAGCTAAAAACAGATCCCATTGATTCATAATGTTCACTCCGCTTCGGTACTACCGCTAATTATTTTAACTCGAAGGTTTCTTCTACCTCACTAACAAATTCTTTACCGTAGTTAGAGTTACCTTCTATATTATCGAGGATATAATTTAACTCCTCCTCGAAATGCTCAAGTTCAAGTTCGTCATTTACTATAACCTTTTTCCCCTTATGATTATGTAACATTGACCACGTTTCTTGAACGAAGAGTAAATAGGAATATGACTCACCATCGTCAAGTATATATGCGAACGCATAATTATCGCTATCTACGAGCATTTGGCCTGCCTCAGTTAATCCTTTAGTAGACTCTTCAGTATAGCACATAATGCTATCATCAGATATTTTAATTTCATTTACATAAATACGCATACGCTTCCTCCTTATTCGCTAATTATTTTAACATAATTCATTTATACATAACACGTTACAAGTAATACGTAGATTGATTCAGAATATCAATATTAAATACTAAACAATCCTTATATCATCTTCAATCGACATTACTTTTAAAATTTCGCCGTGTTCTTCATAATAGGTGTGAAGGAGTGAATGATATGGCAACGAATAACGAAATAGAATTCAAACAATTGTTAAGCGAGGAACAATACTCACAACTTAAAAACGATCACTTTAAACATACTCCAGCCTTCACACAAACAAATTATTATATAGACACACCTGATTTCACTTTAAAACACCATCTGTGTGCATTAAGAATTAGAAAAAAACATAATACTTTAGAAATGACTTTAAAGGTTCCAGCTAAAGTCGGCTTACTTGAATATAATTTTGAGACAAATGTTCAACCTCACATCGGAGAGCAACTTCATCCTTCCGCCCTTCCTCAGGATATAACAGAAGAACTTGAGTCCATTAATGCTAACATCCATCAATTAGAAATACTAGGTTCCCTTACCACTACGCGAATGGAAGTAGCTAAAGGAGACAATTTACTTGTCTTAGATAAAAGCGAATACTTAGATGTAACCGATTACGAACTGGAGTATGAAGTAGATAACTATGATGAAGGACGAGTAGAGTTTCGACAATTATTACAGTCATACGGAATTGATTACCAAGAACCTGATAATAAAGTGAAGCGCTTTTTTGACCGCAAGGAGCTGCTAACTCATAAGTACTAGTTAGTAAGAACTTATCCCTCCCGACATGCTATAACCTTGTAGTCACCTATGTTATACGAAGTCAAATTACTTCCATATGTAACGATTCATGTTATATTAATAGTAGATTATTCAGAACTGGTGAGAATATGAAACAAACACCTTATGAAATCATTGGAAAAGACGCGCTTTACGCTATGATTGATCATTTCTATAGATTAGTTAAACAAGATGATAGAATTAATTACTTATTTCCTGGTGACTTTGAGGAAACAAGCAGAAAACAAAAGCAATTTCTAACTCAGTTTTTGGGCGGGCCTTTACTGTATACTGCTGAGCACGGTCATCCAATGTTAAAGATGCGCCATATGAATTTCCGCATTACTCCATATGAACGTGACGCTTGGCTAGAGAACATGCACATTGCTATCGAGGCTGCAAACTTTCCGTCCGGCGTCGGTGAGTATTTATTTGAAAGACTTAAACTGACAGCTAATCATATGGTCAATTCCGAAAATTAATTGTAGGTGAAAAAACATGACTGGAGAATTAAAGATGTTACAACCTAATAGTCGTGAAGATACAAATCTTTCACCTGTAAGTAAAATTGAGATCTACTCTTTCTTCGATCCGTTTAGCAAAGATTGTTTTAAACTATCTGCTATTCTATCTAAATTACGTATTGAGTATAAACAATATATTCGTGTTCGACATATACTAAACCCCTCTTTGCGTGTTCTAACTAAATGTCAGGCTCAAAGTACTTCTGAACTAGATAATATCGCCCTTGCCTATAAGGCTGCAGAACTGCAAGGACGGGTACGAGCTGAACGTTTCATACACTTAATTCAAAATGAAATTATCCCTAAAAGAGATATCATTACCGAAGATATGGTCAGTGATTGTATATGTAATGCAGGATTGGATTATAGCGTTTTCAAAGAAGACCTTCATCATAATAAGCTGAAAGATAGCCTACAAGTTGATCTGCATATAGCTCGGGAAATGGAGATTGATGAAGCACCATCATTAGTCTTTTTTAGCGAAGATGTTCATGAGGAAGGACTAAAGGTAGAAGGGCTTTATCCTTATCATATTTACACTTATATCATCAATGAGTTAATAGGTCATTCTATTGAAAAGGAACTCCCCCCTTCTTTAGAGGGTTACATTCAATACCAACAGCTCGTCACGAAAGAAGAACTACTGACTATATACGAATGGCCAGAAAAAGTCCTCAATAAAGAGTTAAAAAAATTAGCTTTACAACAAAAGATTGAAAAAGTCAGTTGCTTAGAAGGGCATTTTTGGAGAGCTAAGATATAAATAGATATAATTCTACTAAAGAAAAATATGGGAGATACAGTTTAAATAACTATATAAATACTTTTTTTATAAGCTATCTATACGTTCAAGGGAGCGGGGCAGAAATCTTTTTATTCAAATTAGATTTCTGTCCCGCTCCCTCTTTTTTGATTTAATCTATATAATATACGATTCAAGACCTTATATAACGCATATTTTCATATTTGATAAATCTAGAGATAAACCGAACGCGACGAAATCAGTTTAACCAACCGAAAGTAGAAAGGGCCTCTAAATCATTACTGTGAAAGCGATTATAGAATGAAGATAAAAATATAATTTGCGATTACAATTGTGAAGCACTGTATGTTGGAAACAGCAATATCTGTCATTTAACACTACTAACACCTACCAGCCGGCTAAGAGCCTAAATGGTACAAGTAAATATGATAAACATACGATTCATAAAATAATTAGTTTTAGACTACCAGGATTTAAATTTCAGAGACGAGCATTGGTCGGCCTATCTAATACTAGAAGATATCGCTTTGGATAAACACACTACCATTTGAAAGAGGCTCAACTAAAAGGATGAGGAAGAAAGCAGAAAGATGAAGACTCTTGTTAAGTCAACGCTCTCAAAGTAATCACTTAACAATGAGGGGATTTTGTCGAAAGATAGCAAACTAGATAGTGCTAATAAATTTTTAAATGAATTGTGAAAAGTCAATTTTTCTTTTTCGCTATTAAACTTCTTCTCTTATAAATTAAGTCATCAATTCCCCTTCAACTTACTTCGACGAGATCTACATCTATGAACAGTCAGGATATCCACTTTGTAAAGTATAGTTCTTATGAAACACTTTTAAAGCTATAAACCTTTCAAACGCATTCATATTCACTTTAATGAATACACAGCAATTCATTAAAATTTAACATGAAAAAACGCCGTGTCTAATATACACGGCGCTAAACAAAGGGGATGGGAGAAATTTTTCACTTCAAACAAAGGGGTATGTTTGTTATGTGATTAATTTCATGGTCATAATATAACACGCCCCCTAAGCCTTTTCAACCTGAAATATATAATTTGTTCAATTTGTCACAAACTGTTCAAATTGTAAGCGAATACAATCACATTAAGCTTTCATCAGCTTTTCAAAAGCATCTAATTTTTGTTCAAACACTTGGCATGCTTCCTCGATTGGTTCAGGTGTTGTCATGTCTACTCCAGCATTTTTAAGGATTTCAATTGGATAATTTGAACTTCCTTTTTTCAAGAATTCATTTATATAACGTTCCACTGCTGGCTGACCTTCAGTTAATATTTGATGACTTAAACTTTGCGCTGCGCTGTATCCTGTTGCATATTGATACACATAATAATTCATGTAGAAGTGTGGAATACGAGACCATTCTTTACTAATAGATTCATCTGTTTCAACAGCATCTCCAAAATAAGTTCGATTAAGTTCCGCGTATTCCTCATTCATTCGTTGAGCTGTCAATGGTTCGCCATTTT
This sequence comes from Staphylococcus marylandisciuri, assembly GCF_025519785.1. Lineage (GTDB taxonomy): Bacteria > Bacillota > Bacilli > Staphylococcales > Staphylococcaceae > Staphylococcus > Staphylococcus marylandisciuri. The sequence continues at coordinate 91,543 of NZ_JAOPKZ010000006.1, read as the reverse complement.
CCTCGATTTGATGAATTTTGTGCTCGAATTCTGCAAACATAGTTTGACGGAAAAGTGTTGCGCGGAAACGTTCTAATTCTTGATTTAACAGCAATAAACGTTTTTCATCATCAAGGTGTTTGTCCATATAATCACTGAGTAACGCTTCGTTACAAGTTGAAGCTACTTCCGCTACGAAGATCGTATAATCACTTAGGTTGGAAGGTTGATTCTGTCTACTGAAATAACTGTGCGCTGAATGACCAAATTCGTGTACGAGTGTATAGAGGTCAGAGACAGTGTCAGTCCAATTAAGCAGGATGAACGGATTAGTTAAGTGAGTGCCAGAGGAAAATGCGCCTGAGCGTTTTCCTTTATTTTCATAAACGTCTACCCAACGATTATTTAAGCCCTCTTTAATTACTTCTAAGTATTCTTCACCCATCGGTTTAAGCGCTTCTAACATCCACTCTTTCGCCTCTTCGTACGGCATTTCAAATTTAATATCCTTGACTAAAGGAGTATAGAGGTCGTACATCTTCATATCATCCAAGCCAAGTAGTTCTTTTCTTAAGCGCGTATAACGATGAAGTAATGGTAGATATTTATGAACGGTTTTCACTAAATTATCGTGTACTTCTTCAGGAATATGGTTATTACTAAGCGCGGCATGTCTAGCGGACTTATAATTGTGAGTACGTGCATTGAAAACGTTCTTCTTCACTTCACCTGCTAACGTTGAACTTAACGTATTATTATACGCCCCATACTTAGCATATAAATTATCGTAAGCAGATTGACGAAGTGTGCGATCATCAGATTCTAAACATTTAATAAATGTGCCTTGAGTTAAAGGATGACGTTGGCCTTCCGAATCGATCGCATCCTCGAACTCTAAATCCGCATTGCTGAACATACCATAAACATTTTCCGGAGTGGATAATGCATCTTGAGCTTCAGTTAATAATTTCTCTTTATCTGCGGTTAAAACGTGCGGACGTTTTTTATTAATTAATTCCAAATCGAATGCGTAGCGTTGAAGTTTATCGTTCTCTTCAATAAACGATTTAATTTTATCTTCATCTATTTGCAGAATTTCGGGTACTAAAAAGCTCCAATTTGAACTAAATTTAATAACTAGCTGGTGCGCACGAGCTTCAAAGCCAGTATATTTATTATTTGATGTATCTTGATCTTGCTTGAGGTGAGCATATACATAGACTTTCTCAAGCTTCGAAACGAGCTCATCCTCTAAAGCCAACGCATTATATAGCGTTTCAGAGCTATCGCCTAAATGCCCTTTATACTGCTGCTCATCTCCGATATGAGATTCCACTTCTTTAAACGCTGCTTCAAAAGCGTCATCATCTTTAAATATAGTAGATAAATCCCACGTATGATCAGGATATTTACGTTCTTGTTCTTCTCTCGTTAATTGTTGACTCATATTTAACTGTAAACCTCCTATAAGTTAGTATTACTGCAATTTTCTCACGTTAATAACTTTTTTGCACGCTTTTAAGTTTTAGCGCAGTGCACAGGGTGAAATATTGTGTTACTAAATCTTTGAGTAACTCGTGAGTATTCCGCTCTCTATCCAAGAAATACCTCGTTTTTATACATTTTATAAATTCCCGCTCTGAAAACCGCTGTAAATGACAGCTATATAATATTTGAATCTGCCAAGCTATAGGGTGCGATGCAACATATAATTGCTGAGGTAATATATAACCACAATAAGTAGCCACCTCACTGGAACTCATTCTTAAATTATACATCGCCTCTAACGTAGGTTCATGTACAGAATTAATTCTTCGACAGTATTGTAAGTATCTTTCAACATTACGATAACTTAATTTGTATAACTTAGGAACTGTTTGCATGATTGGACTAAATACCCGCTCACTATGACATTGCTCACTTTGCCCCATAAACCATTGCCCACCGATATGTTGAAGTTGGGTATATATAATAAGACTTTGTTGTTTCTCTGACCACGCAAATAACTTTCTTTCATAACTATCTATACATGCACTTTGAAATTGTGAAAGTTTGATTTTCTGATAATAGCTCTGTGGCTCATTAATCACCCATATCACTTTGTAACCTAAAGCGCGAAGTTCATGCGTCCTGTCTTTTAATAATCGCATACTAATATTAGATAATTGAATTTCAATGGCTAATTGTTGATTAACAGTTATATCTGGACATCGTTGGCCGTGATTAATACGTTTCTCTACTTCTATGGTGTATCCTCGCTCTTCTAATTGTTGAGCAACGACGTATTTTGCTTGATAGTGAGCTAACGTTTCTTCCTGATATATGCAACTCAATTGATGTGCTTGGTGAGCAAAATGTGCTCTGACATTCTCTCCTTTTCTGAGGATAACTTTAGAATTACACTCAGGACATCGATACCTAATACCCTTCACAGCATTAAAAGCTAACACACTATTATTATTATCATCTATAGCACGAAGCATCTCGTTCACCTCATTATAATACACGTCAGTGCGCATGATCTTACTTTAGTGAATTGAAAATAAATGATAATAAAGTGAACCTAAAAATCTCAGCAACCGAACATGTTTAGTATTTTCGTAATGTTTATAGCAAAATTGCTGAGATAACATGACAGGGAGCGGGACAGAGATCTATTTTGAATAAAAAGTTTTCGTAGTCCCGCTCCCCACAAGCAACGTTTCGTATATAAAAAACAGCAGTAAGATCATTTTCAATCAGAAAATATCTTACTGCTGTTTTTAAGCTTTTATCCCCCGACCTCTGTGTTATAAATGAATAAACTATTCAACACGATCTGGGAAATAGCGTCTAATTTGAGCTGTCACATTATGACTCATAATTATTTTAGCATAATCATTTAAAAAGACTTCAGACTTATCAGATGGTGTAGCAAATTCTAGCAACTGACTATAACTATCGTTAATCGTTTCTTGATCAACATGATCATCGAAGTGAATAGCGTAGTAATAGTCATGATTTATACTGTATAATAAATCTTCAAAGTCACGCGTTGGTAAATTATTATGATAAGCGAAATAGATGATTTCTTCTAAATCATTAAATTTAACCATAACTGATTGCACTTTGTAAGACGCTTCATCATTTTTATTATTTTTTGAAGATGATTGTTGTTTCTGTTCAAATATATCTTCAAGCGTAGCATCTTGATCCAGGCTTTGTGATAATAAGTCGTTAACTTGATCATCCAATTGATTACTAGACTCACCGTCTGACATGTTCATAACATCATCATTTTTAGACTTAGATATAGTTACTTCTACACCCTTTTCAAAAGCATGTACTTGAATCCACAACGGGCCTTCTACTACGAAATCTTCTTCTTCGTTAATTTCTTCCATCATGTTCCAGAAGAATTCTTCTCCTCGCTTACGATTAGCCCATAGATCTTCCTTTTTAAAGCCTCTATCTTCAATATCACTATAAGTTATATATAATTTGACTGTTGAGTCATCAACACGTTCTATTCTCATATCATCTCACTCCTTAACAGTCGATGAATAGTACTATCATTGTATTAGAACGTAACTTGAAATACAATCCTTTTGTTTGATTTAAATTCACTAATTTGACTTGACTTCTCATAGTAACATATACCCGTGACAATACCCAAAAAAACAGCACTTCACTCATGAGTGCTGCAGTACGAACCTCTATTTCAATGTCTAGGTTAAAAACAAACCACAAAGAAGCACACGAGACTTACTTTATGGTTTGAATATATTGCACCAAGGATCAGTCAACTAAACGCTGCGCTTCTTGTAATTGGAAAGTACGTACCTTTCGTGGCAAGAAACGTCTGATTTCATCTTCGTTATAGCCTACTTGAAGGCGCTTTTCATCTAAGATAATAGGACGACGTAATAGCCCTGGATTATCTTGAATGATATTATAAAGGTCTTGCAACGGCAACGCATCAATATCTACATTCAGTTTTTGATAAGTCTTAGAACGTGTAGAAATGATTTCATCAGTTCCATCTTCAGTCATTTTTAAGATTTGTTTAATTTCGTCTATAGTTAAATGTTCAGAAAAAATATTACGCTCCGTATACGGAATGTCATGTTCTTGTAACCATGCTTTCGCTTTACGGCAAGATGTGCAACTTGGTGAAGTAAATAATGTTACCATACATCTCACTCTCCTATTATATGAATCTTATTTCTAATTATTCACATTATTTATTAGTTTAAAAAATCGTTCTAATAGCACTACGAGGAATGATTGACTTCCAGATCATCAAAAGCGCGTTGACTCCTACAGTAGTTAAACTTAGCACATCTTTAATAATAAGAACCGAGGACGTTAGATTAAACTAACCAAAGCACTAACTATAATCAACTTTCTACTTTATCAAAATCTATAAGCAATCATTTGTACATTACAAATAATATAGTCTTTTTATCGTATAGTTACATTGTACCCAGTCAAAATTAAAATTAAATGAGAAATTCTTATTTTAATCATAATGATTTAAAAAAGATCTTACTCATGTTACAGTTGAGCATTCATAACTACTCTTATATATAGTCTAACATAACTTACAAATGATTGAAATACTGTTATAATAAGTGTACAATAAAGAATTTTATAAAAGAAAGTAGGCATCATTTCTTATGGAAACATTATTCTCAGGAATTCAACCTAGTGGTATACCTACCATCGGCAATTACATAGGAGCACTTAAACAATTTAGCGAAGTACAAGAGGATTATGATTGTTTCTTCTGTATAGTAGATCAACACGCGATTACTGTACCTCAAGATCGCTTAAAGTTAAGACAACAAACACGTCAACTTGCCGCCATCTACTTAGCATCAGGAATCGATCCAGAGAAATCTACATTATTTATACAATCTGAAGTACCCGCGCACGTTCAAGCAGGTTGGATGCTTACAACAATCTCTTCTATTGGCGAACTAGAACGTATGACGCAGTTCAAAGATAAAGCCCAGAAACAAACGGAGGGTATCCCAGCAGGACTCCTCACTTATCCCCCTCTCATGGCTGCAGATATAGTCATCTATAATACGAATATTGTTCCCGTAGGTGAAGATCAGAAACAACACATGGAATTAACACGCAATTTAGTTGAGCGCTTTAATAGTCGCTATAATGATGTACTCATCAAACCTGAAGTGCATATGCCCAAAGTAGGTGGTCGTGTTATGAGTTTGCAAGACCCTACCCGCAAGATGAGTAAAAGCGATGATAATCAAAAGAATTATATTTCTTTATTAGATGAACCCCATATCGCCGCCAAGAAGATTAAAAGTGCCGTCACGGATTCTGATGGCGTGATTCAATTTGATCGTGAAAAAAAACCAGGAATTTCAAATCTCCTATCTATCTACGCAGGACTCACGGATAAATCTATCGAAGAGCTAGTAGAAGCTTATCAAGATTCAAATTATGGCACGTTTAAAGGAGATTTAGCTGAAGTTGTCAAAGACTTTCTTACTGATTTCCAAACGAAATATGAAGCTTTCTATAACTCAGAGGAACTCGATGAGATTCTAGATTTAGGTCGCGATAAGGCTCAACGAGCCTCATTTAAAACACTTAAGAAAATGGAGCGAGCGATGGGTCTTGGGCGCAAACGAAAATAGTTAAAATGACAAGAGGGAGCGGGACAGAAATCTTTTTATTCAAATTAGATTTCTGTCCCGCTCCCTTTTATATCTACATTTTTAATTTAAATTGATCGGACCATGCATTACTCGAAACACTTTGAACTATGTAATCGAAGTGAATACGTGAGAGATGAACAAATCATGGTATGCTCTCCCAACGATCTTCATAAGCTTGTTGATCGACGAGAAAGAGGTAGAGAGCCATTCGAATGCTACACCTTACTTTTTTAACGTTATTGTCCTTCCTTTTTCTTGTCACCCGTTTTGCGGTCGATGCTTTTATCGATATAAGCGTGCTTGAGTGACATCTCTCCACCAATGTAATGATATACTATTCCTTTTACTTGAGGGCTACGCAAAGAAGCTTTACCCTGTTGATAAATAGGTGCTACTGGAGCTTCCTGAAGCAATAATTCTTCTGCTTCTGTCAATTTATCCATGCGTTCTTTCTCTTTAGTTAACAGTGAGCCATTAGCCTCTTTTAACATCGAATCGTAATTTTTATTACTCCAATCCGTGTTATTTTGAGCACCATCTTTCACCATTACTTCTAAAAATGACGTAGGATCAGGATAATCCGGTCCCCATCCTGATAAAGACATTTGGTAAGACATAGATAGTTCAGCGTTTACTCTCTGTTTAAATGGCATTTGTTTAATTTTAACTGTGACGCCAGGTAAATTTTTTTCAATATCTGATTTAATGTATTCAGCAGAAATTTTAGAACTTGGTGTATCTTCTGTATTTAAAGTAAAAGTGAAATTATCTTTGCCTAATGCTTTTTTAGCTTTCTCTAAATGTGTTTTTGCTGCTTTAGTATCGTATTTTAATGGCGATTTGACTGTATCAGCGTAATCTGTCGTACTATTTGATGCTGAAGTTGTCTTTTTAGCTGTAAAGTTATCAAATGGTTTAGAACCATCACCTAACACATTATCAACATAGGCTTGCTTGTTGACTGATTGCGCAATTGCATATCTTAAATCTTTATTTTTAAACTCAGGGACCTCTTTTTCATTCATTTTTAAGAAAAACGTTGAGGCATTTAATCTTTTAAATAAAGCTGGGCTATCTTTATATTTATCGACTTGTTCAGCTGTAATTCCTGTATTGTCTACAGAACCAGTTTCATAGAGCGAAGCACCAGCTTGTTGATCTTTCAATATCTTATAGTTCACTTTATCTAACTTCACTGATTTTTTATCCCAATATTTATCGTTTTTAATCATTTCGATTTTATTTTCAGGCGCCCACTTAACGAGTTTAAATGGCCCATTATATACTGCTCTATCAACTTTAGTTCCGTATTGGTCTCCCTCTTTCTTAGCAATTTTTGCATCTTGAGGCATATACGTTCCAAAAGCTAACAGTTCATTAAAGTAGGGAACTGGTTTTTCTAAATCAATTTGTAGTTTATATTTATTAATAGCTTTAACCCCTAGATCTCTTACAGGCTTCTTACCACTATTGATTTCTTCTGCATTTTTAAGGTAATTCATAATAAATGCATATTCAGATCCGGTCTTAGGATTCACAGCTTTTCTCCAGCTGTAAACAAAGTCATCAGCAGTCACCGGGTCTCCATTAGACCATTTAGCATCCTTACGAAGTTCGATAGTATAACGCTTCTCACCGTTAGAGATGTTAGGCATTTTCTTCGCTACTCCAGGTATAGCCTTATCATTTTTATCTAGAACGTACAGACCTTCATACAATTGATTGAACATAGTAAATGAAACGTTATCCGTCGCCATGACCGAATCTAGAGTACTCATATCTTGCGCTAACGTACTTCGATATACTTGACCTTTATCATCATATAAACTTTTCGTTCCACAACCACTTAATACAAAAAGAGCGGCAACTAGCGTTGAGAACGTTTTAAGACATTTTAACTTCATTCGCTTCCCCTCCCTTTGCATTAACCTTTTGTAAGTCGTTTTTTAAGATTTTCGCTTCTTCATCCGTAGTGAGCACGTAATGACCATTTTCAATCTCATTTAATTCGCGCAAGCTATCTTTTCCATCACCTTCATAAGTGATTCTTACACGTTTGCGCTCACTTTCAGGATCTGGTTGAGGCACTGCAGAAAGTAGAGATTTCGTATACGCATGTAAGGGATAGTTGTAAATATCGTCTGCTGTTCCAATTTCTACTATTTTACCGAAATGCATAACAGCAATACGATCAGATATATATTTCACCATGGATAAGTCATGAGCAATAAATAAGAAAGTGATATCTCTTTCTCGTTGTAACTTTAAAAGTAAGTTGACTACTTGAGCTTGAATAGAAACGTCTAAAGCTGAGATAGGTTCATCAGCTACAATAAATTCCGGCTCTACTGCAAGAGCACGTGCTATTCCGATACGCTGACGTTGCCCGCCTGAGAATTCATGAGGATATCGGTTTGCATGTTCTTTATTTAAACCCACTGTTTCTAATAAATCGTAAACTCGTTTCTTGCGGTCTTTCTTACTATTTGCAAGTTTATGAATATCAATACCTTCTGCAACGATGTCCATGACTTTCAACCGTGGATTTAACGAAGCATATGGATCTTGAAAAATCATCTGAATTTTCTTATTAAATGTTAAAAATTCTCTCCGTGACTTAATATTCTGTATATTAATACCATCGTAATATATATCGCCACTCGTAATATCATTCAATTTAATTATCGCTTTCCCAGTTGTGGATTTACCACAACCTGATTCCCCTACTAGACCAAACGTTTCTCCTTTGAACACATCGAAAGAGATGCCATCGATAGCACGAACTTCATTGCGTTTACCTTCGTTAAAGTATTGTTTTAAATTCTTCACTTGTAATAACACTTCATTTTGACTATCCATCAAACGACACCCTTTCTACCTGTTTAGGTTTAGCGTAATTATTTGGCATCTCACGCGCTCTTTTCTGTACTATTTCAGGTGGCTCAACGTCCGGTGCCCGTTCATCAAGTAACCACGAGCGTACATAATGAGTAGGAGATACTTTAAACCAAGGGGGCATCGCTTTAAAGTCAATGTCTAAAGCGTATTGACTTCTTTCAGCAAATGCATCACCTTGAGATGGATTGAGTAAATCTGGTGGCGTACCTGGGATCGCTAACAGTTCTGTCTCACTTCCCGTTTCAAGGTCAGGCATAGAAGACAGCAATCCCCAAGTATATGGATGTTTAGAATCATAGAAGATTTCATCTACTTGACCTGTTTCAACCATTTGTCCCCCATACATAATAGCGACGCGGTCGGCGATATTAGCTACCACTCCTAAGTCGTGAGTAATAAAAATGATTGAGGTTTCAATTTTCTTTTGTAAGTCTTTCATTAAATCAAGAATTTGCGCTTGCATAGTAACGTCAAGTGCTGTAGTAGGTTCATCAGCAATTAACACCTTTGGCTCACAAGCTAAAGCTATCGCGATGACAATTCTCTGTCTTTGACCACCTGAGAATTGATGCGGATAAGCATTAAACCGCGCTGCCGCATTAGGCAGCCCCACTAGATTTAATATTTCTATAGCACGCTTTTTAGCTTCAGCTTTATTGTAATTTCTGTGCTTTACTAAAGGTTCCATGACTTGTTTACCAATTTTCATAGTCGGGTTTAATGAGGTCATGGGATCTTGGAAAATCATTGATATATCTTTCCCACGTAATTTAATGAGTTCTTTCTCTGGTTTTTTTGTGAGATCTTCTCCTAGAAATTCAATGCTTCCTTTTTTAATTCTTCCAGTGTCTCCTTGAAAGAGTTTCGTAATTGCTTTAGTAGTAACTGACTTACCAGAGCCTGACTCACCTACAATAGCGAGCGTTTCTCCCTTATCTAGATACAAATCTACTCCACGGACTGCTTGCACTTCTCCTGCCTTAATATCAAAGGAAACATGCAAGTCATTAATTTCTAATAGTCTCTCTGACATATGTTTATGCCTCCTTTAATTATTTTCGCATTTTAGGGTCAAAGGCATCGCGTAAACCATCGCTAAATAAATAGAAGAATAATATTAACAGACTTAATATGATCGCTGGAATAAACAACTCATGGGGGTGTATAAGTAACATTTGTCTCCCATCGTTTACTAAAGAACCAAGAGAAGTCTTAGGTGCTGGTACGCCGATACCGATAAAGCTTAGAAATGCTTCGAAGAAAATAGCACTCGGCACTGTGAACATTGACGTTACGATAATTGAACCTAATGCGTTAGGTAAGATATGTCTAAAGATGAGTTTAGGCTTTGAAGAACCTAAGGTACGTGACGCTAGTACGAATTCTTGATTTTTTAATTTTAAAAATTCACCACGGACGACACGGCTCATACCGATCCAACCAGTAACTGTCATGGCTAAGATGATCGTCCATAAAGAGGGTTCGAATATTAATACGAATAATATAACTACGATCAAGTTAGGGATTGAAGCAATAATTTCAATTAAACGTTGCATGAAGTTATCTATTCGTCCACCGAAGAAGCCTGAGATAGCCCCATATATTACTCCCACAAAGATGTCCAGTATTGCAGCCGCAATGCCGATAAATAGGGATACTTGAGTTCCTTGCCATGTTCTAGACCACATATCTCGACCCAATTGGTCAGTACCAAACCAGAAATTTTCTTTCACTCCGGCTTCCTTATAAGCATCATGCCCATCGGAGCCTTGACCATCAAAAGGAAGGAAATGAATTTGATCCAGTACAGGTATCTTAGCTGGTAAATCACGGCGTTGAACATCTTGTTCAGCGAAGTCGTGCGAACTTAACATCGGTCCTATAAACGCTAAAACGATGAGGAGAATGAGACCAATCATTCCGATAACAGCAAGCTTGTTGCGTCGCAATTGATCCCAAGCATCATTCCAAAAACTCTTACTTTCTCTTTGCAGTTCAGGTTCTTTTTCAATATTTCTTTCACTTCTGATAAAGTCTTCAGCTACAATAGCTTCGGAAGTATGAGTAACCACAGCATTAGAATGATTGTCTTGAAAGTTCTCACTACTTTTTGTCATGACTTATTCCCCCCTTCTACACGGATGCGCGGATCAATTACTCCATATAAGATATCGACTACGAAAATAGAAACTATGAACAAAGTACTAAATAATAATGTAGTGGCCATAATTACCGAAAAATCATTCGTCGTGATTGAACGTACAAACTGATCCCCTAAACCAGGCACTCCAAATATTTGTTCAATCGTCAATGTACCCGTTAATATCCCGGCTAACATAGGGACAATAATAGTAATAACTGGTATCAAAGCGTTTCTTAGAGCATGACCGAATAACACCCGCATCGTTGAATTACCTTTAGCACGTGCTAAAAGTATATAATCCGCACTAAGTACTTCAATCATTTCAGCACGAATGTATCTCGCCACCGTTGCTACTACAGTTGCTGACAGGGCTAATGAAGGTAATACAGCCGTAGAGATACCTTCCCAACCTGCTACAGGGAACCATTGTAAACGTACTGAAAATATATATTGTAGAATAACTGCTAGCACAAATGATGGAACGGATACGGCAATAACTGAAATCACAGTTGTAGAATAATCCACCCAAGTATTCTGCTTCGTTGCAGCTGCAATCCCTAGAATTAACCCAATCGTAACGCCAATGACCATCGCAGCCAGACCCATTTCCAACGAAGGAATCAAACGTGGTTGAATGAGATCCCAGACTGGCTGGTTATGGTATTGGAAGGAATATCCAAAGTCTCCGCTAATTACGTTTTTTAAATAATGCAGATATTGAACAGCTACAGGATCATTTAAACCATATTTCTCGTTTAAAATTTGTTTTTGCGTAGCATTCAACTTCGCATCGTTAAATGGCGATCCTGGCATCAGCTTCATTAGAAAAAATGTAATAGTTATAATGACAAATAATGAGATGATCATATAACCGAAGCGTTTTAAAACATATCTAAGCATTTTACATCCCCCTAGTAATAATAGTAAAAGCTAACGTCATAATTTTCAGAAATATTTAACAATATTATATAGTTAATTATTGCCTAAATCAATAAGTAAAATCATTTTTTATTTAAACTAAATTAAGGAGGAGTACTAAAAATTGAAAGACAGGTAGATTTTTAGGTTATAATATATACATGTGGAAATGCTAGGAGCGATTGAACAATGAGATTTAAAGAGATTGGGTTTTTCATATTCTTGACACCCATACTCACATTACTGTTGTGGGCATTGGGTACACGTGATTTTTTAAGTTATATAAATATTTTGTTTTACATAGCAACTATTTTAGCTATTGTATTTTTTTGCATTATTATCCTTCAAGAAGGTGTGTTAGACGCTACAAGTTACGGAATGCGTCGCTTAAAATACCAACTTTCAAGTCATAAAAAGCAACGCGAAATGAAAAGCGATGAATTTTTTAATCCTACTTCAGTTAAAAAAGATAGATACTTCGTTTCCTCCTGGGTAAAAACTGCTTTTGTGATCAATAGCATTTACTTTTGCTTGTCAATTATTATTTCAATTTTACTTTAGATTGATAATCTCATAATTGCGCTTCTATTAAATGGATTGATAACTAATATTTGATTTTAGTAAAGTTGGATGAGTAACATGGAGCATTCATATTTGCACTAGCACCTGTCGTATTCAGGCGTTTATTGTAATAAAGTTATACACCTTGAGCGGTTTTAATATTATCATCCACAATATGATGTAAAAATAGGGAGCGGAATAGAAATCTAATTTGAATAAAAAGATTTCTATCCCACTCCCTCTTCATATTTTAGTATGATTTAACATATTTTTTAAATAATAACACAGCATTATGCCCACCGAAGCCAAGGCTGTTACTCATCGCATAATCAATGTCTAAATCAGCCGCTTCATTTGGCGTAAAGTCAAGGTCGCATTCAGGATCAGGACTATCAGCGTGGATGGTTGGAGCTACACGTCCATCTCTGATAGATAGTACCGAGAAGATAGCTTCAAGACCACCTGTGCCTCCTAATAAATGACCTGTCATAGACTTCGTCGAACTAATCTTTAACGACTTCGCTGCTTCACCGAATGTGTTCTTGATCGCTTGTACCTCTGTCAAATCGCCTACAGGTGTGCTTGTACCATGAGCGTTTAAATACTGTACCTCATCTGCAGTTATTCCTGCGTCACTTAGGGCTGCTTGCATAGCACGGGCGCCTCCTTCACCTTCAGGAGCCGGTGCAGTGATGTGATGTGCGTCGCCTGTAGTGCCATAACCAACTACTTCGGCATATATCTCAGCACCGCGAGCTTCCGCTGATTCAAGTGATTCCATCACAACTATTCCAGCGCCTTCACCCATGACGAAACCATCTCGTCCTTCCTGAAATGGTCGACAAGCAGTATCTTTATCATCGTTTGTAGATAACGCACGATTAGCACTGAAACCAGCTAAAGCCATATGAGTAATAGGGGCTTCTGTTCCCCCTGCGACCATGGCATCAGCATCCCCGCGTTGAATTATTTTAAAAGCATCACCAATGGAATTAGTACCCGTAGCACATGCTGTCACAGTTGAACCATTCGGACCTTTCAACCCTAAATCAATAGAGACTTGGCCGGTTGCCATATCTGGAATAAGCATAGGAACGAAGAAAGGACTTACACGTCTCGGCCCTCTTTCATTCAATTGATTATGCGCTATCTCGAATGTCTCCATGCCACCGATACCGGATCCAATCCAAGTCCCAATTCGCTCAGCGTTGTCCTCCGTGACTTTGAGCTTTGAATCTTTTAACGCTTCTCTAGCTGCTACGACGGCATATTGTGTAAAGCGATCCATGCGTCTAGCTTCTTTGCGCTCTATGTGATCTTCTATATTAAAATCTTTCAGCTCACCTGCTAAACTGACGTTATATTGAGAAGTATCAATTCGTGTGATTTCATCGATTCCATTCACACCTTTTAATGCATTCTGCCAGGTCGACTTTGCGTCGTTGCCAATTGGAGACAATGCACCTACGCCTGTAATTACCACTCGATGTTTCTTACTCATCTATTTCTCCTCCTATTTTCCCCATTTTAAGGTAATTGCACCCCAAGTCAGACCGCCACCGAATCCGACGAGCACAATTGTATCGCCATCCTTCAGCTTGCCATTCTTTAATTCTTGATCAATACTAAGCGGTATAGAAGCTGCTGAAGTATTTCCATATTTATCTACTGAAACGCTCATCTTTTCTTCAGGTATACCTAAACGTAACCTTGCAGATTCCATAATACGTATATTAGCTTGATGTGGAATAAATAAATCTATATCGTCAGGAGAAAGATTCGCCTTTTCAACAGCTTTATTTGATGCCTCACCCATAATACGAACAGCAAACTTGAAGACTTCTCTTCCATTCATGACAATCTTGTGAGTGTCTTGATCTTGATAAAGATACTTACCACCACTGCCATCAGAACCTAATTCGTAGCTTAAAATACCATGGCCTTCCGACACTTCACCAATAATTGCTGCACCAGCTCCATCACCGAAGAGCACAGCAGTAGACCGATCTGACATATCAGTAATCTTAGATAGTTTATCTACACCTACCACTAAGACATTATGGTAATCTCCAGATTGAACAAACTGTTTCGCATTTATCATTGCATACATAAAGCCACTACAAGCAGCAAGCTGATCCACTGAGGCCACTTTGCCTATATCTAATTTCTCCTGCAAAATATTTGCTACAGAAGGGAACGGATAATCTCCTGTAGAAGTAGCGACGATAATCATATCTATATCTTTAGAAGATATACCTGCATCTTCAATTGCTTCTAAACTCGCTTTATAAGCCATATCTGACGTATCTTCGTCATCTTCAGCCCATCGTCTCTCTTTAATACCAGTCATCTTTGATATCCATTCATCTGAAGTTTCTAGAAATGACTCAAAGTAAGCATTGTCTATCACTTTACTTGGCGCATACGCTCCAAATCCTTTAATACCCACGTTCATGGTCGTACACCTTCTTGTAATTATAATTTAATACCAGGTATTAATTTAACATACCCTTTATTCTTAAAACAACAATTAGAATTCAGCTATATAAGACTATTCACTACATTATAGGTTATCTTCCTCCAGAACACAATTTTTCATACGGTTACTAAGAAATATCAATCACTTTTAGTGTGGCTATTTCTTTTTTAGCATAAGGAACGACCTCCTAACCGAACTTAACTGTAGGTTAATTTAAATCTACTCTATACAAATGTTTAATTGTTTAATATAATAGATTATGAATGTAAATAATAGTTTGCTTTATAGCAATTCTTCAAAGTTAAATAATAAGTTTCTACTTTAAATATGCAAGACTGTAAGCTAAGTCACAGTAAATTATAAAACGGAGGCGTAGCAATGAAATACATAGCAGTACTATTTTGGTCTATTCTATTATTAGAAATGGTAGGATTTGTCCTTTCAAGCTTAAACGGTGAAGCTTCTAGTGACCTCGTGTTTCCTATTATAATAGCCGTCATCTTCACCATCTTTGTTGCACTTTTTGATCTAGTCATTGGTTCAAATCATGATTCTACTAAAGAAGAACTATAACTACAGATAGAATGCTAAATCCTACGTATATATAGATGGATATATCGATTAGGCGTGTAGGATATATAATCTTAAAAAGAACAGCAGTAAGATATTTTTCTAATAGAAAATTGTCTTACTGCTGTTCTCTATTTATATAATACGTTGTATTGAATAGCTTTTTTACTTCACTCTTCTATCCCATTATATCGATAGATGTGTAAGAGGGGAGCGGGACAGAAATCTTTTTATTCAAATTAGATTTCTGTCCCACTCCCGTCATTATTTCACTCTATATTCTCTTAATATAATCCAGTTTTTTCATCACTAGTATCAATGAAGATGTTCTTAACTTGTTGATAGTTTTGGATAGCCGCTTTGTAAGTTTCACGACCTATACCAGATTTCTTGTATCCACCGAATGGCGCGCCAGCTGGAACTTGGTTATACGTATTGATCCAGACACGACCTGTACGCATCGCTTTTGCTACATTTAAAGCTCGATTAATATTTGTAGTAAAGATACCACCTGCTAAGCCGTATTCAGAGTCGTTAGCCACTTGTATTGCTTCCTCTTCATCTTTGATCTTAATGACCACAAGTACCGGACCGAAGATTTCTTCTTGTGCGAGTTTATTATTGTTATCATCTACTTCAATGATAGTAGGTTGGAAGAAATATCCTTTATCTAAGCCGTTATCAGTTATGCGTTTACCACCAGTGATAATACGTGCATCATCGGCCTCTTCTGCATACTGAATGTAGGATTGAATTTTCTCCATTTGCTCTTCGCCTGTTTGACTACCCATTAAAGTGTTTTCATCAAACGGATCTCCTACAGTAATATTTTCAAAGGCTTCCTTCAAGCGTTCCATAACTTTGTCATAAATGGAAGATTGTAAGAGCAGTCTAGAACCAGCACTGCATACTTCACCTTGATTGAGTAATATGCCCATTTGAATACCTTCAATTGTCTTTTCTAAATTAGCGTCGTCAAAGACGATGTTAGCACTTTTACCACCTAGCTCTAGCGTAGTTGGGGCAATGCGTTCAGCACCTGCTTTCGCAACTTGATAACCCACACTAGTAGAGCCAGTGAATGAAAGCTTATCAATACCTTCATGGTCAAAGATAGCTTGACCTGACTCGGAGCCTTTACCTGTTACAACGTTAACCACGCCTTTAGGTAACACATCTTGAAAGATTTTCGCTAATTCAATTAAAGTGAGAGGCGTTGAAGAAGAAGGTTGAATGACTACGGTATTTCCGGCTGCTAAAGCAGGACCTAGCTTCCATGATGCGAGCAATAATGGGAAATTCCAAGCAACTACAGCGCCGACCACACCAATAGGTTCATGGCGAATAATACTCATATGGTTTTGATTTAAATCGTTAACCGTACCTTCATCAGTTGTCAGTACACTGGCGAAATATTTGAAGTGCTGTGCTACGAACGGTAAATCAAAACCGCTAGTTTCTCTGTACGGTTTACCATTTTGAAGGGATTCAATAGTCGCAAAGTGTTCAGCTTTTTCTTCAATGCGACGACTAATTTCTAAGAGATAATCCGCACGTTCATCTTTAGAGATTTTACTCCATTCATCGAAAGCGTTGTGTGCTGCTTCTACCGCTTTGTCCACGTCCTTCTTAGACGCTTTCGCAACTTTCGATAACACTTCACCATTAGAAGGATTAGTTACTTCAATTGTCTCTCCACTTTCACTATCTTGAAATTCGTTATTTATAAATAAGCCATATTGTTCATCTAAATAATCCTTTACATTTACAGTCATAATAGACCTCCTCACTGAGAATTAAATAATATCTCATTTATTTTAAGGCGTTAACTACAGTATGCTTTTATCTACACTATCCTTATTCCCTTTTATTAGAATTTTAAAAGCCGTAATATAAATTTTTTACCCATAGCTATGAATTTTCTCATCTTAAAATAGAAAAAGGAAGACAGAAATCGCTTTGATTTCGTTGTCTTCCCACTAGTTGAAGCGACGAACACAAGTATTCGCCAATTTTGTGCTCACAGACTCCTACTTAACTATTCAATTATCCACCTTGTTTCACGCATGTAATGCTTGTGCCGTCTCATTAAGAACATCTTAACGAGAAGTAAGCTTAACCGCTCACTGAACTGAGGTCTTCGTATCATTCTATATTTCTATTAAAATTAACTGTCAGCAGTGTCAGGTTTGTCCATGCTAAATGTTAAACCATCGTCAGTCAATTCAACCTTGACGTTTGTTCCTTCTGGCAAGTGTTCTTTAATCATGCGACGAGCAAGTGGTGTTTCAATTTGACGTTGAACGAAACGCTTCAATGGACGTGCGCCAAATTGAGGTTCATATGCTTCTTCCCCTAACCATTGCTTAGCTTGATCTGAAACATCTAGGCTGATACGTTGATCCATTAGGCGAATATTTAACTGAGCAATAATTTTATCAACAATATGGCTCATATCTTCTACGGATAACGGTTTAAAGAGTACAATATCGTCCATTCGGTTTAAGATTTCTGGTTTAAAGTAAGCATTCAAGCTATCCATGACAGCTTTTTCAGTGTCATCTGTAATAACGCCAGAATCTTTTACATTTTCCAACAGTATTTGTGAACCAATATTGCTAGTCATAATAATGATTGTATTCTTGAAGTCTACGCTACGCCCTTGTGAGTCTGTTAGTCGACCTTCATCTAGTATTTGTAGCAAGACATTAAACACATCGGTATGCGCTTTTTCAATTTCATCTAACAATATCACTGAATATGGATTACGACGTACAGATTCCGTTAATTGACCGCCTTCATCATGGCCTACATAACCAGGAGGCGCCCCAATCAAACGAGAGACAGAATGTTTCTCCATGTACTCACTCATATCGATGCGTATCATGTGTTTTTCAGAGTCAAAGAGTGTGGAAGCTAAAGATTTAGCTAATTCAGTCTTGCCGACACCTGTTGGACCGAGGAATAGGAAACTACCGATTGGACGGTTAGGATCTTTAATACCTGCACGTGCTCTAACTACTGCGTCTGATACTAAGTCGACTGCTTTGTCTTGACCTACTACGCGCTCGTGTAGAATATCTGAAAGACCAAGTAATTTCTCTCGTTCACTTTCTACTAGTTTAGAAACGGGTATACCTGTCCAAGAACTTACGATGTCGCCTATTTCTTCATCTGAGACGACTTCTCTAATAATTCTGTCAGCGTCTTCACTTTGTTCATCTTGAAAGGCATCTTCTAGCTCACGTAGTTCTTTTTCAAGTTGCGGAATTTTACCGTGCTGTAATTCAGCAGCTTTTTCAAGGTTATAATTATTCTCAGCATCCTCGAGTTCTTTACGGCTTTCATCGAGTTCCGCACGCTTATTTTGTAATTTAGATATTTTTTCTTTCTCTTGTTCAACTCGTGATTGTATTTCTGATTGTTTTTCTTTTTCATTTGACAGTTCTTCTTGTAACTCTTTCAATCGTTGTTGACTCGCATTATCTGATTCGTTTTTCAACGCACTCTCTTCGATTTCAAGTTGCATAACTCGACGATTAACTTGATCTAATTCTGTAGGGTTTGAACCCATTTCTGTGCGAATCGTTGCACATGCTTGGTCTACTAAATCGATCGCTTTGTCTGGTAAGAATCTATCAGTAATATAACGATCTGAAAGTTCAGCAGCAGCCACTAGCGCACGGTCTTGTATGCGCACGCCGTGATACACTTCGTAACGCTCTTTTAAACCTCTGAGGATCGAAATAGTATCTTCAACGTCTGGTTCACTCACTTGTACTTTTTGGAAACGACGTTCTAATGCAGAGTCTTTTTCAATATTTTCACGATACTCGTTCAGCGTTGTAGCACCGATACAGTGTAATTCACCACGAGCAAGCATCGGTTTTAACATGTTGCCCGCATCCATGGAACCTTCAGTCTTACCTGCTCCAACAAGCATGTGGATTTCATCTATAAACAATATAATCCGGCCATCTGATTCTTTTACTTCTTTCAACACCGCTTTTAATCTTTCTTCAAATTCACCACGGTATTTCGCTCCGGCTACTAACGCGCTTAAGTCAAGTTCAAAGATCGTCTTGTCTAATAGGGACTCCGGTACGTCTTTCTTAACTATTCTTTGAGCTAAGCCTTCTACTATCGCCGTCTTACCCACACCAGGTTCACCGATTAACACCGGGTTATTCTTAGTTTTGCGACTTAAGATACGTATAGCATTGCGTATTTCCTCGTCACGTCCAATGACAGGATCCATGTTCCCTTGACGAACTTCTTCTACTAAATCTCGACCGTATTTTTCTAATGCTTCATAGTTAACTTCTGGGTTTTGAGATGTCACATGATTTCCTCCTCTAACTTTCTTAATGATTTCTTCGACGACCTCTTTCTTATTACCAACAACTTGCTTAGTCGTTTCATCTACTTCAATGGCTGCAAGCAATACGTGTTCCATCGAAATATATTCGTCATCATATTCTTTCATGTAAAACTCAGATTTATTAATAAGTTCGTTCGCTTTTGCGCTAATATATTGCCCATATTGAACGTTATCTACCTCTACTGAAGGATATTTCTTTAGCTTATCCTCATAGACTTGAGTTAAATGATCGATATCGATATTTGCTCTTTCTAATATACTATGAAATAAACTTTCGTCTTCTTCTAGAGCTGCTTTTAAAATAGCTTCAATTTCTATATTTTGATTTTCATAGTCTTGTGATAATCCTATAGCTTTTTGTAAAGCTTCTTGAACCTTATATGTCATTTGATTAATATCCATTTTATTCACCTCTACTCAACTTTATGACAAGCAAGTGAACTCGCATCTTTCATTAAATAATATAGACTAAATGGTCTCATCGTTTAACGACATGATCAAAGAACATTTATTGACTTTGACTTTCTTTGACCTTAATTTTATTATAAACCCACTCTCAGGATTAATCAACCTTAAACGTCAAATTTAGTTAAACTTTTTCGATATTTTCTTTTTCTACTTAATAAACGACTTAGTATATTCATTTAAATCAACCTAATATCCAACTGTATCTCTACTGACTATTCACCTGTTTACTAGGCCTCAATATATTTCTTCCCCTATTAAAAGTTATCCTCAACCTGCATTTAAAAAGGGAGCGGGACAGAAATCTAATTTGAATAAAAAGATTTCATCGTCCCGCCCCGGCAAGGATGACTAGAATTGAAAAAAGCTTGATACAAGCGTATTTTCAGATCAGTCACCTACTGTCGAGATGTTGAAAGAGGGAGCGGGACAGAAATCTAATTTGAATAAAAAGATTTCGTCGTCCCGCCCCGGCAAAGATGACTAGAATTGAAAAAAGCTTGATACAAGCGCGTTTTCAAATCAGTCATCTACTGCCAAAATGCTGAAAAAGGCTGGGATTTAAGTCCCAGCCTCTTTACTCATTTAACCGATGCCTAAAGCTATCTTCGCATAGCGAGACATCATATCTTTATCCCATGGTGGATCCCACACGATATTAACTTCAGTATCCTGAATCTCTGGAATATCGGCTAAAGCAGCTTTAACCTGATTTACTATTTGTGGTCCAAGCGGACAACCCATTGAAGTAAGTGTCATCTCAACAGTACATAAACCATCGTCGTCTACATCTACTTTATATACTAAACCTAAGTTAACGATATCAATACCTAACTCAGGGTCAATAACCATTTCTAGCGCATTAAGTATACTATCCTTTAATGCTTCATCCATTTGTCTCACCTCACAGACTTTCATTGATATAAACAATATATCAAATATCTTACAAAACGCCAATAAAATGCTATGATGTTAGGGAGCGGGACAGAAATCTAATTTGAATAAAAAGATTTCTGTCCCGCTCCCTCTCAGAGATGTGTAACTAGCAATGATTAAAGACGAATCTCAAGAACAAATTATATTCACTTAAAATAATGAGGAGATCAACCGTTATGACAGTAACAAATCCCTATTTAATATGCTTAGATTTAGATGGAACTTTACTCAATGATGACAAAGAAATTTCCACTTTTACAAAGCAAGTATTACTAACACTTCAAGAACAAGGACACCATCTTATGATCGCTACAGGACGTCCCTATCGTGCCTGCGACATATATTACCATGAGTTAAATATGCATACTCCCATAGTTAATTTCAACGGTGCCTACGTTCATCATCCTAACAATCCTCATTTCAAGACTATTCATGAGGAGCTTGATTTAGATGTTGCTTATGAAATGATTCGTTCACTAAAAAAATATGAAGTTTCTAATTTAGTCGCTGAAATACGTGATCATGTCTACATAGATAACTACGATGAACGGCTCTTTGAAGGGTTTTCAATGGGCAACCCTGATATAGAAATTGGTAACTTACTTGAAAACCTTCAAGAGCCTCCTACTTCTCTCCTTGTTGAAAGTCCAGAGGATCAGATTCAAGAAATTAGAGAGATGCTCAATCATTTCTATGCGGAAAATATAGAACATCGCCGTTGGGGCGCACCTTTTCCTATTATTGAAATCGTGCGAAAAGGCATTAATAAAGCTCGTGGAATTGATTACGTCAAATCATACTTGGGAATTAAAAGTGAGAATGTCATAGCTTTTGGCGACGAAGATAACGATAGTGAAATGCTTAAATATGCGACGCACGGAGTAGCCATGGCTAATGGTTTGGATGAAATTAAAGAGATCGCTAATGAGATAACTTACTCAAATAATGAAGATGGTATAGGTCGTTATCTAAATACATTTTTTAATCTACAATTAACTTATTCATCATAATCACTCATCGCAGGAGGAAATAAATTGACTAAAATAGTAATAGTTGGCGCTGTTGCTGGTGGCGCAACTGTAGCGAGCCAAATTAGACGCTTGGATCAAGATAGCGAGATCCTTATCTTTGAGAAAGATCGCGACATGAGCTTCGCGAATTGTGGCCTCCCTTATTATTTAGGCGGAGTAGTAGAAGAAAGAGATCAAATCTTAGAAGCAACACCCGAAGAATTTTATGCAAAGAAGAGAATCAGGGTCAAAACGTATCATGAAGTTATTCAAATCGACGATAATCGTCGAACTATAACCGTGTTAAATCGCCAAACAGACGAGACATTTGAAGAGAGCTACGATGAGTTGATATTAAGTCCCGGTTGCAGTGCTAAAAGTCTTGGCTTTAGTAGCGATATGATATTTACCTTAAGAAATATGGAAGATACGGATGCGATAGACGACTATATCAATAAGCACGACGTCAAACGCGCCCTAATCGTAGGTGCGGGTTATATCAGTTTAGAAGTATTAGAGAATTTATATCGTCGCGGGCTTCAACCCACGCTTATTCATCGCTCTAGAGGAATTAATAAATTAATGGATCAAGATATGAACCAACCCATACTCGATGAACTTGAGAAACGAGGTGTTACTTACCGTCTTAACGAAGAAGTCAAAGCCATAAACGGACGAGAAGTGATTTTCACTTCAGGTATAGTTGAGACTTACGATTTAATTATTGAAGGTGTTGGCGTCCAACCCAATTCAGAGTTCATTCGAAGTTCTAATATTTATTTAGATGAGAAAGGTTACGTACCAGTAAATGACAACTTTGAAACGAATATAGCGCATGTGTACGCTTTAGGGGACGTCATCACGTCGCACTATCGACACGTTGATCTTACCGCTCATGTCCCTTTAGCTTGGGGAGCCCATCGTGCAGCATCTATCATCGCTGAAAGACTCAATGGTAATACGAGTATTAAATTCGAAGGTTATCTAGGCAGTAATATTGTTAAATTTTTTGATTATACTTTCGGAAGTGTAGGAGTCAAACCTCAAGAACTTCAGAAATTTGATTATGAAATGGTAGAGACGAAACAAAATCAACACGCTGGCTATTACCCGGGAAATGAAACACTTCATTTACGCGTCTATTTCGAGAAAGCAACACGCAAAATTCTGCGTGCTGCTGCAATGGGTAAAGATGGGGTAGATAAACGCATTGACGTACTATCTATGGCAATGCAAAATCACCTGACCGTCGATGAACTTACTGAGTTTGAAGTAGCATACGCGCCGCCATATAGTAGTCCGAAAGATCCCATAAACATGATAGGTTATAAAGCACGAAATAAATAAAATTGAGTTGCTCATACGTATTAAAAAACACGGGAGCGGGGCAGAAATCTAATTTGAATAAAAAGATTTCTGTCCCGCTCCCTCTGTTAGCTATAACTTAGTTTGAATACATATTAATTGGTTCATTTAAATCCTAACGAGGACTGTATTGTCGGTTCCTAAACTTCCTTAATGAATACCAAATAGTGAAGAAATAGGACCCCAAGGTAATATAACGCCGAGTACCATCGTTATAATAATCATAATGATCGTCCACCATAATTGAGCGTGACTTGGTTCCCCTTTCTTACGTTTAGCAATTGTTACTTCCATCAGTGCTATAACAATTAAACCACAAACCATCTTACACGTAAGTAATAAATGTCCTCCGCCATGGTGAGCAGACATTTCTTGAATAAAACTCCAAATGCCTGAAACTAAGACTAATACCATGCTGATTCTCAATAAAATATGCGCAATTTTATAGAACGGCGTTGCACCTTCTCTTGCTGAAAAGTTAAAGTACGTCGCAAAGAAAAAAATAATTGCAAGTACCCAACTTGTAATATGAATATGTAACAAAACATATACCCCCACATTAAAATTATATTTAATGCTTATTATAATAAAAACTAACTTTTATTGCGAATTAAAAGAGAGCAAAGACTGTAACACACATCTTCCAACTCAGTTTAGATGCGTTGATCTCCTTAAATGAAGTAGCTGATAAATCTTAACACTAATCCTACTGACAGCTGCGCGTTCTCTCCCAGAATTAAGCCCTTTGATGCGCTCGCAATAACTTGAGATAACGCCCACGGTAAAGTGTAACTCGCTATTTCGCAATAAATGTTTAAGCATTCATCTCTGTAACTGCTTTACACGGAAATCAACAGAATGTTTCAGCCTCTGCTCTCATGACAAAGGTCATCTATTTGTTGCTCATACGAAATCGATTTAACTAATCACTTATTTCTCATCATTTTGAGAAATGAAATTCGTCAATGTCCCTATGTTATCAATTGTTACCTTCACTTCATCACCTGGTTGTAAAAATTTAGGTGGCTTCAATCCAGCTCCTACGCCTGCAGGGGTACCAGTCGCAATGATATCTCCTGGATGTAAAGCAACATATTTAGAAATTTCTTCAATTAATTCATCAATTTTAAGAATCATTTCACTCGTATTCCCGTCTTGACGAATTTCATTATTTACTTTTGTCACGATATTGACATTCTCTGGTGTTGGCAATTCATCTTTAGTCACTATATATGGCCCCATTGGACAGCCACCAGTTAAACTCTTAGATAAAAAGGCTTGGTCTTGTTCATTTTGTGCTTTACGGTCGGTGATATCATTAATAATCGTATAGCCATACACATAGTCTAAGGCAAGTCCTTTAGGTATCTTCTCACCAGATTTACCGATAACTATACCGAGTTCGCCTTCGTAGTCTAATTGATCTGTTATATCTTTATGGTTCGGAATCGTACTATTATCTCCTGTTAATGACGAAGCAGCTTTAGTGAACACGTACAGTCGTTGGACCTCATGATTTAATTCATCTGCATGCTCTTTATAGTTTCTACCAAATGCGATGACATTATTCGTCGGAGTTACAGGCGGCAAAAACTCTATCTCATCAAATTGAACTTTATACTCATCTGCTTTGCCACTATCTTCAGCAGCTACGACAGCTTTACGCACCTGTTCTTGAAAATCTACAGATTGATTATGTTGTAAACCCTGTAATAAAGTCTTAGGATGAAATTCAGCTTCTTGAGCGAAATCTGCAAAGACTCTTTTCAAATCCCAGGCAGCTTCTTCTCGCTTCACCTTCACCCCATATGAAGTTTCTCCGTCGTATCTGAATGATAGGAATTTCATTCAATATCAGCTCCTCACCTATATCTTATAGCTATTATAACTATATTTTTAAAGAAATCACAAATATCTGAGTATCACAATTTTCGAAATATTAATCATTACCTAGTGACTATAAAGTGAGGCAGAACTCATCAGAATTTGCCTCACCCCATAGTTGACTGGTGTGCCATAACGGGACAATATACACAATTTACTCAACTACTGCGAACACAATACAGCTTTCTCTCCTATCTCAAATTTCATAGCGCTAATCGTCCGCATCCTCAAGAGATAAAGTCTTAAATTTAAAGAAGTATAAATATCCTTTCACTTCAGTTTTCAAAATAGCTTCCAGTGTATCTTTATAATATTGCATTTGTATTTTGTAACGTTGCCGTAATTGCTGTCCTATTTCCTCATCCGTCATACCTTTCCGGCGCACAAAAGCATCTGTCTTATAATCTACAAAGTAATAACAACCATCCTTTTGATAAATCAAATCGATCATTCCTTGAATAATCGAAACGTCTTCTTCGCTATCTTCAATATGGTCTACACTTCTTTGATTGACTACGAAAGGTAACTCTCTATATACATGGTCACTCTGAGCTATCTCCATATATAACGGACTTTCTATAAAGTGCATGATATCATCATAACTAATATCTTTTTTGGCATTATCTTCAATAATATTGCTTTCAATTAATGAGTTTACGTATTGATCTAAATCATCTCGACTGAGCCGTTCAACTTTAAATGGTAAATGTTGCATAACCGTATGCATAAGCGTGCCTATTTCGTTTGCCCTACGTCGCTGATTCTCACGCATAAATGAGGGCCTTTCATAGGAGGCATTACCTATTCGATATTGTCTTACTCGATCGTAATTAGTCTCAGATTGTTGAGTTTCTAACTGGCGTTTGAGCTCTGAAACTGATTGCTTAGACGGTTTCTCAGTATCTTTCTTGTATGGGTATTCATAACTGAGTTGATGATCGATTTGTTTCTTTAGTCCATCATTACCAGTTGTACTTTGTTCTATTTCACTGACATCTCGTCGTATGTCCTTAGTCTTGTTGGAATTCTCAGCTAGTTGACTATAATGCTCTATCTTTAAATTAACAAAAGGTCTCATATCGGGAGAAACATCTTCAATCTTATGCTCAAAGCGTAAGTTCTCCGGTAAGTGAGTGGATTGATACTTAGCAAGTATAGGATAAATCAATTCAATAGGAGATTTAGCCGTTAATCGATCACTCACAGGTAAATGAGAGTGCGTTACAGGTTTGTTTATCATATTCTCCAACTCTTCTTCCTCATTAACACGCCCGACGAGGAAGAGCTGCTCTTTTGCCCGCGTAAGTGCTACGTATATAAGGCGCATTTCTTCTGAAACCATTTCTTTCTCAGCTATAACGCTATAAGTTATCGAAGCAAGTGATGGGAATGTAATTTGACTCTCGACATCAAAGTATTTCATACCTAACCCAAACTGTTGATTCAATATGACAGGTTTAGTCAAATCAGTACGCTGAAACTTTCCACTTAGATTAGCATAGATAACAAATGGAAATTCAAGCCCCTTACTACTGTGAATCGTCATCATTCGCACTACATCATCATTTGGGCTAACTACGTGTTCTTCACCAAAATCTTGTCCTCTTTCTATAAGCTTATCTATAAAACGTATAAATTGATACAGACCTCTAAAGCTCGAGTTCTCAAATTCGATCGCTTTATTAAATAAACCATATAGATTCGCTCTTCTACCTTTGCCACCAACGATGCCACTAAAGTACTGAATAACGTAATGATCATTATAGAACTTATCAATCAGTTGATACACGGGATGTGATTGGCTAAACGCTTGATAGTGTTTAATATCCTTTAAGAAGTAATTCAATTTATCTATAAGATCCTGGCGAGCCTCCTCACTACGTAGGTAATGATCGATTGATTGGTAAAAATAATCGTCATTAGGACTTACAACTCTAATTTCCGACAATTCATCTTCGGTAAATTGATAAATTACCGAGCGCATGAGCCCTACTAAATAAATATCTTGAAGCGGGTTATCGACTGTGCGTAAAAAGGACAGTATAAGCTGAACTTCGGTCTGAGCAAAATAACCTTCTTTACTGTTAACAAAGAATGGAATATCGTGATCCTTAAACACTTGTTGTAAAGTGTTAGCTTGTCCGTAACTCCGCTCGAGAATAACGATGTCATTATAATTAGGTTTGCGATATTTACCTTGCTTCATATCGTAAACTTCTTTATGTGCCATAATATATTCTACTTGTTGAGCGATGTATTCTGCCTCTTGTTCAGTTGCGGTAAGCTCTGATTCTTCATCTTTCACGATCATAGTGAGTTCAAGCGGGTGTTCCCTCTCATCAAATGGAGCACCATAATAAAGTTGTGCAGCATCATCATATTGTATTTCACCTACTGATTCATCCATCATGTGCTTAAATAAATAATTTGTTGTAGTAAGCACTTCTTTACGGGAACGGAAATTAAGTGAGAGGTCAATGCGTAAGCCAGTTTCATTACCTTCGGAAGTAAAGCGCTTATATTTATCTATAAAGAGGCTCGGATCAGCTTGGCGGAATTTATAAATGGATTGTTTAACATCACCAACCATAAATAAATTACCATCCGCTTCGCTACCCCTCTTCATACACTTCAGAATAGTTTCCTGAACTCGGTTAGTGTCTTGGTATTCATCCACCAGAATTTCAGCAAACTGTTCTCGATATAACTCTGCTATGTGAGATGGGCTACCATCACTATTCATTAAGATTCGTAAAGCAAAGTGTTCATAATCTGAAAAGTCTAGAATATTACGCTCACGTTTTTTTGAGCTAAAGCGTTCGATGACATCTTGAGCCAAGCGCGATAAGTACTTCACTCGAGGTGCTAATCGAGCCATATCTTCACGCATATCATCTACATCACGAGATAAATAATCTTCTTTTACTTTTTTAATATGTGATTTATATCTATCAAATTGAGCTTTTGCGTCAGCTAAGGTTTCTTCCAGTCCTTCGTTAGCTTCTTTAATCTTCTTGGAGATTGCTGGAAAGCGAGCAGGCAATTGATGATCCAGAATGACATCCGTCTGCACTTCACTACTTCGCAATGCCTGTTTAAGGAACTGTAATTCAGTTTCTATTGTTGCTAACTGTTTGTCTGTTCCACTGGCCATAGAGAATAAATCATAGCTGTTCTCTAACGCTTCTTTCCCTGCTTCAAGAAAGACTTTCACATAACTTTTCAGATGTTCCATCAGATGTTCAAATTCGTCAGCGTTTTCGTATGCATTTCCTAGTGATGCTAACCAACTCATTGGGGTTGGATTGGCAACGCTAAAGTAATAAAGCTTTTTAACTATTTCACGGAGTTGATCATCGTTACGATCTGTTGCTAAGTGTTCAGCTAATTCAAGGAAAGCAGGATCGAGTTGATTATAGTGATGCTCTAACACTTCGTCTATGGCTTCCTCAAGTAAGAGAATATTCTCTGCTTCATTGCTCGTTCTGAAGTTAGGATCAATTTCGAGTACGTCATAATGCTGTTGAATTAATTTCAAACAGAAACTATGCAAAGTGGAAATTTGAGCTTGATGAATTTTGACACGTTGATTTTTCAAATGCTGGTTATTCGGATCTTTAATAGACGCTTCTTGGATACGCGTGTCCACACGTTGTTTCATTTCTCTAGCACTTGCATTAGTAAAAGTCACGACAAGTAAACGATCAACATCGATTTCATCCCGTATGATTCTCTGTATGATGCGCTCAACGAGAACAGCAGTCTTACCGGACCCAGCAGCTGCAGCTACTAATATATCTTGGTCTTTAGCATATATACTCTTCCATTGCTGATCAGTCCACTGCACCTCTTTAGGCTTCGTTGGAATTGTACTTTTCATCTTATTACTCACCTTCAATCTTAACGTCTTGAATCGCTTCTAGTGGGTTAATCGTTTCATCAACCGTTCGATAGTATTTACTATCTACAAGTCCATCCACATGACAAACGGGTTTATATTGACAATATTCACATGGTAGTTTCTGATTATATTTCAACGGCGCCACCTCTGTGTGACCATCCATTATGTCTGAAGCAATATCCACAAAGTTCTGTTGATTATGTTTGAGAAATTTATATATCGTTTCCTCATTAGCCACCTTACTCGTTGTGCTCAAAGCTCCATCTTTTTTAACTTGTAGAGGAACAATATCAGATTTGAATTTAGGTTCATAACGACTATCAAACGCTTGAAGCACAGATTCGTCATCGTTTAATAAGCCATTTAATTTAAAGTCTTTTAAAAAGTGCTTATCAACATCAACTTGTAATAAATCGTTAAGTTTGAAAGAAAGTCTCGGGTGGTGAACGTGGAAATATAATAATCCTCCAGGCTTAGTCAAATCCGATAAACCTAGGCGCTCCTTATTCTGTAATACAACGTCCATGTAAGTCATCATCTGCATTTGTAGACCATAATAGACTTTAGTGAGATCTAAACTGCCACTCGTCGGCGAAGATTTATAGTCGATGACGTTGACGAAACTTTGCTCTTTATCTTGGTAAGTATCGATGCGATCAATCTGTCCTCTAATGTTGATAGGAATGCCTTGTTTCGTTTGAAGTGGAGCGGCTTGCAATTCAGATTGATGACGTGGTTTACGCCTAAAGCCTGCTTCAAAGCGAGTAGGTACAAATTTAGAATGTTCTCCTTGATATTTTAATGCTTTCAATGTGCTTTCAACTATCGTACCGATACGTCGCGATAGATATCTATAATATGAGGTTGAATCGAGAACATTAAACTGTACTTCAGGTAAGATCTCATTTAATGCTTCAGTAGTTAACTGATGAATCTTACGTGGATCTAAATTTTTAAAATCACCATTGAGCCGTTCTGATATATAGCGTAACACTTGGTGGAATATATCTCCTAAATCAAAGTTCTCTAACTTGTACTTAGTCCGCTCATTTAACTTTAGGCCATGAGATGCAAAGTGCTTAAATGGACAGTTCTGATAACCTTCGAAACGAGACACGCTGGCATGCATAGATTCACCGTATAAATCTTGAGTTAACTTTGAAGAAAGTTGCACGGTTGCATTTCTATAAGTTAATGCTGTAACAAGATAGCTTAGGCCTTGATTTAAACGATCATTATCTCGTATCACTTGATATACATCTAGCCATGTCTCCGCTACAACCTCCCCATTCAACCATGATTGGAGAGCTTCAAATAGTTCGGTCTTCGCTTGGTGCGGGTGCTGCAATAAGGAAAGTGGGTCGCGTTGATGAAGATAATTGATATTGTGCACTGACAGCCCTTCAAATAAACTCACAATTTGATCGATGTAAGGGCTCGGCTCCCTTTCATTACCATTATTGCTCATTAAACTATATGACAGTGTTAATTGTTCTCGCGCTCTAGTCAACGCAATATAGCAAACAAAAGCTTCATCCATTTGTAGAATATCTGAAGTCGGACTCAGCTCTATCGAAGCACTTTCTTCAAACAAACGTTTCTCTTCATCAGTAATTAAGCTCGAACTACTAACCGGTTGTGGTAAACTTCCGTCATTCACCCCAAGCAGATAAACGTGAGCTTTATTATCTACTTTCGCTAAATCCATCGTTCCAATGCTGACTTGATCCAACGTCTGTGGAATCATAGTAAACTCCAGTTGTTCTAAACCTATATCTAGCAATTCTAAGAAACGCTGTTGCGACATCGGCTTATCGCCAAATACAGTTACTAAGTCGTCTAAAGTTTGAATAAACCCATTCCAAATTTGATCAATTTCTTCAGCTTTTTGAGTTTGATTTGCGACTTCGTATTCATCTCTTTGAGTCATGAGTTGACTTGGCAAATCGTAGGACTCTACAGTTTCATATAACGCCGTTGCATATCCTCTAGCGGTTGAGACAGAGTTGAGCTTTTCTTCAAAGTGAAGGATTTTATCTATCACAAACCTTTTTAATTGGATCACTTTTTCAAATGTCTCCGTCTCTTCTTCAGTTAATTGATGACGTTTTAACCCCATTTTACTAAACTGTTCAATGGTAAAATATTGCTCGTCTATCCATCGCTGTCCATAGATACCACGCTCTAGCACAAAATTCTCTAGTAGATCTATATAATAATCACTGTGAGGTATATGCGCTGTGAGAACATTTGTCTTAAGCAGTCGCATCAATGGTTCAAATTGCCAACCCGTTTTTACTACCTCGAGTAGTGCTCTTAACATTTCCATCACTGGATGATAGGTCATCGAGCGTTTGACGTCTATATGATAAGGAATATCGTATTGAGGTAAAATAGATTCTAATAGATAGGCGTAGCTTTCATCCCGGTATAAAATAGCTACATCTTGGTAACGTCGTCCGAGATCTCGATTTTCTGTTATAATTCGACGAGCAATTTCATTTACCTCTTCACGCATGGTCGAAGCTTCTAGCATTTGAACATCGCCTTGTGCCAACGATACCTGAGGCTGCAATGCATCAAAGTTGTGCTCTAAATGCACTAAATCACGAGTGGAGAAACGCTGTTGTTGCGTAAAGGTACGCTTATCCATACGGATACCTAAGTCGTTACTGATATCTTCAAGGTGAGTTAAGACTTCTGACGGCTTCCTAAATAAACTAAAGGTATCTTTATCACCATTAGTCGTGAGTAGCACCGTCACTTTTTTACAATGTTGAACTAACCCTCGAATAATCTGATATTCAAGTGTCGAGAAATTGTGAAATCCATCAATGTATATTTCTGCTCTAGAAAGCCAATCTGATTTAGGCATCAAGGAAATAAACCGTTGTAAAGTATCTTCAGTTGAGACATAGTTACCTTTAATACGTTCCTCTAGATGTTGATAAATATGGGCGATATCATGCAATTTATCTTTCATTCTCGTCTGAAGGGTGTGAGACTCAATAAACTCTGTTAAATCATCAGGCGTAACTGCATATTTTTTAAAATCTTGAATTTGTTCATATACTTTTTCACTAAAACCATAATAGTTAACTTGAGATCGATATAAACGGAGATGAGATCTTTCTTGTTGCAAAATGTCATAAATCAGCATTTCGGTAGCTGCTTTAGATAATTGTTCTTCGTTTAAGCCTCCTATCTCTTGAAACACACGATAGCTTAAACGTTCAAAGTGGAGTACTTCTGTTCTCAAGCTGCCTTGGAGAGCGACATCCTCAACAAAAGCTTGCTCTAATTGAAATGTATTTTGAGTGGGAGCAATCAGAACAATAGGGTCCCCCAACGGTTGAGCTTGCATCTTTTCTTTAATTTCAGCTAACATGGCTTGCGATTTACCTGTACCAGCAGTGCCGAACCACACATTTAAATCCATCAGTTATCTACTCCTTTGAAAGTTATTCTAACACAATCGCTATCGCGGTAAGTAATTTAATAACGGCTCTTATACAAAATATAAAATTTAGTTTTATACACCGATCTTAAATAACCGCCAGTTAGCATACTATGTCTTTATATAAATTTAAAGGGACCCTGACATCCATTTATTAATAGAAACTAATTTGACAGGGTTGCTGTAGATTCTCTTATAAAATAGAAGTGAAAGCTGGTGTAAAAAAACTAAAAAAGAGGGAGCGGGACAGAAATCTAATTTGAATAAAAAGATTTCTGTCCCGCTCCCCTTTACTTATACATTGATTTGTATTGGATGACTTCTCTGTGCTTGTAGAAACTGTCTTACCAGTTCCTTTTTGTTGGGGCCCCATCCCAACTTCCATTGCTTGTTGAAACTGTCTCTCCAGTTTCTCTGTGTTGGGGCCCACCCCAACTCGCTATGCTTGTTGAAACTGTCTCACCAGTTTCTCTATGTTGGGGCCCCACCCCAACTTACATTGCTTGTTGAAACTGCTTACTCAGTTTCTTTTTGTTGGGGCCCCGCTATTACGTGCTAGGATTGAAATTATATTTCCACTCTTTGAATGGCCAATATCTTAAGGAAACTTTTCCAACCACTTGATCTCTATCAATCAGTCCAAAGGAACGACTATCTTTACTGATTTCACGATTATCGCCAAGCACTAATAATTTATCTTTAGGAATCTTAGCTTCGCCATTATTAATTTCTTTTGAATCCCACGATTTGTCAGTAATATAATCAATTTGTTTGTGTTTTTCATTATAATCTAAATAAGGTTCCTTAACTTTCTTACCATTTACGTATAGCTGATCTTTCTTATATTGTATGTGATCACCAGGTGTGCCAATAACACGCTTAACGTAGTCATCTTTTTTATCATGATGAAATACAATGACATTACCTTTGTGGATACTACCGAACTTCACGCCCGCAATATTAACTATGACTCGCTCCCCATCTTTCAACGTTGGATACATAGAGTCACCCCGGACAGTATAGGATTTGCCCACGAAATTAATAATAATTACTATGGATACTACAGCAATTGCTATCGCTATAATCCATTCCTTTACTTCCTTATTCAATGTCTACACCTCATCTTTATTTAAATTGCCAAGTCAATAACTTTAAAGGATAATATCTCAAACTCACGCTTCCTATTACATGGTCTTGCTGAATAAAGCCATACTGTCTTGAGTCGGAGTTATCCTTCCTATTATCATTGAGAACTACATACGTTCTAGGAGGTACGATGTCTCCTTCAGAATGTTTTAAATGGCGCAATTCTAAATGATTAATCTTATTAATCGTCGAATAAGATTCGTTAGATAGTCGATTATTACGATACAGTTTCCCTTTCTTAAATTCAATAGATTCACCAGGTGTGCCAACTATTCTTCCACAGGATTGGTGGTTACCTTCTCGATACAAGATAATATCACCCTCGTCTAACCCATTGAGTGTTGCTTTCAATTTATTAACGAGAATATGATCACCTTTATGTAACGTAGGATTCATATTATTCTTTTCCACAACCGCACCTGTCAAAATGAACATTTGAATTAACATAACAATGATAATCGCTAGCACGATAGAAAGCAAATGTTTTAATATTCTCCGCATAATCTACTCCTTATAGGTATGCATAAAGTGACGTTCTACATACTTACCGATCATCCACACTGCTAAAAAGACAAGGATCACTACAATAAGACGCCAAGGATTTTGAAAATAGGTTGTGATATCTTTACCTAACCAACCTACCATTGCGACCATGATCATTTTTGAAAAAATTAATACACCTAAATAGATGTGGCGACGAATATGAGATAAACTCACAACGATATTGACTAAGGCGCTTGGAGTAAACGGAAAGCACATTAATATAAATATCGGCATAACTCCTTGTCTGTCTATAAAGCTAAT
This sequence comes from Staphylococcus marylandisciuri, assembly GCF_025519785.1. Taxonomy (GTDB): domain Bacteria; phylum Bacillota; class Bacilli; order Staphylococcales; family Staphylococcaceae; genus Staphylococcus; species Staphylococcus marylandisciuri. The sequence goes on along the minus strand of NZ_JAOPKZ010000006.1, from coordinate 56,974 downwards.
TAAACGTTGTACAGAGCGACGATTTTTATATTTATGCAAAAATGTATGATGAGCTAAACTTCTCAATATGAGAAATACAACATAACATCCACACACCGTTGATGCCCATGAAATTAATACGCCTGCAACTAACCCAAAAGTATTGACATTCAGTATGATAAATAAAACCAAAGGTAATATAGGTACAAATGCTTCAACGAAAGGCAACAAAAAACCAAACAGATAGCCTATAAAACCTAACTCGCGAAAATATTCAAACCAACTTTGAAACTCTGCTTCAGCCATTACCCACTTCCTCATTAAACATTTTCTATATTATATAGCGAAAACATACAAATTAAAATCTTTCAAGGCGATATTGTGTCGAAAATAATACTAAAGTACTAGACGCATAGTTTAATGGTGAAATTAAATGAGAAAATACTGGGAGGCTCTATTTAAAAATAGTCATCCAGCAAGATTATACTAATTCCCAGGTAACTTATCGTGAGTGATGACACTGACAATTCTAAAATTAAATACTGGTTCAATTTATACTTCAATGAATAACAAAAATAAGGCACTATCGATTAATTTAATCCGTTCGACAGAATAAATAATCGACGTGCCATATCTATATTGCTTCGTGCACATAACAATTTATATTTTGAATTAACTACTGCACGTTAAAGTGATTAATTTGCTACACGTTGATTACAAACGTTTCTCTAATTCTTCTTTTTGCGCTTCAAATCCTGGTTTACCCAGTAGTGCAAACATATTTTGTTTATAAGCTTCCACGCCTGGTTGGTTAAACGGATTCACTCCTAATTGGTAGCCACTCATTGCACAAGCAAGCTCAAAGAAATACACAAGGTAACCAAATGTTTCAGCATCGAGACGCGGCACTTTCACAACTATATTAGGAACACCACCATCAGTATGCGCGAGCAATGTGCCTTCAAATGCTTTCGTATTAACCTCATCCATAGTCTTACCCGCTAAATAATTTAAGCCATCTAAATCATCAGGATCTTCTTTAATTTTGATATCGTGCTTTGGATTTTCAACTTTCAGTATGGTTTCAAATAAAAATCTACGACCTTCTTGGACATATTGCCCTAATGAATGTAAATCAGTTGTGTAATTAGCGCTTGAAGGATATATACCTTTGTAATCCTTACCTTCTGATTCACCATAGAGTTGCTTCCACCATTCATTGAAATAAGCAAGTGATGGTTCGTAGTTAATTAACATCTCAGTATTGTAACCTTTTGAATACAATATATTACGGATAGTTGCATATTGATAAGCTATATTGTCTGCTAATTTATCTGAGGAAAGTTCTTCACGTGCTTTCTGAGCACCAGTCATCATTGTGTCAATGTCAATACCTGCTACTGCTATAGGTAATAAACCAACTGCAGTTAATACAGAATAACGGCCTCCGACATCATCAGGAACTACAAATGTTTCATAGCTTTCATTCGTAGCAAGTTCTTTAAGTGCCCCTTTTTCTTTATCTGTAGTTGCAAATATACGTTTTCGAGCCCCATCCTTGCCATATTTCTCTTCAAGTAGCTGTTTAAATAGTCTAAATGAGACAGCAGGCTCAGTAGTAGTCCCTGATTTAGAAATGACATTAACTGAGAAATCTTTATCAGCTAAATAGTGAATGAGTTCTGTTGTATATGACGAAGATAAATGATTGCCAACAAAGACTATTTCAGGATAATCATTTGAAGTTCTAAACGCTGGTGTAAGCATTTCGATCGCAGCTCTAGCACCTAGATAAGAACCACCAATGCCGATGACAACGAAGACTTGTGAATTTGATTTGACCTCTTCTGCAGTTCTTACAATTCGGGAAAATTCCTCTTTATCATAATTAATAGGAAGATCTAGCCAACCTAAGTAATCATTACCAGCGCCTGTACCCTGATGAATGATTTTGTGAATTGATGTTACATTCTCTTGTTGTTGTTCTAATTCATGCTCACCAACATATTCTAATGTCTTACCGTAATCCAATTGTATATGAGTCATTAACACGGCCTCCTGATTATTTATTTCACATATATTCTACTAAGTTTAATTGTCCGATTCAAATTCTCAGTTCTCTGCAATCAAACCTAAGCATGCCAGAGGCTGGAACATAATGGTCTTTAACTAGAGAGAAAGAGGCTGGGACATAATGTAATGTCCCAGACCCTTTCAGCATCTTGGCAGTAGATGACTGATTTGAAAATGCGCTTGTATCAATCTTTTTTCAATTCTAGTCATCCTTGCCGGGGCGGGACGACGAAATCTTTTTATTCAAATTAGATTTCTGTCCCGCTCCCACATAATTAAATCTTTAGTTCCTCGCTATACAGTTAAAAGATGGCTGCTACGCAACAATCCTAATTACTTTCTAAACCCTCCCTATATTTAACCGTCAAACCAGTCATCGCAGTTTAGCTAATGATATTTTAAAATTATTTATACAATTTTTCGTATATTTATGATACAATCTTATCACTAGCTCTAATATAATCATTGTAAAGAATTCAGAAAATTACTAATTGAGGTGTTAATATGAAAGATAAGATTGTCTTAGCATATTCTGGTGGATTAGATACTAGCGTTGCAGTGCATTGGCTAATAGAGAAAGGGTACGATGTCGTAGCTTGTTGCTTAGATGTCGGAGAAGGTAAAGATTTAGATGTTGTCTATCAAAAAGCTCTTAATATGGGAGCCGTGGAATGCCATATCATCGACGCTACTGAGGAATTTAGTGACGAATACGTGAGTTATGCCATTAAAGGAAATCTCGAATACGAGCAAGCCTACCCTCTAGTGTCAGCTTTATCACGACCACTAATCTCTAAAAAGTTAGTGGAGATAGCTGAAAGAACAAATTCAATCGGTATCGCACACGGTTGTACCGGTAAAGGAAATGACCAAGTTCGTTTTGAAGTAGCTATCAAAGCTTTAAATCCTCATTTAAAAGTTTTTGCTCCTGTCAGAGAATGGGGTTGGAGTCGCGAAGAGGAGATAGATTATGCAAAGAAACACGATATCCCTCTACCAATTGAGCAAGATTCTCCTTATTCTATTGACCAAAACCTTTGGGGTAGAGCTAATGAATGTGGTGTGTTAGAAGATCCTTACGCAGCTCCGCCTGAAGACGCTTATGATTTAACTCGTTCACTTGAAGATTCCCCTGATAAAAGCGAAGAAATCGTTCTTCATTTTAAACAAGGCTTACCTGTTAAATTAAATGATGAACCTTTAACTTTAACTGAACTCATTTTGAAGCTAAATAAACTTGCAGGTAAACACGGTATCGGAAGAATCGATCATGTCGAGAATCGTTTAGTAGGTATCAAATCTAGAGAGGTGTACGAGACGCCTGGAGCTGAAGTAATTCAAAAAGCGCATAGAGCATTGGAAACGATCACTCTTACTAAAGATGTTGCTCATTTCAAACCCATCATAGAGAAGCAATTCTCAGAACAAGTATATAACGGTTTGTGGTTCTCACCTTTAACAGATAGTTTAAAAGCCTTTATCGATAGTACACAAACTTATGTTAGTGGCGACGTGCGTATTAAATTATACAAAGGTAACGCTATCGTGAATGGCCGTCGATCACCTTACACACTTTATAATGAGGAATTAGCAACTTATACGAAAGATGATGCGTTTAACCAGGATTCTTCTGTCGGCTTCATTGATATCTTCGGTCTTCCTACACAAGTGAACGCTATGCTGCATGGAGGTTATAATAATGAGTAAGAAAGCTTGGGGCGGTAGATTTAGCGAGCAACTCGAAGATTGGGTGGATGAGTTTAATGCTTCGATCCACTTTGACGAACAGTTAATAGAATATGATATTCAAGGAAGTATAGCCCACGCTACGATGTTAAGAGAACAACACATCATTTCTTCAGAAGATTGTGATGCAATCATTAATGGGCTTAATGAAATACTTCAAGACTACCAGAAAGGCGACATTGAATGGGAGGTTAGCTTGGAAGATATCCACCTCAATATTGAACACCAACTTATAGAGAGAATTGGAGACGCTGGTGGTCGCTTGCATACTGGTCGTAGTAGAAACGATCAAATCGCGACAGATATGCACCTTTATGCTAAGACCGAAGTCAAGCATATTATAGAACTTATTGAGATACTACAGAAAAGTATTGTTGCTATAGCTGAAGAACATGTTGATACAATTATGCCTGGCTACACACACCTGCAACGTGCTCAACCTATTTCTTTTGCACATCACATATTAACTTATGCTTGGATGTTGGAAAGAGATAAGTCACGTTTCGAAGATAGCTTGAAGAGAATTGATGTATCACCTCTAGGAGCAGCTGCCTTGAGTGGAACAACTTACCCGATTGATCGCGAAAGAACTCGTGATTTACTTGGCTTTGAAGATGTTTATCACAACAGTATAGATGCGGTGAGCGACAGAGACTATATTGTTGAGTCGTTAAATAATATTTCATTAACGATGGTACACCTTTCTCGTTTAGCGGAAGAAATCATATTTTGGTCTTCTACCGAGGCTGGGTTTATAACCCTATCAGATGCATTTTCAACTGGTTCTTCGATCATGCCTCAGAAGAAGAATCCAGATATGGCTGAACTTATTAGAGGTAAAGTAGGACGTACTTCAGGTCATTTAATGAGCATGTTGATGACGTTAAAAGGCTTGCCGCTTGCTTACAATAAAGATATGCAGGAAGACAAAGAAGGTCTCTTCGATTCTATACACACCCTTAAAGGAAGCTTACGTATCTTTGAAGGCATGTTAAATACGATGACAGTAAATACTGAACACCTTAAGAAACAAGTGCGTAAAGATTTCTCTAATGCAACAGAACTTGCGGATTACCTAGTAGCTAAAAATATCCCATTTAGGACAGCACATGAAATAGTAGGCAAACTCGTGTTATGGTGCACTCATCAAAATCTCTACCTGCTCGATGTACCGCTTGAGAAATATCAATCTGCACATCCGGCAATAGAAAGTGATATTTATGATTATCTCCAACCAGACAATTGTGTACGCCGTAGAACGAGCTTAGGGGCTACAGGTCAAGATGCAGTGAAAAAACAACTTAAAGCAATCAAAGCATTAATTTATTAAGTTTAATAAGAGTGAGACATAAAGTTGTTGTGATCTAGAGCCTGGGACATAAAGGGCTTTGACTAGAGAGAAAGAGGCTGGGACATAATGTAATGTCTCAGCCTTTTTCAGCATCTTGGCAGTAGATGACTGATTTGAAAATGCGCTTGTATCAAGCTTTTTTCAATTCTACTCATCCTTGCCGGGGCGGAACTACGAAATCTTTTTTTACTCAAATTAGATTTCTGTCCCGCTCCCTTTGGGGCCCACCCCAACTCTCTACGCTTGTAGAAACTGGTTTACCAGTTTCTCTGTGTTGGGGCCCCCTGCTCAAATCCTAAACGCTTTTGTCCCGACCTCAAAAAAACGGCTCTTTGTCAAAATAGGACGGGTTGGGTCGCCAGTCCTATTTAGTATAGATCCAAAAAAACACATGAGATAAGCGTTTAGCCCTCTCATGTGTCATAATACAACTATTTTCGTTTAAGCCCAACCGCGATAACGAGCCGCTTCCGCAGTACGTTTTAGTCCAACGATATACGCAGCTAGACGCATATCAATCTTACGGTTTTGAGATAATTCATAAATTGTATCAAAAGCTGTTGTGAGTTTGTCGCGTAATTTCTCATTTACCTCTTCTTCAGTCCAATAATAACCTTGGTTATTTTGAACCCATTCGAAGTAAGATACAGTCACTCCTCCAGCACTTGCAAGCACGTCTGGAACTAGTAGAACATCTCTTTCAGTCAAGATACGTGTAGCTTCTGGAGTCGTAGGTCCATTTGCAGCTTCAACCACAATTTCTGCTTTAATATCATTAGCATTATCAGCTGTAATTTGGTTAGCGATAGCTGCAGGCACTAAGATATCACAATCAATTTCGAATAGCTCTTTATTAGAGATAGTTTCATCAAAAAGGTTCGTTACTGTTCCGAAGCTATCTCTTCGATCGAGTAAATAATCAATATCTAATCCTTCAGGATCGTGTAAAGCACCGTAAGCATCTGAAATGCCGACAATCTTAGCTCCTAAATCATACAAGAACTTCGCTAAGAAACTACCTGCATTACCGAATCCTTGAATAACTACTCTTGAACCTTTAATTTCTTTATTCTTACGTTTTGCTGCTTGTTCAATTGCAATTACTACGCCTAACGCAGTTGAACGATCACGACCTTGAGAACCACCAAGTACTATTGGTTTACCTGTGATGAATCCTGGTGAATTAAATTTATCTAGCGAGCTGTATTCATCCATCATCCAAGCCATGATTTGTGAGTTTGTAAATACGTCTGGGGCTGGAATATCTTTAGTTGGTCCCACGAATTGAGATATGGCGCGAACATAGCCTCTTGATAGACGTTCAACTTCGTGGATACTCATTTGACGTGGGTCGCAAATAATACCACCTTTACCGCCACCATATGGTAAGTCGACGATACCACATTTCAATGTCATCCACATTGAGAGCGCTTTAACCTCTTCTTCGTCTACATCTGGATGGAAACGAACACCACCTTTAGTCGGGCCTACTGCATCATTGTGTTGAGCACGATACCCAGTGAAGGTTTTAACAGTTCCGTCATCCATTCTAACTGGAATACGAACTTGTAAGAATCTCAAAGGTTCTTTTACTAAATCGTACATTCCATCGTCAAACCCTAATTTATGCAATGCTTCTTTAATAATTTGTTGCGTAGAAGTAACTAAATTATTATTTTCAGTCATGATTCATTTCGCCTCTTTTTCGTAACTAATGATTTCGCTTTCATGCTAATTGTAACATATGTTATAGCTTTTTAAAGGCTCAGACCAAAGACAAACGAAATCGACAATATTCTTACTTTTATAAAAAGTAGGAAACTTGGCGATAGAACTTAAAATTCTATGTCTTCCGTAAGAAAGAACGCCACTCGGTTCTCTTCCTCACATATAGACACTGAACTGCTTACTAGAGCAAATTCTCATTCTACTAATTAGGAGCGGAACAACATTCACGAAATAATTTGAATCGTTGAACCGCTCCAGCATGAGAGATTGACAACGTAATAAGCATATAGTGACACACGTTTATTCTGAGCCATCTCTTGCCATTAGCGTCAATGTAAAATGTAATAAGAAATTCTTACTTATTCAAATTTAGTACTTACTTAGAAAACACTTTTTTCACTTTGTCAATTGCGAAGTCTAATTCTTCTTTAGAAATGATGAGTGGTGGAGCAAAACGAATAACTGTATCATGTGTTTCTTTACACAATAAGCCTTCTTCTTTAAGTGCTTCACAATAAGGTCTAGCACTCTCATGTAATTCGATACCAATAAATAATCCGCGTCCACGAACTTCTTTAATTACTGGATTATCAATCTTTTCTAATTCTGATTTGAAATAATCACCTAATTCACGTGAACGACCGGCCAAATCTTCGTCGATGAGCACATCGAGCGCAGCCATAGATACTGCACAAGCTAATGGATTACCACCAAATGTAGATCCATGTGAACCTGGAGTAAAGACGCCGAGTACTTCTTCATCAGCGAGGACTACAGATATTGGAAGCACGCCGCCACCTAAAGCTTTACCTAAGATGTAAACATCCGGTTTCACGTTATCCCAATCAGTCGCAAATAGTTTACCTGAACGGCAGAGTCCAGCTTGTATTTCATCAGCGATAAATAAGATGTTATGTTGATCACATAATTCTCTGATTTCCTTCAAATAACCTTCTGGTGGAACGTTGATACCTGCTTCCCCTTGGATAGGTTCAATGAGAATAGCAGCAGTGTTTTCATTAATCGCTTTCTTCACTTCTTCTATATTACCAAACTCAACTTTACGGAACCCATCTAATAAAGGTCCATAACCACGTTGATATTCTTTCTCAGATGATAGTGAAACTGGCGCCATAGTACGACCGTGGAAGTTACCATTAAAAGCGATAATTTCAGCTTTATTTGGCTCGATTTCTTTTTTCTCATATGCCCAACGGCGAGCTGCTTTTAACGCTGTTTCTACAGCCTCAGCACCCGTGTTCATCGGTAAGGCTTTTTCTTTGCCAGCTAGCTTACAAATTTTCTCGTACCATTCTCCTAAGTTATCGCTGTGAAAGGCACGTGAAACTAAAGTTGCTTTTTCAGCTTGATCTTTAAGTGCTTGTATAATCTTAGGGTGTCTATGACCTTGGTTTACAGCTGAATACGCTGACAGCATATCCATATATTTATTTCCTTCGGGATCTTTAACCCATACCCCTTCAGCTTCAGAAATTACGATGGGTAACGGAACATAGTTATGCGCCCCATAATGATTCGTTTGTTCAATAATTTCTTCAGTTTTTGTCATGATATCTCCCCTTCAGTATTAATTTAGGAACTTAATTCCAATTTTATCGTTACATTAAGCATAACTTATTTAGAACATAACTAAAACTATTTTATAAAAATTTATTTTCTCCTCGTTACAATTATATAGCAAGGACAAGTGTTGAAAGTCAAAAGGATAGTATATCAAGCGAATTTCTGTAGAAAATATTTATTTACAAATGTTCTGAAACTGTACGACCTTGCATGTGTAATACAAGATAATCAGGACCACCTGCTTTAGAATCTGTTCCTGACATTTTAAAGCCACCAAATGGTTGATAGCCAACTACTGCGCCAGTACACCCACGATTGAAGTATAAATTACCAACCATAAAGTCACGTCGTGCTTGTTCTAATTTCATACGGTTATTAGAAATGACAGCGCCCGTCAAACCGTATTCTGTGTTATTAGCGAACTCTATAGCTTGATCAAAATCTTTAGCTTTACTAAAACCAACAACCGGTCCAAAAATTTCCTCTTGCATAATGCGAGAATCATGTTCAAGATCAGCAAATACAGTAGGGTGGACGAAGTTACCTATTTCTTCGTCGACAGTACCACCTGTAACGAGGCGTCCTTCATCTCGACCAATTTCGATATAACCTTTAATCTTATCTAGTGATTTTTGATCGATGACTGGCCCCATAAAGTTAGAATGCTCTGCAGCATCGCCCACAGTAAGTTTTTCAGTTTGAGCTTTTACACGTTCAAGTAACTCATCGTAGATAGATTCTACAGCGATTACACGTGAACATGCAGAACATTTTTGACCAGAGAAACCAAACGCTGAATTTACAATCGCATCAGTAGCAGTATCTAAATTCGCTTCGCTATCAACAACGATCGTATCTTTACCGCCCATCTCTGCGATTACACGCTTCATGTGATTTTGTCCTTGTTGAATTTGAGCAGCACGTTGCATAATATCTGTGCCTACCTTCTTGGAACCAGTAAACGATATTAAACCAACATCTTTGTGCTCTATTAAATAATCACCAATATCCGCTGAAGAACCAGGTATCCAGTTAACCACACCCTTAGGCAAACCAGCTTCTTCTAACACTTCCATGAATTTATAAGAAATCACTGGCGTATTTGACGATGGTTTCAATAACACTGTATTCCCTGTTACCACTGGTGCTACTGTCGTACCAGCCATGATGGCATATGCAAAGTTCCAAGGTGAAATAACCACACTGACACCAATAGGTAAGTAATCATATTGATTGTATTCACCTGGACGACTTTCAACAGGTTTGCCATCTTTTAAACGCAGCATTTCTCGACCGTAGTATTCCATGAAATCAATCGCTTCGGCAGTATCCGCATCTGCTTCTTTCCACGGTTTACCGCCCTCTTTGGAAAGCAGCGCAGAGAATTCGTGTTTACGACGACGCGTTATTGCTGCTGCTCTAAATAGAATGTTAGCTCTTGTTTCAGGAGCTACGTTTCGCCATGTTTTAAATGCTTCTTTAGCCGCCTCAATAGCTTGTTGTGCGTGATCTTTAGTTGCTTTAGAAACGTAGCCAATCGTTTCTTCTCGCTTCGAAGGGTTGTAAGAGCGTGTTGTATCATCAGTATAAATACGTTCACCATTTATTATTAACGGATAAGTTTGACCAAGCTCTTTTTCTACTTTATGGAGTGCTTGATTATAAGCCTCAATATTTTCTTCTTTAGTAAAGTCTGTAAAAGGTTCATGTTTATAAGGAATCATGTTGTCTCCTCCTCTGTAGTATTTTTTTGTAAACCCTTACATCTATAATACACTTTTCCCTAAGAACAACAAGCTCATTTTGTGTGAAATTTGAAATATTTTCTCAAATTTAGTTAGGAACCTATAATAAAAAAGAACAGGAGCAAGGGAGCGGGACTACGAAATCTTTCTAGTCAAATTAGATTTCTGTCCCGCTCCCCACTCCTGCTCCGAGTTAAGAGCGAAATAACTTTATCGTTTACTACTACAAGTTCAACTTAAGCGTTAAGCATTTATAAACGCTATCAGTTTGTATGAATACTTTATAGCTTCTGTCATCACCCATTCTACTACGCTTTAACAGAGTTACTTATTATCTTTGCGTGGTAACGGATAGAAACCATCATCAAATTGTTTCCATAGTTTAGGTGGTAAATCATGTCGATCTTCTCGTTCAGGGTCATACATATTTACGATTTCTTTGATTCTATCGTCTTTAATCTTTTCAATAAAACGATAATCTAACAGTATTTCTCTGCCTAAAGCAATAAATTCAATATTACCTGTTTGAATAGCTGTTAAAGCATCTTCAGGTGTGAAAATAGAACCTATTCCTATAAGAGGCATTTTGCCACCAATCCACTGATGAAGTAGGTCGATACGTTTCTCACCTTGATACTTACCTTCACGCGTCTTAGAATGCACGTCCATGAGTGATACATGTAAGTAATCAAGGGATTGCTCTCTAAGCATTTCAATTAATGATTGCGTAATTTCCATTGTAATTCTTGGCGATTCAGCTTCTTCCGGTGAAAATCTATAACCTACAATGAATTGATCATCTGCATAGGCGTTAACTGTTGAGAGTACTTCTTCTACTACTCGTTTCGCAAATAATAACTTATCTTTACCCCATTTATCATCGCGACGGTTATAATACGGTGAGACGAATTGATGTATGAGATAATGGTTAGCCCCATGTATTTCAACTCCATCAAAGCCTGCTTCGATAGCGCGACGGGTAGCTTCACCAAAGTCTTTGATCGTTTGTTCTATTTCATCGTCGGTAATGGGACGAGCATGATGCGCTTCCTTGGAACCAAAGCTTTTCAAATCTATTTCAGATGGTGCTACTACGTCTCCTTGAGGAGTTAAATGTGGCAATGATTGTGCCCCTCCGTGATGAATTTGTACTAACGCCTTTGCTCCGTGTTCTTTCATCGCTTTAGCTAGCTTTTTAAGGCCCTCAATATCAGAGTCTCGTGCTATAGAAGGTTGCCCTGGAAATGCCTTTCCTACTCCATTAACGTTACTAGCAGCACTAATAGCCAAACCTACATCTTTAGAGCGCTGACGCATATAATCAATTTCTTCCTCAGAAGTAGTCCCATCGTCATTAGATGAAATATGTGTAAGGGGTGCGAGCGCGAAACGATTTTTTATTTTAACACCATTCGGTAATTCAACTTCTTCAAATAACGGCTTGAACTTATTATTCATATGTCGAGTCCTCCATCCATAATCTATATCCATGTGCATACATTGTTACCTAACACATTTCCGCTTCTATAAAAAAACTTTATTGGGAGCGGGACAGAAATCTAATTTGAATAAAAAAGATTTCGTAGTCCCGCCCCGGCAAAGATGGCTAGAATTGAAAAAAGCTTGATACAAGTGCTTTTTCATATCAGTCATCTACTGCCGATATGTTGAAGAGGCTGGGATATATGTCTCAGTTTCTCTGTGTTGGGGCCCCACCCCAACTCGCATTGCTGGTGGAAACTGATGAATCAGTTTCTTTGTGTTGGGGCCCCTGCTCAAATCCTTAAAGCTTTTGTCCCGACCTCGTACTTATCTCTGTAGTTATAAATGTCTATACCAACAACTAGAAGGAGATTATACGCTCATAGTTAACGTTAAATCAAAATAACTGCTTATTAGAAATGAAACGAGATGTGTACTTAATGTTCATCATTTAACAGAATTTATATGAGTTCAAGAGTGGGCACCTACTACATATTACGGGTCGCAAAAAGAGTCTAAACAAGATTATGACAAGCAAGAGATCGATGAAATATAACAAAAGTGGATGATGTGGTTGATAAAGGGAAATGCACGTTAAACATTTGGTTACTTGAGCATAATCAATACAATAATAAGGAGGTTGAGACCTCACGTTGCAGTGCTTTGGGAAAGCGATGAATGGCATCCCCAAAGCAGGATTGTCGACAGAAACGCTCCCTCTTTGTTGGGGCCCACCCCAACTCGCAGTGCTTGTAGAAACTGATTTACCAGTTTCTCTGTGTTGGGGCCCCACCCCAACTCGCATTGCTGGTGGAAACTGATGAACCAGTTTCTTTGTGTTGGGGCCCCGGCTCACATCCTAAACGCTTTTGTCCTGACCTCCTCTGTTAAGTTAATTGCAGCAAATCTTTTGTCTCTATGATTTAGCGCCCTCTTTTACTGCATTATAAATAGGCGTGTTTTCTTGAACTCCAAATTTTTTACCAAAGTCAGGACTTTTAGGGTCTTCGTTTAAATGATCGTATTTAAATACGCCCCAATTCCCTCCTCCTTGAACATCATTGTTCCAAATGGTCCATGACAAATTATTGTTATTTGCTTTATTTATAATGTGTTGCAAATCACCTGAATTTGCCTTTGGACCGCCTTTCATTGGTTCAATGTTAAATTCACCTAAATAACTTGGTACGTTAAAATGACTATTCTTAATGCTATCTAATTTTTTATCAAAAGATTCTCTCACACTGTGATCATATTTAGTAGCATAATTGTGATACTCATATACCAAGTTGTTAGCTGAGTCATTATAATATGAAGGAGACTTCATATTTTCTGGATTCCAAACTGCCTCTAAAAAGATAATGTGATTATCTCCTGCATCTCTAATTGATTTGACAGCTTGTTTATAGAAAGATTGGACTTGGTCATCACTTGATCCTCCTTCACCTTTCGGTTCGTTTAAGACATCATAACCTGCAACTGCACTTTCATTCTTGTAATGCTCGGCTAATTTATATAATATTTCTTTGGCTTTTCCTTGAGCATTCGGATCGTCCCAGAAATGACCGACATTATTATTACCTCGATTTTTATCAGCTGAATGTTCAGCTCCGTTTTGTGAGTTTGGCGTCCCATGAAAATCTAGAATGACATACAGCCCATGCGCTTTGGCTTTTTGTACAAATTGATCAATCGCCTCAAAAGAGTGCTTTGTTACTTTGACATCGTCCGGATTCATTCCTTTTTTATAATTGGTTAAATTTATATAATTAATCGGTAGTCTAATTGTATTTAGCCCCATATCTTGCACTCTTTGGAAATCTTCGTCAGTCCAATGATTATTAGCGTAAGTATTTAACTTTTTCTTAGCTTCTTTGGGACCAAAGTCATCGTCGAACTTTTCTTTTAATCCTTTATACGTTTTTTCTGCATCAGGCTTCGGATAATTTTTATATTGCTTGGCAGTTATACCGCCTAAATAGCCTTCAGTTGTAAAGGCATTCCCTGCATTTACTCCTTTGAGTTGGAAATTCTGTCCATCTCTTTGAATTTCCTTGCCTTTCGTTTGAAGGGGGCTCATATCTTCAGCATGCGCTGATTGTGATAATAATGTAGTTAAAGCTGTTGCAGTTAAAATTGAACTAAGCAATGTCTTTTTCATTTATATTACTCCTCGTATAATAAGTTTTAATTTCTTATTTAAATTTGATTTGGATATTCTTGAGTGTTCCTAGATAATGAACCTATTGGCCGAAAGGACTCTAAAATAGGTATGGCTAATAACTCCTTTTATTTTAATTCAAAGATGCTAAGTCTTTATCATTGAAATTATTCAATTTATTTTGATCTAAATGAAAGTCTGTTTGATTCATATTAAAATCTAATGGCAGTTTTAAATCGAAGTTGCTTTTCTTAATTTGATTTATTTGGAATTTTAAGCGATCAGTTGTCCCTTCAGTATCCATGTCTCTACCTTCTTTTTTAGCTTCTTCATTCTCAGCATTTATGGCATCATACCGTTTGCCCACAAAGTTTTGTAGATAAGTAGCTTCATCTCCACCTTGAGAAGGCGGTTTAATACCGTTTTCTATAGCATGTGCACGCAGATCTTCAAAACTCCAATTACTCATTGAAGCACTAGGGTCTCTACCCGGCCCATGTTTGACCAGTGCATCGAAGTAAATATATTGACCGAGTTGACCCAAACCGTCTTTTTTAGCAAATTTAACTGCATCGTTCATACACTCTTTTTTTACTTCATAATTTTGAGCTTTAACAAAATTATCATGATCATGATCAAAAGCATTGAACCAATCTTTTCTCAATTTATCTTCACTAAGATGACTCATATTATCTTTATCACCAGATAATGGATTATTCGGTGATATTTGATTATAGTAATTTAACATGTCTTTCATATCTCCGTTGCCTGAGGTAAATCCAATTATACCAGCTGTTATACCTCGACCATCATCTTCGTCTCCTGAAACGGATCTATAGTTTGAAGAATAGTTTAAATTTGAATCTTCTGCGGCTCCCACTAAAGCGAAGCAACGTTTTCTAAGGTCAAAGTTCTTATCCATGTAATTATTGTCGTTTACATTGCTAGCTTTTTGAGAAGATTGCTTTAATGCATGTTGATCGTGTTGTTCTTGTGCGTGCACTGCACTTGTTAACGGACTTAATGTCGATAGTGCAATGGCACTCGATAATGCAATTTTCATCGTATACTTCATTTCAATTCTCCTTTTAACCTATAAAGTTTTCACATGCGCTCAAAATTCTATTATTTTGTAAATACAAAGCTCCTACATACATATAAGAATAAGCAGACCCTCTTTCTCAAAAAATAGTTAGCTTTACTAACAAATAAAGTATAATTCACGAATTTAATTCTCTACAACTAAAGAAAACGTTTTCTATTAAATGTTAATAGAATCTTTATAGGAGATTAATTTTATTAACACTAGTTCAACATTCGTTTTACAAAATATTTCTTATATTCTATAATTTTTATTTCGTACGGCGATCTATTTAAACTGACCGCTTCCTATAATGAACGACATACAATACACACTGTTAGATGGGATTAAGGTTTTAAAAGGGTTATTGCGTTTAATGTAATAAATATTATTTATTTTGATAGGAGTCTATAGTAGAAAATCATTTATAAAGCGGAGTGTATGCAAGCACCAGTAAACTTTATGTCTCAACCACTCAAAAGTAACCTGACAAGTCAAATTTGACTAAAAATCCGTTTTCGTAAGTTAAATATCTTGCTTATAAAAGAGAGCGGGACAGAAATCTAATTTGAATAAAAAGATTTCTGTCCCGCTCCCTCTAACTGTTTGACTATTCGTCTTTGATTGCTTCTTTGGACTGTTCGATCCAAACCGGCAAGCGTTCTTTAATTGTTTGAAACCCGTATTTCTCGGTTTCTCTTATATCATCTAATACTGAACGTTTTCCTTTCTTACGTTCATAATTTTTAAAGTATTTATTATCTTTTAAAGACAGATTAAGCTTACCTTCGTCATCTATCGAAATAATCTTAGCTCTCACAATCTGTCCTATGGATAAAAATTTCTTCAAGTTATGCACATAATCGTCCATCACTTCTGAAATGTGAATTAAACCTTCAGTATTATCAGGGGTTTCAACAAATGCGCCATACGGTTGAATTCCAGTCACACGAACTTTAATATGTTGACCTACTTTATAGTATGAGTTCAACGTAATAACCCCTTATGCGTTTTAGTACCATATACATCATAGCATAAAACAATAATAATAAACTAATATTAGAGTGAAAGACTGTGAATTTTTCTAAATTAATTCAATAAGAGGTTCACTTCAATACGTTCGCTAACGTGTAAAGTCTAACTTACTCATAGCTATTTACAATTTAATCTACTACTTCAATGTCTTCGATGACTACATCATGCACTGGTTTATCTTGAGCTCCTACTCGAGTTGAAGCGATATCTTCAAGTGTAGCTTTACCTTCAATTAATTGTCCAAACACGCTATGACGTTGATCTAACCAAGGTGTTCCACCTTTGTCTGCATAAGCTTTGACAATGGGTTCAGGCCACCCTCCATCAGTGAGTTGGCTCAACATAGATTCAGGTACTTCTTTCATCTGCACTATAAAGAATTGTGAGCCATTTGTATTAGGTCCTGCGTTCGCCATGGATAAAGCACCGTATAAATTAAAGGCCTGCTCTGAAAATTCATCTTCGAATGGACTACCATAAATACTTTCACCGCCCATACCAGTCGCAGTAGGGTCGCCCCCTTGTACCATAAAGTCTTCAATTACTCTATGAAAAGTAACGCCATTATAGTAACCATTTTTAGCGTGTGTTACGAAATTTTCTACAGTTTTAGGTGCTATGTAAGGAAATAATTTGAAAGTCATATCTCCCTTATTAGTACGCATGATAACCTTAATATCATTCTCTTGAATGTCTTTATTTAATTGAGGATACTTCGTCATTTTAACTCTCCATTTCATGTTAATATATTAATTGTATCTTACCATACATAGAAAGGAAGAATCATATGAAATTATATCGCTTTGCTCATAAAACGGGTGTGTACGGCGTGAGTATTGTAGAGGAACATGAGAATCGCGTTCTTGTACAGGTGGAGCAAGTCATCAAACATCCTAAACAAGGAGACTTGCACAATCCTAAAGAAACGTCTGGCGTATTCTTTCATGAACGTAAGGCGTTAAGTCAATATGAGAAACGCTATGCTTCACCTTCACAACTAAAAGCTTTCGATGTACAGGAGCTACCTTACAAAGCTTCTTTACAACAAGCGATAAGTGAATTAGAAGCAAAGTTAACAGAAAAAAATGACGCTCATGCAAAATTGTCATTAAAGAATTTGAACCAATTAAAAGCCGATTATGCAACTCAATATAAATGTGATTTCGAGTAAGAACATGTCCCCTTCTAATCATTAATAAACCTTATAACAATACCTTAAAGAAACGTGTTTTTCAGATCAGAATCATTAATGTATAATGTACTTAAATGCAAATTTTCATTTAATGTGAATTAGAGTAGACGCTCAACATATCTTTAGGTATTCTCAAGAGCAATTTCACTTGGAAACGTGTCGAGTTTATACATATTTATATTACTGTTTTAATGCGTGTAACATGTGATAGGAAACCGTGCTTTTAAAGATACTACAACATTATGGGGGATCAACTAGGTAGTTACTTATTATATTTATTCACAATTCTATTTATGGCAGTCATCTCGTCATCAATGTCATTCTACCTCATTCGTATCTTAGGATGATACTGCATAGTAACGTGAACATGACGAGATAGATAGTCTACATTAGATATAGAAAATTTGTGGCTTTCAGGGCATATGTTCTTAAGGAGGGAAATTATGAGTTGGATTCACGTAGCCATATTACTTCCACTCATCTTTGCTATTATCATACCGATCATTTACCGATTGTATAAGAAGATTCATCTCGGTTGGTTTGTATTACCAGTTCCGCTAGTTATATTTATCTATTTCTTAACTTTTATTAATAAGACTTCTTCCGGAGGCCAGGTTATTCAACGACTAAATTGGATGCCGCGCTTCGGTATGAACTTTGACGTCAATATAGATGGTCTAGGATTATTGTTTAGCTTACTTATTACAGGAATAGGTAGTCTCGTAGTTCTCTATTCCATAGGCTATTTGAGTAAGAGTGAGCAACTTGGTAACTTCTATTGTTACCTCTTGCTCTTTATGGGTGCTATGCTTGGCGTAGTACTTGCAGATAATATCATTATGCTGTATTTATTTTGGGAGCTAACTTCGTTCTCAAGTTTCCTATTAATATCCTTTTGGAGAACGAAAGCTAAGTCAATATATGGTGCTCAGAAGTCATTAATCATAACCGTGTTTGGAGGCCTATCTTTATTAGGTGGACTTATCTTACTTTCGATTGCAGGGAACACGACAAGTTTGCAGACTCTCATTGACAAAGTAGCAGAAATCCACAATAGCCCTTTCTTCATTTTAGCAATGATATTTATCATCATAGGTGCGATCACTAAATCTGCTCAAGTTCCATTCTATATCTGGTTGCCAGACGCGATGGAAGCGCCTACTCCTGTTAGTGCATACTTGCATTCAGCAACAATGGTCAAAGCTGGTTTGTATCTCATTGCTAGAGTTACACCTATATTTGCAATTTCAGAAGGCTGGGTATGGACTGTAACAGTGGTTGGATTAGCAACGTTATGTTGGGCTTCTCTAAACGCTACTAAGCAAGAAGACCTAAAGGGTATCCTTGCTTTTTCTACTGTATCGCAACTTGGAATGATCATGTCAATGCTAGGCATAGGAGCTATAAGTTATCACTTTCACGGTTCAGATAGCTCCATCTATGTAGCTGCTTATACTGCAGCAGTATTCCACTTAATCAATCACGCAACGTTTAAAGGTGCCCTATTTATGATTACAGGTGCTGTTGATCACAGTACTGGGACGCGTAACGTTAAGAAATTAGGCGGATTAATGACTGTCATGCCTATATCGTTTACGCTTACAATCATCACTGCTTTAAGTATGGCTGGCCTGCCCCCATTCAACGGCTTTCTTTCTAAAGAAAGCTTTATCGAGAGTATGATCCAGGCGACTCATGCCAATATATTTAGCTTAAATACTTTAGGTATCATATTACCTATCATCGCAATAGTAGGAAGTATTTTTACTTTCGTCTACTCAGTCCGATTTATAGGTCAAATATTCCTTGGTAAGTACAACCCAGAACGATTGCCTCATAGCGCTCATGAAGCTTCACCACTCATGCTTATCTCACCGATCATTTTAGCTATACTGGTAGTCGTATTTGGATTCGCTCCACAACTGCTAACGGGGAGTGTGATTGAGCCGGCAGCTAATGCGCTTACCCACACGAACAACATCACTGCTGAATTTAAATTTTTCCATGGCTTTACACCAGCGTTTTTCTCAACACTCATCATTTATGTTATCGGTATCGTGCTCATCTTGTCTTTTGCTTATTGGGTCAAATTATTGCAAGCACAACCTAAGGCGTTCACATTTAATCACTGGTATGACAGTGCAGGTCGTATGGTTCCGGGATTATCATCACGCTTTACTAATAGCTATGTTACGGGTTATTCCCGCGATAATTTGATACTTATTCTACTGTCATTAATTGTTATTACTGTTGTAACTTTGATAGCGTCACCTTTCAGTATTCACTTTAGTAATATTAGTCCTGTAAGACCTTACGAGCTTGGAATTATCATCATTATTATTACAGCGTCTTCGATGATTATCTTCGCTCGTTCTCGGTTGTTTAGTATTATCATGGCAAGCGCTGTCGGTTATTCAGTAGCTATATTCTTTATTTTCTTTAGCGCACCAGATTTAGCATTGACACAATTTGTAGTCGAAACGATTTCAACTGCTTTATTCCTATTGTGCTTTTATCATTTACCTAACCTTAACCGACATAAAGAAACACGTGCATTTAAGACAACTAATGCGATCGTGTCTATCCTAACTGGAGCTGTAGTCACGATCTTAGGTCTCATCGCATATGGCAACCGTCACTTCGCCTCAATCGGGGCTTACTACAAAGCGCACGTCCATGATCTAGCTCATGGTAAAAATATTGTCAACGTGATACTTGTAGATTTCCGTGGTACCGATACATTGTTTGAGTCTTCGGTGCTAGGTATTGCTGGTATCGGTGTCTACACAATGATTAAGTTAAAGATGAATTCTAAGCAAGAAGCCAAAGGAGGTCAGACCAATGAACAAACAGAAAGGTAATCTCATCTTTCAATATACAGCAATACTAATATTCTTTCTTATAGTATTGTTTGGTCTCTCCCTCTTTCTTGCAGGACATTACACACCTGGTGGCGGTTTCGTAGGTGGTTTGATTCTATCAAGTGCCTTAGTGATTATCGCTGTAGCCTTTGATGTTAAAACGATGCGTAAGATTTATCCGTGGGACTTTAAGATCCTTATCGGTATCGGTCTCTGTTTCTGTGCCGCCACACCGATGGCAAGTTGGTTATATCACAAGAATTTCTTTACGCATAAACCTTTCGAAGTCCCACTTGGTTTCTTAGAACCTATGGGGTTACACACTGCGACATTCTTCGACTTAGGAGTTATGTTGGCAGTTATAGGTACAGTTATGACTATAATATTGACGATTGGAGAGAATGAGTAATGGAAATAATAATGATTTTTGTTTGTGGCATTCTTACTGCAATAAGTGTCTATCTCATTCTGTCTAAAAGTCTTATTCGAATCATAATCGGAACAACACTTCAAACGCATACAGCCAATTTATTCTTAATTACTATGGGTGGCTTAAAGAAAGGGACCGTTCCAATTTACGAAAAAGGTACTCACTCATACGTAGACCCAATTCCACAAGCTTTAATCTTAACAGCGATAGTAATTTCCTTTGCGGTTACAGCCTTTTTCCTAGTCTTAGCATTTAGAAGCTACAAAGAACTAGGAACTGACAACGTGGAACAAATGAAAGGAGTGTTAAAAAATGATCACGAGTAACTTATTAGTTAGTTTACTCCTCATCCCTATCTTTACAGCACTAATACTCCTTTTTATCGGGCAAAGACCTATAATTAAACGTTATGTAGCACTCGGTGGGACGTTATTGACACTTGTGTTTGCAATAATAAACTTTCTAAATGTATGGAAAAATGGACCTATAAAGCTAGAATTAGGTTCGTGGAAAGCACCATATAGTATAGTCTTTGTACAAGACTTATTTAGCTCACTGCTCGTTATTACTAGCCTGGTCATTACAGCGTTAATCATACTCTATTCTTATAAATCAATAGGTATCGAACGTGAGACATATTATTACTATTTCTCCATAATGTTTATGATCACAGGTGTAATTGGCGCATTTATTACAGGAGACATCTTTAACTTATTTGTCTTCTTCGAGGTCTTCCTAATTGCGTCTTACATTCTTCTTGTAATTGGCGGCACAGAAATACAATTGAGCGAAACAATCAAATATGTGTTGGTTAACGTGACGAGCTCGGCTTTCTTTGTTATCGCGGTAGGTATATTATACTCTGTCGTCGGAACGTTGAATATGGCCGATATTAGTGAAAAACTCAACCATCTATCATCACAACAACACGGACTTGTGAATATAGTTTACATCATGTTTATATTTGTATTCGCAACTAAAGCCGGCGTCTTCCCTATGTACGTATGGCTACCTGGAGCTTACTATGCGCCACCCGTAGCTATCATCGCTTTCTTTGGTGCATTACTCACCAAAGTAGGCGTTTATGCTATAGCACGTACAAGTAGTTTATTCTTTAACGATACTTCAAGTTTTGCGTTCTACTTAATACTATTTGTAGCTTTATTAACAATTATCTTTGGTTGTGTGGGAGCAGTAAGCTTTTACGATACTAAACAAATTATTCTCTATAATATTATGATTGCAATAGGCGTTATTCTCGTTGGTGTAGCAATGATGAGTAAGACGGGGATGATTGGAGCAATATATTACACCATTCACGATATGTTAGTTAAAGCCTCATTGTTCTTGCTCATTGGCATTATGGCTAAAATTACCAAGACTAACGATTTGAAGCAATATGGCGGCCTCATTAAGCACTATCCAGTATTGGGCTGGACTTTCTTCATTGCCGCTTTAAGCTTAGCCGGTATTCCACCCTTGAGTGGATTCTACGGTAAATACTACATCGTCCAAGCTACCTTTGAGAAAGGTTTCTATATCAGCGGTATCGTAGTATTGCTCTCAAGCCTGGTCGTCCTCTATTCGGTTATACGCATTTTCTTAAAAGGCTTCTTCGGCGAATCTAAAGGATATGAATATAAACCGCAGTTGCAATATAGAGGCTTGTTAACTATAGCTATCACTTCCGTTGTGCTAACTGTTCTATTCGGTTTATCCGCTGATTTACTCTACCCAGTAGTGAAAGAGGCGGCTATGTCATTCTATGATCCGAGCGTATATATTGATAGTGTATTGGGGGATAAATAATTATGGCAGTACAAGTTCTTATAAATTTATTGCTTTCACTCTTCTGGTTACTTGTGACAGGCAGCTATACTATTAACAACGCCCTCTTAGGTTTTATACTGGGATTATTATTAGTTTACTTTATGAAAGACATACTTCCTGGAAGATTCTATATCATAACATTATATAAAGTAATTAAGCTTATTTTCGTGTTTCTTATCGAGTTAATCAAAGCCAATATTGATGTTATGCGCATCGTCCTTCAACCTTCATTGAAGAATGAGCCAGCATTCTTTACATACGACACCGATTTGAAGACAGACTGGCAAGTTGTTCTACTATCCAACTTAATTACTTTAACTCCTGGAACCATCGTTGTAGGACTAAGTGAAGATCGTCGTCAAATTTATATTCATGCTATAGATTTTGGTGAAAAAGAAGAGGAAGTAGAAGGTATTAAATCATCTCTTGAAAAGGTAGTAAGAGAGGTGGGTGAGCAATGACTTACAATATCATCATTATTATAGCGTTAGTGATAGTCGTTATTTCTATGGTAGCGATGCTGATTCGTGTAATCCTAGGCCCTTCACTCGCAGATCGCGTAGTAGCTATCGATGCTCTAGGTCTTCAGCTCATGGCTATCGTCGCACTCTTTAGTATGCTCTTAGACATACAATATATGATCGTCGTTATCTTACTCATCGGTATATTAGCTTTCTTAGGCACAGCGGTATTTGCAAAATATATGGATAAAGGCAAGGTGATCGAGTATGATAAAGACAATCATCATTAGTATAGCGCTCATCTTAGTAGTCTTAGGCGCATTAGTAAGTGCTCTTGCCGCTTTAGGTATCGTACGCTTAGACGATGTATATTCAAGGGCACACGCAGCTGGAAAAGCAGCCACATTGGGTGCCATGTTAATGTTATCTGGTGTCTTCTTATACTTCATTGGCAAAGAAGGTTACGTTAACATGCAGCTCATCATCGGCATCCTATTCATCTTGATTACAGGACCATTATCAAGTCACTTAATCATTCAATCAGCATATAAGTTACGAACCCCGTACACCGATCGCACTAAAAAAGATGAAATTCGAGAAGGTATGAAAGATTAACGTTAACGTTCATAGGTAGTTTGAAATTATTCTATACCTCATTGAAGTTAAAAAGTCGAAAATCTCAAGGCTAGATTTAAATTGACGAATATTACTGTTAGGTGCTGTAACAGTCTAAATATGATAGATATAGATAACGTACAATTAATCCTAGAAAGGGAGCGGGACAGAAATCTTTTTATTCAAATTAGATTTCTGTCCCGCTCCCATTATTAGCACCGTTATTTTTATCTGCCTGTATTAATTCTAAACCGGAAAGTCGTAGTGGCTTTTTCTATAATACTTTTGCGAAGCCTATGGATTTATTTTTAAATTAGATGGGAGAACATCTTAATCATGATTATGGTCTATCTATTATAATCATCGTACTAGCTATTAGATTAATCATGTTACCTTTTATGTTATCTCAAACTAACAATAGCCAGTTTATGAGAAAACTAATAATAAACCAAGGACTGTTAAAAAATTAAACTTCTAAAACAGTATTGTTTTTTATTGCAACCGTTTGCTATATTAAAAAAGGAGTTGATTAATTATAATTTTATTATTAACGGTTTTAGCAAATTTAATAATAACATTGATTTTTAAAAAGTCTTTAGAAAGCAAGGTTGGAGATCAAGTTAATTACTTTATGGGTCTGAGAACTAAAAATTCAATGAGAAATGAAAGGAATTGGAAATTGACTCAAGAATTTTTTGTTAAATTTAGTATTAAATTTAGCTATTGGTTTTTACCTTTAGGGGTAATATGGACTATTTTTGACTTAATATTTAGTATTTCTATCACTTCTTTAATAATACAATTCATTCTATTTATCATTTTACTTATATCCACAATAGTAATTACTGAAAAAGAGGTTAAAAAAATTATCGAATAATAACAAAAAGATGATCTTACACTCACTAAAACCACTATGCTTTTTATATCCCCATTTCTTGTTTATTTTTTAATATTTTTTAGTTCTATATTAAGTATAATGCCTAATAACCCTATTAAAGATAAAACACAGGTAATTAATGCTTCTGTCTTTAGAATACTTCCCCAAGGATGGGCTTTTTATAATAGAAGTCCTAGAGATAATACATATAGAGTGATTAATACAAAAATATGACGCGATTATGCCGAGAAAATTCATTGATCGTTGAGAAGAACCCTTAACTAAACTGTAACGGCAAATGTCGGGATAGCGTGAGCTATTAACCCGACGAGTCGACAGCTTTCGGTTTTGTTAAGGGTTCAGAGGCTCAAAGTCAATGAAGCAATTGGAATAAATGTATTAGCACTCAGTAATTATATAGATAAAAAAGCAACCACGAATGTGGTTGCTTTTTTTCAGCATCTCGGCAGTAGATGACTGATTTGAAAACGCGCTTGTATCAAGCTTTTTTCAATTCTAGTCATCTTTGCCGGGACGGGACGACGAAATCTTTTTATTCAAATTAGATTTCTGTCCCTCTCCCTAGCGTGCTTGAAAACCCTTATTGCTTCTTGAGTTCTTTTATTGCAATGGTCCCTCTCATTACACTAATTAAGCGTTCTGCATCGTCTTTAATATCTATATTCCATACTTGCGTAGTCTTACCTTCATGTACAATTCTTGCCTCAGCGTACACTGTACCCTCAGTTGCAGAACTGATATGATTTGCATTCATTTCTAAGCCTAATGGGATATAACGTTCTGTATCAATGATGTGGGCAGCTCCAATTGAACAAGCTGTTTCTCCAAGAGCTAAATTCGCTCCACCGTGTAAGTAACCAAAGGGTTGCTTTACTTTATCAGTTACTGGCATCGACATAATAATATGACCATGAGATTCTTTTTCTACTTTCATATTTAATGTTTCCAACATATTCGTCATTTCTACCGCCCCTATTTAAATATTATAAGACTAGAGTATCATTGCAGCTATTGTACCAAAAATAATTAACGGTACATTGTAGAAAATGAAATTGGGTATACACGTGTCTCGAATATGATCGTGTTGCTCATCAACATTTAGCCCCGCTGTTGGTCCTAATGTCGAATCACTTGCAGGAGACCCTGAGTCTCCTAAAGCACTTGCTGTACCTATAACTGCTACAAGCGCCATCGTACTTAAGCCTAACGTTTCGCCTAAAGGGATAAATAAAGTTGCTATTATAGGTATTGTGGCAAACGAAGAACCAATCCCTAAAGTAACTACTAAACCTATGACATACATGAGAATAATACTCATTAATTTATTATCACCAGCAAATGTACTTAAACTATTTACTAGAGAAGATATTTCGCCCGTCTTGTTCATCACGCCAGCGAAACCATTTGCACTTAATATAACTACACCGATATAAGCCATAATTTGAATTCCATCGATAAATTTCTTATCTAGCTCAGACCATTTATAAGCTCTAGAAATAAAGAAGATAAGAACCCCAGCCAATGCCCCGAAGATCATCGAATCAGTGAGCGTTTGAACTATAAATGTTGCTAGAATAGCTATTACTGTAACTATCAGTGTATAAGGTTTAATTTCTATATTCTCAACTTCTGCCAAGTCTTTTTTCTGTATATATTTACGTGGCTTACGATAGTAAATTAAACCAAAAATCAAACCTACAATATAGCCCAGTGAAGGTATAATCATAGCTTTCCAAACGAGGTTGATGTCGATTGGGTGGTTCGCTTTGTCAAACCCTTTTGCTATAATTTGGTGGAATATCTGTCCAAACCCATAAGGTAACAATACGTATGGGAAACATAAACCGAAACCTATGATTAATGCAATTTGACGTCTATCCATCATTAATTCATTAAATAAACTAATAAGTGGTGGTACCACAATTGGAATAAATGCGATATGTACTGGAATTAAGTTTTGGCTCATCACGCTGAGAACTAATAACACGACTACAATCATGATCTTTACACTTACTCGAGAAAGCTTACTATTCTCAGCTTTGATAGCTTTAATAATCTTATTAACAAAATAGTCAGTAATACCACTGTAAGATATAAGTGCTGCAAATCCCCCGAGTAACGCGTAACTCAAGGCGACTTCTGCCCCATCTACTATATTCTTACCAAATACTGTAATAATCTCTTCCACTGACATGCCTGCTACAAGGCCGCCAACTAAACCACTAATGAATAAACTAATCACTACATTTAACTTACATAAACACAAAATAATCATTAATACTACAGCAATAAGTACCGCATTTATCATCCTATACACCTCTTTACTACATTATCGAACTAAAGTAATATAGTTGCTATACTATCAATGGATGTTGCCCTTGTCAACACTAATTTGAAATAATAAAGAAAAGTTTGTAAATTTAATTATCACTTGTCATTGATTGCGTCATTCAGTGGAAAGAAAAAAAGAGAGGGAAACCGATCACTATTAAAGTCATCGTTTCCCTCCTGCAAGAAGAATAACTAGAGCGTTCGTAACCAAGATACAATGGATGGAATGAGAAACCCTGTCGGCCCTGCCGGCCCATTATAACTTTCCTTGGACGAAGTTGCAGGCCCCGCGATATCGAAATGAAGATGAGGAGTAGCACCAGCAAAGTGAGCAATGAAGGATGCCGCAAATAAAGCTTTACCTTGACCATTCGTATGATTAACTAAGTCAGCAACATCAGATTGACGAATGTTCTCTTGTTCAGTTTGAGTAATAGGTAATTCAAATGTAGGCTCGTCGTACAAGGCCACATGCTTTAAGATATCATTTAATGGTGTCCCAGCATTATTCTTAAACACGGCAGCTTTATCCTCTCCTAGAGCTACAACAGCCGCCCCTGTTAACGTTGCGAAGTCCAAGATGCATTGCGGTTGAAATTGGCTAGCATAGAATACCGCATCCCCAAGTACAAGCCTACCTTCAGCATCACTATTTAAGACTTCGACCGTCTCACCATTTAATGCAGTAAAAATGTCATCCGGTTTCATAGCAGCGTCACTTATCATGTTTTCAGCTATAGCTAATATACCAACGATGTTCACTGGCAACTCGAGCTTAGCCGCTGCTGCAATCATTCCTAGCACATTAGCAGAACCACACATGTCGTATTTCATAGTCTGCATGCCTAGTTTAGACTTAATTGAGTAACCTCCAGAGTCATAGGTTATACCTTTGCCTACCAATGCAATTGGAGGATTCTCTTTATCCCCACCGTTATACGATAAAGTAACTAAGCGCGGTGAGTGCTTTGAACCCTTGCCAACTCCATGGATGAGGCCGAAACCCTCTTGTTGGATGGCTTCACCACTTTTAATATCTACGTCTATGGCTGTACCGTGAAAGTATTCTGCAATCTGTGTTGAGTAATATTGTGGAGTAAGAATATTAGGAGGCATATTACTAAAGCGACGTGCTAGATTAATACTCTCACCGAGATATCGACCGCTTCTAATAGACTGCTTTAAAGCACTATCTCCAGTATGTACGTGTAACAGTAATTTATAAGGTTGTGCTTTATTAGATTTGTAGTTATCAAATTCATAAACTGAACGTTCTGCTTGTAACCCTAGTATTTCAGCCACATTGTCATAACTCATATTTTTATTGTAAAAGGATTCAAATAGCAATGATCCTTCTGAAATATGTTCTTTCTTTAAATATTGAAATAATTTACCAAATATTTTGAAGTAATCACTATACTGTAAGTTTTTTAAATTACCTAACCCTACAGTTAATAAGCGGTGATTTTTATTATTGAAGCGATAAAACGTTGAACATACTTTTCCTAATTGAGAGCCCACTATTTGTTGGTGTTTTAAAAATTCTAACTCCTCGATGATGTCATTACCTTCAAGTTCAACAGCACCTAACTGATTTAAGTGGTCTGGCAAACCTATAATCAATATCTCTGAAGCTAAATCTGTAGTATTTTTAATATTTAATTCCATTTGTTTCCACCTAACTATCTAATATTATAAAAAAAGAGTGGAACTGAAATAACTGTGTACGGAAGTTATTTCATAGTCCCACCCTTATAAGGGTGATGAGAAATAAATAACGTTCACCACGACTTAATATTTCTCATTGTTCGCTACCCTTTGATATGGTCTGTAAGTATATCTATCATTTCTTCTTAATAGTAGAGAATAATTATTAAAATTTACCTTTTTTGAATGCTAGACCTACGCCACCTAATTTAAATACGGCACGTGTGTCGATCACTTTCTTCATAAATGCAGCTTTTTTACCTTTAATGTCACGGCCATAAACAACACCTACGCCATCTTGTGAACCTAATGAGCAAACAGTACCACGATCTACGTAGTTAAATGGTGTAAGAGCTTCACCGCGAAGGATATTCTTGATATTCGCTGCAGCATGTTCACCTTGTTGCATTGCAATTTGAGCTGTAGTTGGAAGTGGACGTTCCTCACCTTCAGGAATAAATGCAGAGCAGTCACCGATTACGAATACTTCATCATGACCCTTAATAGTTAAGTCTTGTTCGTTAACGATGCGTCCACGTTTAACTCCTTCGAAAGCATCGTCCATGATGTGGTTACCACGAACGCCAGCAGCCCATACAACTGTATTAGCTTCAAGTTGTTCTTTCTTACCATCAACTTCTACGACGAAACCTTTTTCATTAGCAGCTACGATAGGCGTTGCAATCTTGAACTCAACACCTCTTTCTTCTAAGTAGCTCACAGCATGGTTAACGAGCTCGTCTGAGAACTGTGGTAACATTTTTGGAGCTGCCTCTACACATGTAATGCGAACACGGCTCTGTTCAACGCCGTATTTATTACATAATTCAGGAATGCGTTCAGTGAGTTCACCTAAGAATTCGATACCAGTGAAACCAGCACCACCAACTAGAATGGCAATATCTTTGTTATCTTTCTCTTTTGATGAAGCATAATTAGCAAATTTATCTTCAATATGACGAGATAACTTGCGTGAAGTTAGGACATTCTCAATTTGGAAAGCGTAGTCTTTCATACCTTCTATACCAAATGTTTCACTTTCAAATCCAAGTCCTACTACTAAAATATCGTAGTCAAATACTCCGACATTTGTTTCTACTTTTCGAGCATTACGATCAATTTTTTTAACTTCTGCTTTAACAAAATTGACTTTATCTTCATCAATCACACTTTGTACTGGATAAAGTACGTCTTCATAGCTACGTGTACCAGCTGAAGTTTCGTGAAGCCAAGTTGATTCGTAGTGGTAATCATTTTTATTAATTAATGTAATCTCTGCTTCATCTTTATCAAGTTGTTTTTGTAGTTTAGTCACAGTTTGTAAGCCTGCGTATCCAGCGCCAAGAACTAAAACTTTTTTACGAGATTGAGCCATTTTATTCACCTAAGCTTTCGTTATATTTTTTACGTCTTTTTAATCAACAGTGTGAAGACCATCCGCCAAATCGGTGTTCAAAGTGGTAAGTTAGTTAAAACCACTGTAACACTGTTTATTTATCTACACACTATTTTGTTACCCTAGTTTTAATAAACAATTCATAAAAAAGACATTTTTCATCCACATATAATATTATAGTTTTTGATGTATCATTTCAAGCACTTATACAGTAACTATAGGCTATAATATAAGAAATATAAAAATGACTAATATAGAGAGATTTAAATATACGTCATCTTATAATGGTCTTCAAAAGCTATAATTTACTGATCAAACCATCCTGACGTAAATTCAAAACTTGTTCTATATTAGTCACTATAAGTTATTTAACATTCTTCCGGCGTTCCAGAAACCTTAGCTGTTTTGAACGAACTGCCGCAACCACATGAAGCGATGGCGTTAGGGTTATCGATTTGGAACCCTCCACCCATCAGAGATTGTTTAAAATCAATAGTAGTTCCTTGTAAAACAGGTTTATCGTAATTGTCGACGAGTACTTTTAAGCCATAAAATTCAAGGACTTCATCATTTTCACCAGGTTCTTCTTCTGCAGACATTCCGTAGGTTAAACCAGTACAACCACCGCCATCAACTTTGATTTTTAAATACCCTTCAGGCATGTCGTTTTGTTCAAGCATATCTTTAACTTCGTAAGCTGCTGCTTTTGTTAATGTTACTACTTCCATCTTCTTTTCCTCCTTTACGGCTGAACAGGAATTATCTTTAACTTCGTCTCTCGAACTCTTTCATTGCTCATTTACGCTGAGTAAAATCGCTACTTCTCTCTTTCGAGTTCCTCGTTAAATCTTGTCCCTGTTCAGCCTCTCTATCTTACAGGAATTATCTTTATCTTCGTCTCTCGAACTCTTTCATTGCTCATTTACGCTGAGTAAAATCGCTGCTTCTCTCTTTCGAGTTCCTCGTTAAATCTTGTCTCTGTTCAGCCTCTCTATTTTACAGGAATTATCTTTTGTCCCGGTTCTACTCAAATCCTTAACGCTTTCGTCCCGACCTCATCTATTAAAACATCATCCAGGCTTCTTGTTGTTTCTCAATATGAGCGTATATATTACTCAATAGATTGTCTGGAGTATCACCTTCTACAACTTCACCGTCCACAAGTGCGTATAAGCTATTCGAACATATACCACAATTTTGCAGACAACCGTACTCCAGTACATCTACATTAGGATCTTCTTCTAATTTATTAAAAACATAGTCTCCGCCTTTAGCCATATTTGAAACACAGAATTCTACAAGTGGAAACATATTTCACCTTCTAACAAATAATCAGTTATTATATTATAACAAAAGAGGTTCACAGATGCCTACGTTATGTTTATAAGAATACGAGATTTTACTCGTCTTAGTCACATAGCTAAATAAACGATGATAAATTTTGGTTATAAGTCTAAATTCATTTGTCGTAGTTGTTTAAAAAGCTTATAATATATAATGAAAGATTTTATAGCTTATATTGGAACGTTTATATTTCTTACTGAGCGTGATGATAATTAGCGCGCTAGGATGAAGAGGTTTAGATAAATGTACTTCATTTATTTTAAGGCTAACATATATAACATTATTCTATAATTCCTAGTCAAAGCGAGTAAACATTCAATATAAGCGTTCAGTATAGCATAGGCATCACTATAGTGTGGGGCACAATTCAGAGAAGAGAGAAAACATAACTTCAAGAGGTTGAGACAAATAATTTAAAGAAATCTATCTTACATATTTCACACGTTTTTTAAATAGTTATCTAAGCTCCTCTGAATGACGAAATTAGTGATGCATATCATTTATTATTAAAGGGGTATTGAACATGAAAAATCTTGTACTGCTTGGTGGCGGCTATGGCAACATGCGCATTATGTCGCATATACTTCCATCTGCTTTACCAGAAGACTATTCATTAACATTAATTGATCGTATGCCATATCATAGTCTCAAACCAGAATTCTACGAGCTTGCTGCAGGGACGAAATCAGATAAAGATGTACGTATGAACTTTCCAGATTCACATCGCATTAATACTGTTTATGGAGAAATTACAGAGATCGATTTAGAGGACCAAATTGTTTCTGTAGGTAATACTAAAGTGGATTATGATGAGCTTGTCATAGGGCTAGGTTGCGAAGATAAATATCATAATGTACCAGGGGCTGAAGCGCACACTTTCAGTATTCAAACATTGTCTAAATCAAGAAAGACTTTCCATCACATCAGTGAATTACCGAACGGAGCGAGAGTGGGGATTGTCGGCGCAGGATTAAGTGGTATAGAACTAGCAAGCGAATTACG
The DNA here is from genome assembly GCF_025519785.1 of Staphylococcus marylandisciuri. GTDB lineage: Bacteria > Bacillota > Bacilli > Staphylococcales > Staphylococcaceae > Staphylococcus > Staphylococcus marylandisciuri. The sequence continues at coordinate 24,942 of NZ_JAOPKZ010000006.1, read as the reverse complement.
CGAGAGTCGAAAGGACTTGGATATCAACCTATACGATCGCGGCGAACGTATCCTACCTCGTTTCCCAGAAAAATTAAGTCGCTATATAGAGAAATGGTTTAAGAAAAATAATGTAACCGTAGTACCAAATTCAAATATTAATAAGGTCGAAGAAGGACGAATATTTAATAATGATGTGCCTGAAGATCTAGATCTCGTCGTATGGACCGCCGGGATCCAGCCTGTAGAGATTGTGAGACATTTACCAGTAGATATTAGTAAAAGTGGTAGAGTCATCTTAAATCAATATCATCAAATACCAACATATCAAAATGTTTATGTTGTAGGCGATTGTGCCGAATTACCTCATGCTCCAAGCGCCCAACTTGCTGAAGCTCAAGGTGATCAAATTGCAGATGTAATGAAGTTAAATTGGCAGAACAAACCTCTACCGGAGAAGATGCCTGAAATCAAAATTCAAGGTTTCCTAGGTTCTTTAGGTGAAAAACAAGGGTTTGCTTACATCATGGATCGCACAGTTACCGGCCGACTAGCATCTATATTGAAATCAGGAGTCCTTTGGCTTTATAAATATCATAATGGCTAAGCTATACTCTTGAAGTATTTAAAGTTCATTTGCACTAAATAACGTTAGTTGAAGTATTGAGATAGGAGTGAGACATACCGAATGAGTCGCGAGGTCTCACTCCTATTATTTCGTTAAAAAATTGTGACGCTTATTCAACATCTAATTAATGTCTCACACCCCTTTAGCACTATATTATATACCTTTCATCAATTACTCCCCTTTTAAAATGAAAGTAAGTCGTTTAATCATCTTCAACTTCAGGAAATCTATCTTTCATAAATCGCTTTATATCCTTTAATTGAATATAGCCATCAGCCACATATTCATCATTCATCGTTACTAAAGGGTAGAATAATTCTTCATCCTGTAGACGCTCGATAAATTGTTGATCGTGGTCTGATAAGTTCTCCGTATCTTGCTCAATATCAATATAAGTAAATTCAAAATGTATACTAGGATATTTACGTTTTAACAACGGCTGTAACCATTCATATATATTTTGAGATGTAGGAGCATTTACACAACTCGCGCATATCGTTTCTGCCCCGTATACTACAACACTAACCTTATTCATAAAGGTCCCCCTCTGTTTCACAAGATAGATTTTTTCGTTCATATCTATTATAATAAAGTAATAACAAGAATATGAAATAATATACTTGAAAGGAGGCATCTTGCATGCCTACAGAAAATGCAACGATGTTTGATCAAGTCGCAGAAGTAATTGAGAAGTTACGTCCGTTCTTATTACGTGATGGTGGGGACTGCTCCCTTGTAGACGTGGAAGATGGCATCGTTAAGCTTCAATTACACGGTGCTTGCGGTACATGCCCAAGTTCAACAATTACGCTCAAAGCGGGAATTGAACGCGCACTTCACGAAGAAGTACCTGGCGTTGTGGAAGTAGAACAAGTATTTTAATATATTAGATTTTTAGAACTGTAACATCGTTTAATTTAGAACTAATCCTATTTGAATACAGTCCAAATGACTAGCCCGTTGAGATGCTCGGCAGAAGCATTGCAACGGGCTAGTTAGTTTGCTCATATTTAAAAGCGACGTGCATTACAGACGTTCAAACCTATCTTTAAGATCTCGATGATAATTGTAATGGGAGCGGGACAGAAATCTTTTTAGTCAAATTTGATTTCTATCCCGCTCCCCTCCAGACTCCACAATTTATTTTATCAATAATTAGAATGGCTGCCTCATTATCTAGATCTGTGTTAATTAACCTTATTCACCCCGGTCTATCTATAAATGTCGTTTCCTAATACTATCCTTCACATTAGATTAAATTTATGTTCTGTTATAGTTTATATATGAAACGTCATCAACACACGATCTCGGTAAGATAGAACTATTAAGAGTTACGTTTTGACAATTAAATAGTATCAATAGAAATATTCTATTTATTTTCCGGTGGAGTTGTGTTTTTCTCAAGACTCTTTTGATAGTTGTATAGCTTTTCTATTGTTTTCAATCTAGCGTTATCTATACTAGTATTTTCATTTCTCAAGTCCTGAACAGTCTGATATGGTAAGCCTGTTGCTTTTGCTATCTGACTTCCATTTTGTAATTTAAACAATCTTCTTACATCTTGTTTCATACTTTCAAAATCCATATTAATCCCCTTTTCCATACAATCTAATAATAACTAACGTAGTTGCTAAATTTAATGCTGCACTTGTAAATGAGTTTCCAACAAACAAGTTAATCCATAGTAATATTATTAAAATTAAAGCAATTATTTTCATTTTTAATCAATGCTAGAACTTAAGTAGTAAATTAAAGGTCGAGGTAAAAGCATTTAGGATTTGAGCAGGGGGCCCCAACAAAGAGAAACTGGTAAACCAGTTTCTACAAGCACTGCGAGTTGGGGTGGGCCCCGACAAAGAGAAACTGGTAAACCAGTTTCCACAAGCTATGCAAGTTGGGGTGGGCCCCAACACAAAGAAACTGGGACATAATGTAATGTCTCAACCTCTTTCAGCATCTCGGCAGTAGATGACTGATTTGAAAACGCGCTTGTATCAAGCTTTTTTCAATTCTAGTCATCCTTGCCGGGACGGGACTACGAAATCTTTTTATTCAAATTAGCTTTCTGTCCCGCTCCCTCTTTCAACATCTTGGCAGTAGATGACTGATTTGAAAACGCGCTTGTATCAAGCTTTTTCAATTCTAGTCATCCTTGCCGGGACGGGACTACGAAATCTTTTTATTCAAATTAGCTTTCTGTCCCGCTCCCGAACCGTGAGCGTATCAGTCACCAATCCTACTTTAGGGACTTCGTTCATCGGTTTCCTAGTGTACATAAACTCTATAGCTCAACCTCAATAATTTCTCTTCTCGTCTTTCAGTACTTTGATGACAACTATTGTGGAAGCTACTGTCAAAACGATATTTACTATTTCTTTCGAAAGCTTCTAGCATTCCTTTACCTCCCTTTAACTTTCTATATATATTATATTTGAATCATCATGACCGCAACCCTTTTTAATTATATCAATTTTTTGCAAAAAAAGAGCACCGCACCAATTTTGGTACGGCCTCAAAATAAAAAGTGATTTAATTATAACTCGTAGCACCTTGATTAGCTAAATTGAGTTTTTTATTATTTTTACAATATATTATTTCTCTTTTTAACTTATGCAGCTTAATTTCTTCCTTTGACCAATCATTCTGCTAAACCTATAAATCTTAAAGATTAGTATTTCTTCGAGGTAATCTCAAATAGCTTCTCCTCTCAAGCTTTAGTCATTAACTTGCGTTTTCGCTTCGCCCCTTTGAAGCACCCCTTCTATATTATCTACACAGAGCTGAATCATGTTATCTCTAGTTTCTTTAGTAGCACTACCGATGTGAGGCAAAATTACTGCTTGCTCCATATCCAATAGTGGGTGATCCATACGTATAGGTTCTTCTCGCAAGACGTCTAGACCACATGCAGCTATTTCATTGTGTTTCAATGCTTCTACTAACGCCTCTTCATCTACAATCGGACCGCGTCCTATATTGATAAAAATGGCATCATTCTTCATTTGATTGAATGCTGCTCGATCAAATTTATTCTCAGTTTCCGATGTGAGAGGAGCTGTACATACGACAAAGTCTGATTCTTTAAGTAAAGTTTCAAAGTCCACATATCGAGCACCAAGTTCTTGTTCAGCTTGTAAATGACGAGAACGATTGTGATAGAGTATTGTCGTGTTAAATCCTGTCAGCCTACGTGCGTAAGCTTTACCAATATCTCCCATACCAAAGATACCTACTGTAGCACCATGTAAGTCTTTTCCAGCAAAAAGATAAGGGCCCCAGCTCTGCCACTTACCTTGCTTTACATAATCTTGAGCCTCAATTACCTTACGTGCTACACTGAGCGTTAATGTAACACCAAGTTCAGCAGTCGCCTCAGTTAACACACTTGGTGTATTGGTAACAATAACATCGTGACGTGACGCAAGTTGAAGATCTATATTATCATAACCTACGGCCATATTTGCTATTACCTTTAAATGAGGAGCTGCTTCAAATACCTCTTGATCTATGCGTTCACTTAAAGTAATCAAACATGCAGTGGCGTCTTTAATTTCTGTCAAAAACCGTTCTCTAGGCATTGGTTCATATTCAGAATTCCACACCTCAACTTCCCCTAAATTTTCTAATTGATCAAGAAATTCAGCAGGTATTTTACGGGTTACTACTATTTTCTTCATACAATCACCCCTGTTGTAGTTCAGTAATTAATTGATTCAAATCTTGAAAGGTATAAGTTGGTTGTATTTCTTTTTGTTCAAGTTCTTCTATAGTCGTGACTCCTGTTTGCACATGAATCGTATCTATACCTATATTGATGCCTGACATAATATCAGTATCGTATAAATCTCCGATCATAGCCACATCGTGTTTATCTAGACCTATAGTTTCCATAGCTTTATGCATAATAATAGGTTCTGGTTTCCCTACGAATACAGGGTCAACACCTGTAGAAACACTTACAACGCTTGTGATTGCCCCGTTCCCAGGCATAAAGCCACGCTCTTTAGGAATAGCTACATCTTTATTCGTTGAAATAAACTTTGCGCCTTTACGAACAGCTAAAGTAGCTATAGCTAACTTCTCATATGTAACCGCCTCATCTAAGCCAATAACAACATAATCGACGTTTTCATTATCTTTGATACTTAAACCTTTTTCCGTTAATGCTTGAAAGAGCCCACTCCCGCCAATCATAAAAACGGTAGCTCCAGGGTGCTGATCCGAAATAAATTCAGCAGTTGCTAACGCTGAGGTGATCACTTCCTCGCCCGTTGCACTAACTCCCATCTTATGAAGTTTCTTCACTACTTCTTCAGGCTCTTTAGTAGAATTATTAGTTACAAATAAGTGGGGTATATGTTGAGATTTAAGATATTCTATGAATTGAGGCGCACCATCTATTTCTTGTTCACCTTGGTACATAGTACCATCTAAATCAATCAGGTACCCTTTATAGGCTTTCATCTAGATTCCTCCTTTCTCACTTACCAAAGGCTGTAATAGGTACATTTTCATTTTTTAAGAAATTAAGTACTTCTTGCACGAAATCTTGATAAACTGGTACAGCTTTATCGAATAAAGGGATAAGCGCCTCTGTATCTAATTCATCGTATTGATGCACAAATTGTTTACGTTCTCTTACCGTTTCATTCACGGTTTGTTGAGTCTCCTTAGAAATGACACCTTCAAGTTCTAGAATATCTATCACATCTTGGTAGTTACCAGGATCTCTTAAAATAAATCCATCGATAATCATATTCCCTATATCTACTGATGATTCGATCAGCATTTGCGCTATACGTTCAAATGCGTATCGATTCGTTTTGTTTTCATCATAATCGTCAGTAAGTTGTTGTAAATAATTTAATTTTTCTTGTAATTGTTGTTTATTAACGAAATACATTTTTCCACCTCTAAAACGATCTATTTGAAACAAACAGTAATTAGCATTACTCTATTGTATTTTATCATAATTTCAAAGAGGTCTTCATGTGCAACGTTAAACAATGCCCTTCACGTATTGGCATATCTTTTTTAACCTTTCGACACTTTCTTATCTCATAATGAACTCTGTTCGGTTCAGTGTTAAAATATAACTTAACGATGATTGTTAACTACAATTTAAAAAAATAAGTACGAATTAAAGGATGAGATAAGTGTATGATTGAAATGTATTTATACGACGATGATGAATCAGCTCAAGTCCAATTTGTTGGCTTCGTAGGTGAGGAAAGTCGGTATGACCTAATGATGATTCAAACCGACCGTCATTATGGTAAAACTATAGTTCTCAATATGCAGAATAATAGATATGGGTTGGTTGGTACTGATGATTTAGAGGAAGAAGGATACATTGCATATGCCCTAGGCGTAAGTGAAGCTGAAGGAGAAGAAATCACTGAATATCTTCAACAAGTTATTCAATAACTTCGCTCCCCTATAATAAGAGCGGTTGCTAAATTCGGCATGACACCTTAATGAATTTAGCAACCGCTCTTATTTTATAAATTTTTGACGCATCTATCGCACTTAATCTTGAATCGATGGCTTTATCTTAACGTCTTTTAATTTATCTTCGACTAGATCAAACTCATATGAATCGTCGTCAATTAAACTTCTATCATTTAGTTCTTTATCAGAAAGACGTCTAAGAATAAAGTAAGGACAACCAAAGTTACAGTATTCTAAGAGATAGTCTTGAATAGTCGAAAATCGTTTACTCATATCTACTTTTTTATTCATATCTTTGTAGAACCCTTTGAGTCTTAATTGCTCGTATCCAATGTCACCTACAATGAAATCATACTTATCAAGAATTTCAGAATAACGTTGACCAAATTGTTCTTCATCAAATGCATCACGATACTCTTCAATCAGTTCGAAGTGCTTATCATCCAGTTTAATCATAATGTCTAACCTATCCTTTAGTGTATACATGTGTTCTTAACGCTTATTATAACAATAACAGAGACGAAGACAAGAACGCTTTAATATTAAAGAAGATAATTTTAAATCCTCCATCAATAGCGAGGTGGGACATGAACCTCTAATCACACATGGTCCTTTCGTAAAATATGATAAATGAGAATTTAGGTTGAGAGGATTTAACTGCGCGCATTAACCATACATTTTCAAACCAGAAAAATAAAAAAATCTACAAACTAAGCACTTGTTATCGAACTCGTTTGACTGTTAAAGGTTACTTTAGAGTTCAGCAAACATGGGTTCGTGGACGGAATGGAGTAAAGTGAAACGTAGGTTGTCACCTGAGAGCTTTAAATTTAAGCATATGAGCAACACGTTTGTAAAATCCAAACAAAAAACTTCGAGATTTCTCGTCAACTTATACGAAAACCTCGAAGCTTTTCAAGTTACTGATATATAACTTTACTACTATCTATATAAATGGTTTGAATTCAAAATGATACGTGATGGGGTATAACTACCTATATCCAAGTTAGATTTCTGTCCCGCTCCCGCTTATTTATTAAGTTGCTCTTCACCAATACGTTGTCTTTCTTTAGCCGCTTCGTTAACTTGTTCGTCTGCGTGATAAGAACTACGTACTAACGGACCAGCTTGGCAGTGTTTAAATCCTTTTTCTAAGGCTACTTTTCTTAACTTACCAAACTCTAAAGGTGTATAGTACTTTTCAACTTTTAAGTGTTTACGTGATGGTTGTAAATATTGACCAATAGTTAGAATGTCGACGTCATTAGCACGTAAGTCATCCATCGTTTCGTAGATTTCTTCATACGTTTCACCCAAGCCAAGCATGAAACTAGATTTGGTAGGAATGTCTGGTTGTAGTTCTTTTGAACGTCTTAAGAATTCAAGTGTACGGTCATAAGTAGCACGAGCACGTACTCTTGGCGTTAAACGTCTCACCGTTTCAATATTGTGGTTCAAGATGTCGGGCTTAGACGCCATTAACGTTTCAAGCGCTTCATAATCACCGCCCATATCTGACGGTAAGATTTCAATAGTCGTATATGGATTGCGTTCCCTAACTTTACGTACTGTTTCAGCGTATACATTTGAACCTTGGTCACGTAAGTCATCGCGCGCAACCGCTGTGATTACTACGTGCTTTAAGTTCATAAGTTCCACTGATTCAGCTACACGTTCTGGTTCACCAAGGTCAAGCTCATTAGGCAATCCTGTCTTCACTGCACAGAAACGACAAGCACGTGTACAAACTGCACCTAAAATCATGAATGTAGCAGTACGACGTGCTCCCCAACATTCATGAATATTAGGACATTTCGCTTCCTCACACACCGTGTGAAGATTCTTTTCACGCATCATTTTTTTCAAACCAGTATAATTCTCATTTGTATTCAGCTTAATCTTCAACCAATCCGGCTTACGTAAGATTTCCTCATTTTTAGTAGCCATATCAACCTACACCCTCCTGTATAGTTCTCCTAACTATTATAACGAATATAAACATAAATGAAAACGCATTAGCGCCTATCAACAATAGATTCATTAACTATTAAGATATTTTTATCTTTAATAACTAAATTAAATGTCTGTATCTCTCATTAATTTCTCTTTAAAAATATCACGTAAAAATTCCGGCATGATATATTCAATAGCTTCACCTTTCAACATTGGAAAGTAACGCCCAAAGGTATACATATCTATCGTACCAAGTGAGTATGTCTCATCGTCATCGATTTCTTCTCCATCAATAAAGAAGCGTTCTTCTGATTCAATATAACCTATATTATATAGCACGTAGCCACCAAAGATATCGCCGCGAAAACCAAGACCCTGAGCATGCTCATGTAGATATTCTTGTTTTTGACTTTTTAATATTACAGACTTTAAGACGCTACCCTTAAGTCGTATACGCACAGCATTAATAGGATGGGGTAACATTTGATGTACATCGTATTCAGTGACTTCGTTGGCGCTCAGATCTTTCACTATAAGACCAGCGTTTATAATACTACCTTGTGTATGAGTGAATTCCATTACACTTTCAGCAAGAATGTAGGCCGACTTTGAAATACGATCTGTCGTCCGCGGCAAATGTATTGGATGTTTGATAACCGAAGTATTCATCAATGCTTTACCTTCATCAATAAAATGAGTCTCCACCTCTGGTAAATCATCTACCGGATGTAAAGTAGCACATTTACGCACCACTCGTTTGTCATTAATCTCTAACGTCACTTCGCCTAAGTAATGACCATACTTACCCGCAGCAGCCATCAACACCCCGTTCTGCTCTTCTCCTTCTTCAAAATAATGATGCGTGTGACTGCCCAATATGAGATCTATTTCAGGTAATTCTTGACACAATTTTTCATCAAAGAAAATACCTACGTGACTCATAACAATCAATACATCATATTGACCTTGATGTGATAATATTTCATCCTTAATTGCCTCTAATGGGTCAGTAACCACCCAATCTAGCGCTCTATAAAAAGGAGTGAATGGCGCTGTTGCAGCTACAAATAAGAATCGTACCCCTTCAATTTCAAGGAAGTAAGACGACGTTAAATTTCTCGGAAGATGTCCCCTTTCGTCGTACACATTTGCACAAGTTACCGGAAATTGAGCGTTATCATATAACCGGTTAAGTGCCTCATGAGAAATGGTCATCCCTTCATTATTACCAATCGTAGCGAGATCACAACGCGCTTTATTCAATAATTCAACATTCTTTAAACCTTCTGTTGCTTCTGTCAAAGGCAATGATAGATCGACATGATCTCCGAGATCTAAGTAAAGTGACGCGTGGTTTAGCTTAGGTCGATGTTCAGCCATATAAGCACTTATGCGCGCGTACTCATGTAGATGACTGTGAATATCATTCGTATGATATAAAGTCAATTTCATTAAATTATTCTCTCCTTTTTATAAGAAAGATTTGATTATTAAATAAGCACCCATGATGAGTAATACAGTTCTTAACAGCAAGACGACCGTATCTGATTTAACCGCCCGATTGATTTTCACACCTAGTCGCGCTCCTAAATAACTTGAAATAATGAGCACAATTGAATAGCTCCAAGCTACATGGCCTTGTGCTACATGGCCTATAGAACTCGTCAAACTTGAAAAGAATATCATGAGCATACTGGTCCCAACTGCAACATGTGGTGGGAATCTGAATACGAGTAACATCAGTGGCGTCATCAATGCACCACCGCCAATGCCAAACAATCCCGTGAGTATACCGATTAATAAAGTTACAACAAAGGCAAATAATGGAGCTACGTAATAGTGATAAGTATGGCCGTCGTTATCAGTATATTCACGCCGATATTTTTCCTTACTAAAAATCTTTATAGGCTTAATCTTATTACGAATAATTAGCAATATAGCTACAAATATTAGAAATATCCCAAAGTACAAGTTGAATGAGTGAAGGGTTAGATATCGACTTAAAATGGCGCCGATTAAAGAGCCGGGCACTAAACCAAAGAGAAAGACTGAACCGTTCTTAAAATCAACTTGTTTCGCTTTCATGTAGCCGATAGTTGATGAAAGCCCAGTTACAATTAAGATGATTGAAGATGTTCCTATTGCAATTTGAGGCGTGATACCTTTAAGTAAGTGGTGATCCACGCCTAAATAGATTAAAGTAGGCACGATGATGATTCCGCCACCAATACCTACTAAAGAGCCAAGAATAGCCGACAAAGCGCCAATCAATATGAGACAAATAATCGTTAACATTAAATCGCTCCTCAGAATAATGATAATTGCTGCGGTGCTAAACCTTCATATTCTATACCTAGTATTTCTTGAAACTGTTGGGCGTTCTGAGCAGCATGTCCGCCTGAATTATTATTGAATACTACATAAACTTTTTTCGTTTTCTGTTCTAAAATCTTAACCTTTTGGGCTAGTCCTTTCAATTCCTCAGTACTGTAGTTATATAAATAGCGGACCTCCCGCCATGATCGGTCAGTCATATCTTGCTTTGTCCAACCATGAACATTTCTTCCATGATAGCGAACTAACGCTATATCTTGAGTGACGCGGTTAACTAGAGGAATACAGCCTTGACCTACTTGTGGCTCGTCACAAACCGAATGAATAATTGAGTTGTGAGTTAGAAAGTTGAGCGTATCTTCTTTGAAGTCTGAGCTAAACCAAGATTGGTGTCTAAACTCAACACACATGGGCAGGCCTTTGAGCTGTTCACGCACATAGCGAACGTAATTTATGTTTTGCACTGAACATTCGAACCATGGAGGAAACTGAACGAGCACCATCGCTAATTTATCTGCTTGAATTAAAGGAGATAACATTGTCTTAAACTCATCAAACAGTTCCTGACGTGTGGTCGCAAATTCTTGATAATCTGCATGCAACGTTAACGCTTGATGACTTTTAACCACAAACTTAAATCTTTGAGGTGTCTCTTTGATCCACTTTTGAATATTACGTTCAGGTTGCACTGCATAGTATGTAGCGTCAAGTTCTACTACTGGAAAATGGCTAGCATATGTCTTCAATTTATCAGTAGAACGTTGTACATCTTCATATAATGAATGGTGGTCTCCCCAACCTGTAAGTCCGATTTCTATCATCATTATCACCATACTTATCATACCATATGACCTTTAGCTGGTTCATTTATACCAACCTTGATCATCTTTAAAGTTTTGTAAATTAAATTCTGCAACTGAGCTTCATATTTTTTCGAGGACGGGGTAAAGTCCTTTAGTGTTTAAGCAGAAGCAAACGATGAGCAAAGTGGTTTCCCAATTTGTGTGAATCGTGAGCATTTCTGCAGAAGATTCTGCGTCTAGAACGTTGTTAATCGTTTCTCAGAGCACAGAAGCTTAATATCTCAACCTCGAAGTTGGCGAGATAAACGTAACTTAATTCGACTGCATTATACGGTTTATGCAGCTGAGCTTCATAGTAAATGCGTACAGTGCAATTTCTATAACCTATACTCCTTATCATTCAAGTATCTTACGTGCTTCAGCAATAATTTGGTCAACCAACTCAGAAGCGCGTTTCGATTGAGCAAGACGTGGGGTTTGACCGCACCATAGATGAGTGAATTGCTCATCTCCACGCTGTGCTGACGCCTTACGTATCGCTGTAGTCAACTGATTTTGTATTGGATATTCTGGTATGCGCCCATCAAATTGATTTAAATAAGATACAAATTGATTACTGATACCTCGAGCCATTTTACCACTATAAACATGTGTTATTACAGTTTGAGTTTCGTCGCTTTGTAATATTGACGCTTTCTTAAGTTGAGAGGCACCGCTTTCATCAGTAGTTAAAAATGCAGTTCCCAACTGCACTGCAGAGGCACCAAGAGCTAACCCTGCGACCAGTCCTCGTCCATCCATTATCCCTCCTGCTGCAATAACTGGAACTTCGACTTGATCTACAATTTGAGGTACTAGAGACATTGTGCCTATTAAAGGTGTATGACCTTGCTCATTAACTGTAAATGAGCCTCGATGACCTCCTGCTTCACTCCCTTGAGCAACTATAATATCTATACCTGCACTTTCTAACGCAGTAGCCTCTTCTACAGAAGTAGCTGTGCCGATCAATGTAATACCATTGCTCTTTAATCTCTTTATAATATGTTGATTAGGTATTCCAAAAGTAAAGGACACTACGGGCACGTGCATTTGAACAACGAGTTCAATAGCACCGTTGAAGTTGTCTTCTTCTTTAGTCATATCTACTTCTGGTCGAGCGACATCATATTCTTCTCTTAAAGGTTGCAGGTATTCTTGCATCTTATTAACGTCGTCAGAGCTATAACGAGCATCTGCGGGTACAAACAAGTTAACTGCAAAGTCTAAATCGGTAAGCTCCTGTACTTGAGTGATTTCCTCTGCAAGCTGATCAGGTGACATGTATCCAGCGCCTATCATCCCTAGTCCACCTTTATTGCTCACAGTTGCTACCAGTTCTGGGGTCGTACTTCCCGCCATCCCTGCTTGGATGATGGGATATTTAATATTTAATTGATGTGTCAAAGCAGTTTCAAGTTTCATCATTAACCTCCGTTGATTGTATTATTTAGTTTTTAAAGGATTGGACACTTTCTTTAATGTTTCTCGTTCTTGTTGATCCATCTCATCTTCTATTTCCATACCTAACATATCTTCAATTAAATCTTCATGAGATATAATTGCTTCAGTACCTCCGTACTCGTCTAATACGATGGCTAAATGCTTACGCATAATTGTCATTTTCCGCAATGCCCATTCGGCTCGATTGTGTTCATTCACAAATAGTGGTTCCGAAGTGAAATCAAGCAGTGTTTTATCCCGATTACGACTCCAAGCTAACAAATATTTTGAATGAAAGACGCCTACGATATGATCTATATCCCCTTTATATACTGGATAGCGCGTATAAGGATTAGAGACCACTGTTTCATATACTTCATCATAACTCGCTTCAGTTGAAAAAGCGGTAACGTTAATCCGCGGAGTAGTATTAATATCAGTGATCTTAAGTTTCCCGAAGTCCATGGCACCCTGTATGCGATTAAGTTCCATTTCATTAAAAGCACCTTCACTTCCGGCAATAGTGACCATTTGTCGAATTTCTTCTTTCGAATATCGTCTCTCTTCCGTGCCACCTTTAGCTAGCAAATGATTAATTCCATCAGTAAGTGCATTGAGAAGTTTCGTAATAGGCTTAAAGATAAAAACGAAGAAGCGGATAGGCGTAAAGACAAGTTGAGCAATTCGATCTGGATAGGTAGCAGCTATAGATTTAGGGATGACCTCCGAAATAATGATAATGGCAATTGTAGTTACCGCTGTAGCAATCCCTAGATTAAGTCCCAATTGGACAGCGAGCATAGTAACTAAAGTAGGTAGTATAATATTAGCTATATTATTACCAATTAAGATAGTAGTGATAAATTCACTCGGTTTATTTAATAATTCCGACAGTTTCCTCGCTTTGCTATCACCCTTCTGAGCTGCTGTCTGTATCTTCATTCGATTCGCAGCAGTCAATGCGGTCTCACTACCGGAGAAGAAAAACGACGCAAAAAGCAAGATGATTATCGATATAATCATGTATTCAAAACCCCTTTGAATAATATCTCTCTAAACGAATCTTACCAGTTATATTATAAACTATAGCAGTAAACTGAACAGCGTATCTACCTACTCGCTTTCATTCTCTATTAACATTTATACAAATATAATATAACTCGCCTTTTGAGTTCCTCTCTTCTTTAGATATAAGAGAAGTAATGAGACTTTTTAGAACAACTTTTTAAGTCCTACTAGAACGTGTTATCTACAGAAGTGTTATCTACAGAAGTTTTATATACAGAGGCCCTATGTAACATGTCCTGCTCACGATAATTATCTCCGCCCTCATCATTCTATACCTGTCACAGAAAAGATATAATACACTTTTGCTACGTTGAGATTGACTAGACTAAGCTTTAGCTCAGATCTCACCCTGTTACAACTCAAGCTTTTCAGTTCATTTATGAATGTACTCATCTCAGTAGACATTTTAAAGGGAGCGGGACAGAAATCTAATTTGAATAAAAAGATTTCTGTCCCGCTCCCAAATTGGTATCCGTCGTGCTTATTTATTAATCAAAATGATTTATATCAGTAGTTAATATTAATCGATAGAACCTTCCATTTCCGTTAAATTTATGTTTTTTACATTTCTTATATCTCCAAACCACCTTCAACATAACGTTATTGGCGTTATATTAATATAAAAAAATACATTTTGACATAAAATAGTATCAGTGATACCGAAGCAACTCACTTATTCCTTTAAGCGCACTTTCGCATATTCATATAATGCTACTCCTTTTTCAAAACTTAAGTTTTCAAGTTTCCTTTCGCCTCTACGTATACGCCTAATAGAAGATGCATCTACGCAAGTTGCTTTTTCTATTTCTGTTGCACTTATATTTGAGTTAATTAATTTTTTCACCATTTTGATAATCATAATATTAGTGAACCGTTTTATCGTTTATTTTATTAAAAAATAGGCTGCAACACCCAATACAATAATACCTATTGCATAATTTAAAAAAGTTCTAATTCTTATCTTAGTTAGATTCGACATTGTTATCACCTCATTTTATAATAAAATGGAATTGTATTAACTTTCCAACCCATATTTTAGTATTAAAACTCCTATGCGGTAATTTCGGAATATTCTGCTTTCAGTTTCTATAATCTATCTTCTTTTTTTCTTTCTATTCTAAACGGTTCACTGTTTCTAACCTCTCTTTCCTACGCTTATTATTATACATGACAACTATCTTTTTAACACTTTTATACTAATTTATTTTTACTAATTCTCTTAATTTTAAAGTGACTAACCCTTCATTATTATATTTTGCAACGCTTGATTATGCGTCTCTACTTTCTGTAGAAATACTTCTGCTTTCTTTATATATCCGTTTTCAAAAATAGTTCATTTCTACATGTGTGTCGTGGAACATCTTCATTACCAACGCATCATATAATTCATTCATTTGATTGTCACTTAACGGTGGTTTATCAATTTTATTTTAGTATGGCTTTAAAGTTGTGATCAATTATGCTGAAACATTTTGGGTTACGTATTGAGCCTTGATGATAATTACTTTATATTTGGTGGAATAGAACCTAAACACTTTATTCATCTGCATACAAGTCGTAAACAAGTTTTCCAAATTAAAATATACTAACATTATAGCATTCTAGCACATCATATTTAGCTGATAATGTTGATGATATGTTTGACTTGAAATCGTTAATACTTACCTCACAAATAACGGAAACGATAAAAAATATATAATCATCAATATACGCAAAAAAGCACGACGCAACACCGACATTCGAGGCTGGGACATAATGTAATGTCTCAGCCTCTTGGCAGTAGATGACTGATTTGAAAAGCGCTTGTATCAAGCTTTTTCAATTCTAGTCATCCTTGCCGGGACGGGACAGAAATCTAATTTGAATAAAAAGATTTCTGTCCCGCTCCCAAATTGGTATCCGTCGTGCTTATTTATTAAGCAAAATGAATTATATCAGTAGTTAATATTAACCGATAGAACCTTCCATTTCGAATTTAATTAAACGGTTCATCTCTACTGCGTATTCCATTGGAAGTTCTTTAGTAAATGGTTCAATGAAGCCCATAACAATCATTTCTGTTGCTTCTTCTTCAGAAATACCGCGACTCATAAGATAGAATAATTGTTCTTCAGATACTTTAGAAACTTTTGCTTCGTGTTCTAATGAAATATTGTCATTAAACACTTCATTGTATGGAATAGTATCTGATGTTGACTCGTTATCGAGAATTAATGTGTCACATTCGATATTAGAACGTGCGCCTTTAGCTTTACGTCCAAAGTGGACAATACCACGATAAATAACTTTACCGCCGTTTTTAGAGATTGATTTAGAAACGATAGTTGATGAAGTATCAGGTGCTTTATGAATCATCTTAGCACCTGCATCTTGTACTTGACCTTTACCTGCGAATGCGATCGATAAAGTGCTTCCTTTCGCACCACGACCATTAAGTACGCAGTTTGGATATTTCATTGTTAGTTTAGAACCTAAGTTGCCGTCTACCCATTCCATGTTACCATTCTCATGAACCATCGTACGTTTCGTAACTAAGTTATAAACATTGTTAGCCCAGTTTTGAATAGTAGTATAACGAACATGCGCATCTTTATGCACGATGATTTCGACTACTGCAGAGTGAAGTGAACTTGTTGAATAAACTGGAGCTGTACATCCTTCAACGTAGTTAACTGACGCACCTTCATCAGCGATGATTAACGTACGTTCAAATTGGCCCATATTCTCTGAGTTGATGCGGAAGTACGCTTGTAAAGGTGTATCTAACTTAACATTTTTAGGCACATATATGAATGAACCTCCAGACCAAACTGCTGAGTTAAGTGCTGAGAATTTGTTATCTGCTGCAGGTACAACAGATGCGAAATACTCTTTAAATAAGTCTTCATGTTCTTTAAGTGCAGTATCTGTGTCCTTGAAGATAATACCTTTTTCTTCAAGCTCTTTTTCCATATTGTGATAAACTACTTCTGATTCGTACTGAGCAGAAACACCGGCTAAATATTTTTGTTCTGCTTCAGGAATACCCAACTTATCAAACGTACGTTTAATTTCTTCAGGAACTTCATCCCAAGAGCGCTGAGTTCGCTCTGATGGTTTAACATAATAAGTGATATCATCAAAGTCGAGCTCTGATAAGTCTCCGCCCCATTGAGGCATCGGCATTTTATAGAACTGTTTTAATGCTTTTAATCTGAAATTAAGCATCCATTCAGGTTCTTCTTTCATCTTAGAAATTTCTTTTACAACGTTTTCTGTTAAACCGCGTTCTGATCTAAAGATTGAAACGTCTTTCTCATGGAAACCATATTGGTACTCGCCCACATCTGGTGCTTTCTTAGCCATGAATATCACTCCTTTTATATTATAGGTGACTATTACTTTACGAGATCTATATTAACTGTTATTGACTTCGCTATTAAACATCATCTTGTTGTTACTATCTAGTGTGAATGGAATATTACACATTGTCAACGGCTAGAGACTTCTCTATTACTCAGTATTCCCCTCTTTTTCTACAGTGCCTTTTTCAAGCGCTTTCCAAGCTAATGTTGCACATTTTATTCTAGCTGGGAATTGGGAAACACCTTGTAGCGCCTCAATATCGCCCATTTCTTCAGTAATTTCGTAATCTTCGCCAAGCATCATCTTGGTAAATTCTTGACTCATGCGCATAGCATCAGCTAAACTTTGTCCTTTCACTGCTTCAGTCATCATTGAAGCACTAGACATTGAGATTGAACAACCTTCGCCGTTGAATTTCGCATCTTTAATCACGCCATCTTGAATATCAAACGTGAGATGAATTCGATCTCCACACGTCGGATTATTCATATCTACAGTCATAGATCCATCTTCAACAGTTCCCTTATTGCGTGGGTTCTTGTAATGATCCATAATTACTGAACGATATAACTGATCAAGATTATTAAAATTCATCTGAGAAAAACTCCTTCGTTTGCTTCAATGCGCGCACAAGTTGATCCACATCTTCTTTATTATTATAGATATAGAAACTTGCACGAGCAGTTGAAGATTGGTTTAACCATTTCATCAACGGTTGCGCACAATGATGGCCAGCGCGAACTGCTACGCCTTCCGTATCGACAGCTGTAGCTACATCATGTGGATGAATATCATTGAAGTTAAAGGTAATAACGCCAGCACGACGATCTTTTGGCGGACCGTATATTTCCAGCCCCTCAATCTCAGACATCTTATCATATGCATATTCAGTCAACGCTTTCTCATGTTGATGAATAGCATCGAAGCCTAATTCCTCTAAATACTTAATTGCAGCTGCCAGACCGATAACCTCGGCTATCGGAGGTGTGCCAGCTTCAAACTTCGTTGGTAAATCGGCCCATGAAGCGTCATATTTACTAACGAAGTCTATCATATCGCCGCCGTATTCAGTAGGTTCCATATCTTGCAGTAATTCTCTTCTACCATACAAGACACCGATACCAGTAGGGCCAAGCATCTTGTGACCACTAAAACTAAAGAAATCAACATTTAAATCTTGAACGTCTATTTGCATATGTGGTGCAGACTGTGCCCCATCTACAGTAATGATTGCATCATGTGCATGGGCAACTTCAGCAATAGCTTTCACATCGTTAATCGTACCAAGTACATTTGAAACATGCGTAATAGCTACTATCTTAGTATTATCCGTTATCGTCTCTTTAACCGCATCAAGAGTGATTTCTCCTTCATCCGTCATCGGAATGAATTTGAGATTAGCTCGTTTACGCTTAGCCAGTTCTTGCCAAGGAACGATATTCGCGTGGTGCTCCATTTCAGTCACTACGATATCATCGCCCTCTTCAACATTAGCGTCACCATAACTGCGTGCCACAAGATTAATTGCGGATGTTGTGCCACGTGTAAATACAATTTCCTCAAAGTATTTTGCGTGAATAAAGCGTCTAACTACCTCTCGAGCATTCTCATAACTATCGGTAGCTAATGCACCTAGCGTGTGCACGCCACGATGGACATTAGAGTTATATTTCTCATAGTACTCAGACATAGCGCTAATAACTTGAGATGGAGATTGACTTGTCGCGCTCGTATCTAAATAGGCTAAGCGTTTGCCATTTACTTGTTGATTTATAATAGGAAAGTCTTTAATTATTTCATTCACATTTAGTTCTTCGGTCATTCTTATTCACAGACCTTTCTTTATAGAATCATAAATTGAAACTATATGCTTTAAGCTAGGGGCTGGGACATAATGTAATGTCTCAGCCTCTTTCAGCATCTTGGCAGTAGATGACTGATTTGAAAACGCGCTTGTATCAAGCTTTTTTCAATTCTAGTCATCCTTGCCGGGGCGGGACTACAAAATCTTTTATTCAAATTAGATTTCTGTCCCGTTCCCTGTAATCGTCAAATCATATAACATTTTAACAGCTAGAATATACATGCTTCGTTCTACTTTAGTATGCCCTCTGCAGTAACTAGGCTGTAGCTAGCTGAATGCTATAATGCAGTAGTAAATAGTTTCAGAAATCTAGTTAGGCATGCCGTGATGACAACATGAGCAGCTCGATTTCTGTTCAATCGCAATTTACTTATTAACTTTAAGTTCAATCACTTCACGTAATTGTCGTTTAACATCTTCAATTGGTAGCTCTCTCACTACCGGGTCTAAGAAACCATGGATTACTAAACGTTCAGCTTCATGACGTGAGATACCACGACTCATGAGATAATAAAGTTGTTCAGGATCTACCCGTCCTACTGAAGCTGCGTGACCAGCTTCCACATCATCTTCATCAATGAGCAAGATTGGGTTAGCATCTCCGCGTGCTTTGTCGGATAACATTAACACACGAGATTCTTGGTTCGCAATCGACTTCGTACCGCCGTGCTTAATGTAGCCAACACCGTTAAATACTGTAGATGCATTCTCACGCATAACGCCATGTTTTAAGATGTAGCCATCCGTTTCCTTACCATATTGAACTATCTTAGATGTTAAATTCACTTTTTGGTCACCAGTACCAACTACTACGGATTTCAATTCACTAGTAGAACGGTCACCAATCAAGTTAGTAGTATTATCAATAATTTGACTTCCGTTGTTCATTAAACCTAAAGCCCAGTTGATTGAAGCATCTGCATCTGCATGTCCGCGACGAATAATGTGACTAGTGAAACCTTTATCCAGATAATCTACTGAACCGTAAGTGATATTTGAATTAGCTCCTGCTATGACTTCTGAAATAATATTAACTTGATTGTCATTGCCTTCAGAATTTGATAGATAGTTCTCTACGTAAGTGACTTCTGCGCTCTCTTCCGTAGCGATGATCACATGGTTGTAAAAGCTCGCTTTCTCATCGTCATGAAGCACCACATATTGAATAGGGTGTTCTACCACAACATTCTTCGGCACGTATACAAATAGCCCGCCATTGATCAATGCTGTGTGTAAAGCTGTTAAACGATGTTCATCAACCTTAACCGCTTCAGTCATTAAATATTTTTTAACTAAATCTGGATGGTTTACTAATGCTTCACTTAGGCCTTCTACAATCACTCCATCCTTTTGCGCTGATTCAGAAAGTCGAGTGAAAGCAGTAGAATTATTGTGTTGAATCACTAAGTTTTCAGATCTATCTACATCGATAATTTGTTTGATTGATTCCGGAAATTCTTCCAACGTTTCATAAACGCCACCTGTAGTTTCATGCTGCTGGAATGAATCGAAATCCCATCGTTTAATTTTCGTCTTATCTGGTTTAGGCATTTCTAAAGTCTCAGTTAATTGCAACGCTTCTTTACGTAAATCTGTCATCCAAGAAGGTTCATTATGGGCTTGTGAGTAGTCAACAAGTTGCGCTTCAGAAATGTTTAATGTTTCAGTCGTCATACTTTTTTCCTCCCATTTGATGATTAATCGATTTGTCATCTGTAGTCATCTTTGACTTTACTTTAAATTATTCTGTAGCACCAAACTCTTCTTTGACCCATTCATAGCCTTCTTCTTCTAATCGTTTTGCTAGTTCAGGTCCGCCTGTCTTAACGATCTTACCACCGTACATCACGTGAACTTGATCCGGTGTAATGTAGTTTAATAAACGTTGATAGTGAGTAATAATGAGTGAACCGAACTCGTCACCGCGCATTTCGTTAATGCCTTTAGACACTACTTTTAAAGCGTCGATATCTAGGCCTGAGTCAATTTCGTCAAGAATAGCGAATTTAGGTTGTAACATCATAAGTTGTAAGATTTCATTACGCTTCTTCTCACCGCCAGAGAAACCTTCATTGAGGTAACGTTGAGCCATGTTTTGATCGATGTCTAAGAAATCCATCTCTTTATCTAATTTTTTAATAAACTGCATTAAATTAATTTCATCGCCTTCTTCACGCTTTGCATTAATAGCAGAACGCATAAAGTCCGCATTAGTTACGCCGGTAATTTCAGATGGATATTGCATAGCTAAGAATAAACCTGCTTTAGCACGTTCATCTACTTCTAATTCTAATACGTTCTCGCCATCTAATAATACTTCACCTTGAGTTACTTCGTATGCAGGGTGACCCATAATTGCAGATGATAAAGTTGATTTACCAGTACCATTTGGTCCCATTACTGCGTGTATTTCGCCCGCGTTAATTGTAAGATTTACACCTTTTAATATTTCTTTATCTTCTATAGACACATGTAGGTCTTTAATTTCTAATGTTGATGGCATACATATTCCCTCCGTAATATATAATATGTTTTCTCGCCTAGTTTAAAATAATTTTAATTTGCCGTCAAAACACTAAGCCTTTGTTTCACCCATTTATTATAACGCAGTTTCAAACCAATATAAACCATTCGGCGCCGTAAATTGAAATTATTATAAAGAAGTTATAACTACTAATAAAATTGGCAGAAGATTGACAACTGATAATAGAAAGCGCTTTGTTCTCAATACAAATAATGAAACTTCTCATCACAATTTCATTCTTCTACATTCTGGTTAACTTGAGATTTAAAGCACTCCCAATTACAATTTTTCATTAACTTTTAGGCCATTATTAACTTAATTTCATACGGTAGTTCTTAAAGGGAAATTGATTTATAAGTTTCTACGGATAGTACGGATCCGGGCAGTGCCAGTAGAAGACCGAGGCTTAGACGACACAGCTAATAATACGAAGTATGGAATAATAAGAAGAGGCTGGGACATCATGTAATGTCTCAGCCTCTTTCAGCATCTTGGCAGTAGATGACTGATTTGAAAATGCGCTTGTATCAAGCTTTTTTCAATTCTAGTCATCCTTGCCG
The DNA here is from genome assembly GCF_025519785.1 of Staphylococcus marylandisciuri. Taxonomy (GTDB): domain Bacteria; phylum Bacillota; class Bacilli; order Staphylococcales; family Staphylococcaceae; genus Staphylococcus; species Staphylococcus marylandisciuri. Next base: position 2,951 of record NZ_JAOPKZ010000006.1, on the reverse strand, counting down.
GGGCGGGACTACGAAATCTATTTATTCAAATTAGATTTCTGTCCCGCTCCCTTCTTTTGGGATTTATGTCCAGATTCTTTTAAAGATTCTAAACGTTATTTAGCTGGTACAACTGCACCATCATATTTTTTATTAATAAAGTCTTTAATTTCTTTAGATTGTAATGCCTTCATTAATTCTTTAACCTTTTTATCATCTTTATGTCCTTTTTGAACTGCTACTAAGTTAGAATATGGGTTATTTTCAGGTTTTTCTAAAGCAATAGAATCTTTTTTAGGACTTAATTTTTGATCGATGGCAAAGTTAGAATTAATAATTACCGCGTCTGCATCTTGATTTTGATAGATCTTTGGAAGATATTCAGCTGATTGTTGGTGATTAAATTTTAAATGCTTTTTATTTTCAGTAATATCTTTAAATGTAGCGTCTTGAATTTTAACGCCTTTTTTCAATTTAATTAACCCTTCGTCAACAAAGAACTTCAAGAAACGTCCTTGTTCAGCTGGATTGTTTGAAACGTAAATTATCGCACCATCTGGTAAATCTTTTAACTTTTTGTATTTTTTAGAGTACACTGCCATCGGTTCTAAGTGGACATCACCAGCAGATTCGATTTTATAACCTTTATCTTCACTTTCTTTTTTCAAATAAGGTGTATGTTGGAAGAAGTTAGCATCGATTTCACCTTTATCTAATAATTTATTAGGTGTCGTGTAATCGTTAATTTTCTTAATTTTTAGATCATAGCCTTTCTTCTCTAAAATCGGTTTTGCTTTTTCTAATATTTCAGCATGGGGTGCTGGCGAAGCACCTACAGTAATTGTCTTGTCGTCTTTTTTACCACACGCGGCTAAAGCGAGCGTTACAACAGCTATTAATACTAACGATAGAATTTTCTTCATGTTCTAATCTCCTTTTTAATTTATCTTTTATCAATTTTATTTGTTAACCAATCCCCAATGAATTGGATAATAAATACTATAATTAAGATGAAAACAGTAGATACTAAAATGACATCATTCTGATTTCGAGTAAAACCAGTAAGGTAAGCTAAATTACCTAAACCACCTGCACCAATCACGCCTGCTATAGCGGTTGAACCAACTAGCGCTATAGCAGTGACAGTAATGCCTGAGACGAGAGCTGGCAGTGCTTCAGGTAGCAAAACTTTACGTACCACTGTTAACGTACTAGCCCCCATTGACCAAGCCGCTTCAATAACGCCTTTATCAATTTCCTTAAATCCGATCTCAACTAATCGCGCATAGAACGGTGCTGATCCAATTATTAAAGCTGGCAGCGCTCCAGTCGGTCCACTTATCGTTCCCAACACTAAACTTGTAAACGGAATTAATATCAGAATAAGTATAATGAAAGGAATCGCTCTAAATAAGTTAACTATAAATGAGACAATACTATAGAATACGCGTGCAAGTGGAGAGCTACTTCTAGCTGATAAGAAGAGAAGTATGCCAAGTATTAAGCCGAGTATAAATGCAAAGATCGTCGACACTATAGTCATATAGAGCGTTTCAACAGTAGCAACCCATACTTCTGTCCAGTCTACGTTTGGCATCGTGGCCATTTCATGAAGGATTTCGCTCAATGATTTACCCATGTCGTATCACCTCCACTTGAATTCCACGCTGCTCTAAGTCACTAATAAAGTTATCGAAATCATCCGTGTTCAAGTCAGCTAAATGAATGATTAGAAAGCCTAGTGCGCCCTGTTGCGTATGTCTAACGCTTGCTTCTAAAATGTTAACGTCGATGTTAAGCGTGCGTGTTATGTAAGAAACGACTGGCTCAGTAGTAGCTGAACCGGTAAATGTGAGTTTAATGACATAGTCATTATCTTTAATATCAACATACTCATCTATAGGTCCCTCAACCTCATCATTTAAGTCATCTTTAACGAAGCGACGCGTCACTTCATGTTGAGGATTTTCAAAGACCTCCGCAACATTGCCCTGCTCAATCACTTTACCATTCTCCATTACCGCAACCTCATCACAAATTCTACGTATGACCTGCATCTCATGGGTGATAATAACTATAGTTAAATCACGTTCTTTTTTAATTTTTACCAGTAAATCTAGGATTTCATCCGTAGTTTGAGGATCAAGTGCACTCGTAGCTTCATCACATAGCAGAACACTTGGCTCATTCGCTAACGCTCTCGCAATACCTACACGTTGTTTCTGCCCTCCTGAGAGCTCTGAAGGATAGGCATTCTCTTTCCCCTCTAAACCTACGAGCTTCACTAAGTCAAGCGCTCTTGCTTTGGCACTCTGTCTGCGAACGCCTGCAATTTCAAGAGGGAACATAATATTTTGTAATACAGTTCTAGACCACAATAAGTTAAAATGCTGAAAGACCATACTAACCTTTTGACGCTTACGTCTTAAGTGAACTCTAGATAGTTCACCCATATTTTCACCATCAATGATAACGTCCCCAGACGTAGGCACTTCTAAATAGTTGAGCAAACGAACTAAAGTACTTTTCCCAGCTCCAGAAAAACCAATAATGCCAAAAATTTTGCCAGAAGCTATATCTAAATTGACATGATCGACCGCTGTGACGTCCAGCTTGTTAGTCTTATATTGCTTTACTAGCTCTCTTATCTCTATCATCTTCATCCCTCCTTTTATGAGTGTAGAGAAATAAGTAATTACTTCGTTGATCAATAGAGTTTATTGCTCATTTACCTTAGTAAACTTCGCTGCTTCCCTCTTTTGATCGCCTCGTTCTTCCTTGTTTCTCTATCCTCATATGTTTCTAGTAGAGAAATAAGCAATTACTTCGTTGATCAATAGAGTTCATTGCTCATTTACCTTAGTAAACTTCGCTGCTTCCCTCTTTTGATCGCCTCGTTCTTCCTTGTTTCTCTATCCTCATATGTTTCTAGTAGAGAAATAAGCAATTACTTCGTTGATCAATAGAGTTCA
>NZ_JAOPKZ010000066.1 GCF_025519785.1 Staphylococcus marylandisciuri | reverse complement strand
TAAATTTACATCAAAATACTTTAAAAAAATAAGGCCCTTTCGTATAATTTAATTAAGTCCATAAAACTAAATTAACGAGGTGCCTTATGTATAAAAATTATAACATGACTCAACTTACACTACCAATGGAAACATCAGTTCTAATCCCCACAAATGATCTATCACGACATGTTAATGAAATCGTTGAAACAATTCCTGAAAATGAATTCGATGAATTCAAGCATCATCGCGGTGCTACCTCATATCACCCCAAAA
>NZ_JAOPKZ010000065.1 GCF_025519785.1 Staphylococcus marylandisciuri | reverse complement strand
GTTGAGCTACTACTTTTCTTATATTAAGTGCCATTAATACAAAACCAAGTTCTCTTTTAACTTTATTTATGCCTCTAACCGACATTCGAGTGAAACCCAAAATAGCCTTCATAAATCCAAAAACTGGCTCTACGTCAATTTTTCTTTGACTGTAGATCTTTTTAGTTTCTGGTTCTGAAAGCTTTTGGTTAACTTGTGATTTGAAGTATTCCCAATTATAATTCTTCATTAACTTTTTATTCGATTTTGAATTTG
>NZ_JAOPKZ010000064.1 GCF_025519785.1 Staphylococcus marylandisciuri | reverse complement strand
TCACTGTCCAACCTGGTGGTACATCTTTAGGGCCTTCGAACGTTGTTCCTGGTGGTAAATTGCCATCTTTCGTTTGTGGCACTTCTACTGGTGTACCTGGTTTCGTTCCTTGATCCTCGTATCCAGGGTCGTGTTGACCTGCATCTGTTTCACTTGGATCTTTCGGCACGACAGTAACTGTTACTGTCGGTGTATCTGTTGAACCGTCTGGATAGTGAACGACAACTGGAATATTGACTTTCGTATCCGGTGTTGCGT
>NZ_JAOPKZ010000063.1 GCF_025519785.1 Staphylococcus marylandisciuri | reverse complement strand
CCTTATACCTTTACACTCTATGAATGATTTCCAACCATTCTGAGGGAACCTTTGAGCGCCTCCGTTACCTTTTGGGAGGCGACCGCCCCAGTCAAACTGCCCACCTGACACTGTCTCCCACCACGATTAGTGATGCGGGTTAGAAATCCAACACAGCGAGGGTAGTATCCCACCAACGCCTCCACGTAAGCTAGCGCTCACGTATCTAAGGCTCCTACCTATCCTGTACAAGCTGTGCCGAATTTCAATATCAGGCTACA
>NZ_JAOPKZ010000062.1 GCF_025519785.1 Staphylococcus marylandisciuri | reverse complement strand
CCTTATACCTTTACACTCTATGAATGATTTCCAACCATTCTGAGGGAACCTTTGAGCGCCTCCGTTACCTTTTGGGAGGCGACCGCCCCAGTCAAACTGCCCACCTGACACTGTCTCCCACCACGATCAGTGGTGCGGGTTAGAAATCCAACACAGCGAGGGTAGTATCCCACCAACGCCTCCACGTAAGCTAGCGCTCACGTATCTAAGGCTCCTACCTATCCTGTACAAGCTGTGCCGAATTTCAATATCAGGCTACA
>NZ_JAOPKZ010000061.1 GCF_025519785.1 Staphylococcus marylandisciuri | reverse complement strand
CTCAATTAGAAAAATTATTTAAAAACCGTTACTCTCTCATAGCACTTAATATCGCTCAACAATTCCCTCATCCTGACATCGTCTATCAACAAGATTTAGAAACGCTTATTACGAGCATACTCAACTCCACAGATAAAGGTTTATCTATTAAGAAAGCAGAAAACTATGCGAAAGAATTAGTTAAACTTGCACGTGAAAGTTATCCTCATGTAGCTAAACATTCTTTTCTAGTTCAAAAAACGAAATTACGCATTCAACAAT
>NZ_JAOPKZ010000060.1 GCF_025519785.1 Staphylococcus marylandisciuri | reverse complement strand
ATGTTAATGAAATCGTTGAAACAATTCCTGAAAATGAATTCGATGAATTCAAGCATCATCGCGGTGCTACCTCATATCACCCCAAAATGATGTTGAAAATTATTTTATATGCCTACACACAATCTGTATTTTCTGGTCGTAAAATAGAAAAGCTGCTTAACGATAGTATCCGAATGATGTGGCTGTCACAAAATCAAAAACCTTCTTATAAAACAATTAATCGTTTTAGAGTAAATCCTAAAGTAGATGCCTTATTAGAAT